>NZ_CP108039.1:1232142-1540178 GCF_036173045.1 Streptomyces sp. NBC_00299
CGGAACCGGGAGAAGATGCGGCGCGGGATCGATCACTACCGCGACCGCTTCCAGCCCTCCGCCTGGGCCGGTGAGCCGTACGTCGTCATCTCCGGCTCGATCGCGGTGGCCGGCACGCCCGAGGAGGCCCGGCGGCTGCTCGTGCCGGAGGCCTGGGCCATGGCGTACTCGCGCACGCACGGCACGTTCCCGCCGCTGGCTTCCGCCGAGCGCGTCGAGGCACTGGCCATGACCGACAAGGAGCGCGGCTTCTACGAGGGCGGCCTCGCCGGGCACATCGCGGGCACCGAGGAGCAGGTCGCGCACGAGCTGGAGACGGTGCTGAAGGAGACCGAGGCACAGGAGGTGCTGGTCACGACGAGCACGTACGACCGTGCGGCGCTGGTGGACTCCTACCGGCGGCTCGCCCGGATCATCTCTGCGTGATCCGCGCGAGCCGCCGGCCGGGGCGTCAGTCCGTGTCGCGCGGGTCGAACGACTTGGTGTCGATCGTCAGCGGCTTCGGGAACGCGGTCGCCACCGACTCCCACCGCGTGAACTTGAAGTTGGTGCCCTCCCGGTCCCCGTCGGCGGGCGCGGCCTCGCCGTCGTGGGTGACGAGCAGCCCCTTGGGGAACGAGCGGCCGAGCGGCACGTTCACCACGGCGGCGCCGTCGGAGTGCTGCACCCCGTCGGTGGCGGCGCTGTCGGTGACGGTGAAGGAGCCCAGGTAGGCGTTGCGGCCCTGGCGCTCGTACACGGCGAAGGTGTTGTCGCCCTGGCTGGAGGCGAGCAGGTATCCCTTGCCGTCGGCGGCGTGGTAGATCGTGGCGCCCTCGGCGTCGGCACTCAGGTGCTCACCGCCGAAGCCGGGGTCGCCCGCGGTGTCGATGACGCACTCCTCTTCCTCGGCGTCGTACGTCCACGGAGTGCCGTACTCCCGCACCCGGTCGATCAGCTTGGGGCGGCCGAACTCCTCGTCGTCGAGGTCGACCCGCCACAGCCCGACGTCCTCCTGGGCGGCGTACAGGACGTGCTCCTCCTGGTCGACGACCATGCCCTCGACCTGCGCGTGGTCGCCGGGGTCGGCGCACGGCGTCCAGCTCTTGCCGTTCGGCAGTGTGAAGGAGCCGGGCAGGTCGAGGGTGTCCTCGGCCTTGTAGCCGACGCGGCCGTCGCGGTCCTCCAGCTGCAGCAGCCGTACGCGGGTCTCCGAGCGGCGCGACACGGCCACGTAGGCGTTGTCGTCGTCGCTGAAGGCGGCCAGCCCGTAGGCGGTGCGCTGGTCGTCGACCTCCGGCTCGCTCGCGGAGAAGACCGGCGCGACGCCGGCCGCGGTCACGTCCTTCAGCGGGGGCCTGCCCGCCGCCACCGCGCCCGGGTCGATCGCGTAGGCCCGGACACGGTCCCGGCCGCGGTCGCTGACCAGGGCGAGGTCGGTCTTCTTGCCGCCCAGTTCGAAGCCGTACACGACGTCGACGTTGTTGAAGCGGCCGGGGGCGGTGTCCTCGCCGGGTGCCGCGGGCGCGGCGATGTGCTGGAGCCGCTTGCCGTCGAGGCCGTAGACGTCGAGGCCGGCCTCCTTCAGGGTGCTGATCACGAGGCTGCGGCCCGCGTCGCGGGGGTCGACCCAGACGGCCGGGTCGTCGGCGTCGGCGTTGCCGCCCGCCTCGTCGTCATACACGGCGGGGGTCTCCACGCGCGCGGAGACGGAGACCGGCTGCGGGGCGGACGCGCCCGTGACCATCAGCAGCGCGGCGGTGAGAGTGCTCAGAGCTGAGGCGCTCACGATACTCCTCGGTAGGAAGAGAGACTGGCGAGACGGTATGGGGGGCCGGTGTGGGCGAGCCGACGGCATCGTGAACAGCAGGTGGCTCATACGGCCCGCGCGCCCCGTTCGTTTAGAATTGCGGAGTTTGCCCACGACGCCGACGCACACCTTCCGGAGCCCTCACCCATGCCTTCCCCGCACGACCCCTACGTCCGCGTCCGCGGCGCCCGCGAGCACAACCTCAGGGGCGTGGACGTCGACATCCCACGGGACGTGCTGGCCGTGTTCACGGGTGTGTCCGGGTCCGGGAAGTCGTCGCTCGCCTTCGGCACGATCTACGCGGAGGCCCAGCGCCGCTACTTCGAGTCGGTGGCGCCGTACGCGCGCAGGCTGATCCACCAGGTCGGCGCGCCGAAGGTCGGCGAGATCACCGGGCTGCCGCCCGCCGTGTCGCTCCAGCAGCGCCGCTCGGCGCCGACGTCCCGCTCCTCCGTCGGCACGGTCACCAACCTCTCCAACTCCCTGCGGATGCTGTACTCCCGGGCGGGCGACTACCCGCCGGGCGCCGAGCGGCTCGACTCGGACTCCTTCTCACCGAATACGGCGGCCGGGGCGTGCCCGGAGTGCCACGGGCTCGGGCAAGTGCACCGTACGACCGAGGAGTTGCTGGTCCCCGATCCGGGGCTGTCGATCCGGGAGGGCGCGATCGCGGCGTGGCCGGGTGCCTGGCAGGGCAAGAACCTGCGCGACATCCTCGACGCGCTCGGCCACGACGTCGACCGGCCCTGGCGCGAGCTGCCCGCCGAGCAGCGGGAGTGGATCCTGTTCACCGACGAGCAGCCGGTCGTCACCGTTCACCCGGTGCGCGACGCCGACCGCATCCAACGCCCGTACCAGGGCACGTACATGAGCGCCCGCCGGTACGTCATGAAGACCTTCGCCGACTCCAAGAGCCCGACCCTCAGGACGAAGGCGGAGCGGTTCCTCGCCGCAGCACCCTGCCCGGCGTGCGGCGGCAGCAGGCTGCGCCCCGAGGCGCTGGCGGTGACCTTCGGCGGCCGGACGATCGCCGATGTGGCCGCGCTGCCGCTCACGGAGCTGGCGGGATTACTGGAAGGTGGCTCCTCGGAGGCGGCCCGTGTTCTCACCGAGGACCTCAAGTCCCGTATCGGGCCCGTCGTCGAGCTCGGCCTCGGCTATCTGAGCCTCGACCGCGCCACGCCGACGCTCTCGGCGGGTGAACTGCAGCGCCTGCGGCTCGCGACGCAGCTGCGGTCCGGGCTGTTCGGTGTCGTGTACGTCCTCGACGAGCCGTCCGCGGGGCTGCACCCGGCGGACACCGAGGCGCTGCTGACGGTGCTGGCGCGGCTGAAGGCGGCCGGGAACACGGTGTTCGTGGTCGAGCACCATCTCGACGTCATGCGCGGCGCGGACTGGCTGGTCGACGTGGGACCGCGGGCGGGTGAGCACGGCGGGAAGGTGCTGCACAGCGGGCCGGTGGCGGAGCTGGCTGCGGTCACGGAGTCGGCCACGGCGCGGTTCCTGTTCGACGGCTCGCCCGCCGCCGTACGCCAAGTGCGTGCGCCGCGGGGCCAGTTGAAGGTCGGGCCGGTCAGCCGGCACAACCTGCGCGGGGTGACCGCCGAGTTCCCGCTCGGTGTGTTCACGGCCGTCACCGGCGTCTCGGGTTCGGGCAAGTCCACGCTCATCGGCGAGATCACCGAGGAACTGGCGGGTGTGGGCCGCCTGGTCTCGGTCGACCAGAAGCCGATCGGCCGCACCCCGCGCTCCAACCTCGCCACCTACACCGGCCTCTTCGACGTCGTACGCAAGGTGTTCGCGGCCACCGACGAGGCGCGGGTCCGTCGTTACGGCGTCGGGCGGTTCTCCTTCAATGTCGCTGGGGGTCCCCCCTCCGGGGGAGGACGGTGCGAGACCTGTCAGGGCGAGGGGTTCGTCAGCGTGGAGCTGCTGTTCCTGCCGAGCACGTACGCGCCGTGCCCCGACTGCGGCGGGGCCCGCTACAACCCCGAGACGCTCCAAGTTGCGTACCGGGGGCGGAACATCGCGCAGGTGCTGGACCTCACGGTCGAGGGGGCTGCGGAGTTCTTCGCGGACACCCCGGCCGTGGCGCGCAGTCTAGGCGCCCTGCTCGACGTGGGCCTCGGCTATCTGCGTCTCGGGCAGCCGGCCACCGAGCTGTCCGGCGGTGAGGCCCAGCGCATCAAGCTGGCGAGCGAGTTGCAGCGCGCCGGGCGCGGCCACACGCTCTACCTGCTCGACGAGCCGACGACCGGACTCCACCCGGCCGACGTCGAGGTGCTGATGCGCCAGCTGCACGGGCTCGTCGACGCCGGGCACACCGTGGTCGTGGTCGAGCACGACATGTCCGTCGTGGCGGGCGCGGACTGGGTGATCGACCTGGGGCCGGGCGGGGGTGACGCGGGCGGACGGATCGTGGCGGCGGGGCCGCCGGCGGACGTGGCTCGGGCGGAAGGGAGCGCCACGGCGCCGTATCTGGCCCGTGTGATGCCGTAACCGCCTTTGGCGACACGGCACTTGAGGGTCCTAGAGTGCCCCCGTGCGTTGATCCTCCGCGCGTCGGCGTGTGCCGACGCGGACCGTGCGGGCGCCCGGACCTTCCGTGGCCGCCCCGGCAGGCATACCCGTCGCCGACCCACCGGAGATCACGCATGACCGCGCAGCAGTCCCTCACCTACGACGCGTTCGTCGCGCTCGCCATGGCCGACCCCGCTGTCGTCGGCCTCGTCCTCAAAGGCTCGCGGGCCCATGACGGCATGGCCACCGAGCACTCCGACCACGATCTGTACGTCGTCCTCGCGGACGGCGCGGCGACGGACCTCCGTCGCTTCACCGGTCATCGCACGTCGCGACTGGATCTGGTGATCGTCTCCCTCGCCGAGTTCCGGGCAGCCGGAATGCCGGGCCACGAGCGCTATGCCCTCGCCCGGGCGCGGATCGTACTCGACCGGCCCGCCGGAGGGATCGCCGACTCCGGGGGGATCGCTGAGATCCTCGCCGCCAAGGCACGGCTCGGCGCCGACGAAGCGTTCCGGGCCGCGGGCAGTTGGCTGGACGCCTACGCCAACTCCCTTTACCGCTCGGTGAAGAACGACCGTGACGGCGAGCCGCTCGCCGCCCGGCTCGACGCCACCGACAGCGTGGGGCACCTGCTGGAGCTGCTCTTCGCCCTGGACCGGCGCCCCCGCCCGTACCACAAGTACCTACGCTGGGAGCTTGCCCGTCACCCGCTGCCGGGCTGGGACGGCGACGCCCTGCTGGGAGCTGTGGACCGTATCTCCGCGAGCGGCGACGTGGCGGTCCAGCGGGGGCTGTTCGCCCGCGTGGAGGCCTCGGCCCGCCGCGAGGGCCACGGGGCGGTGCTGGACGCCTGGGGTGAGGACCTCCGGCTGATGCGCCCTCAGTAGTACGGACATCTCGGCCGCCCCGGCCAGAGAGCGGCGGTCCGGGTGGCTGCCCGGTGCCATCGGCTCCCGCACCTCCGCCTCCGCGACCAGCTCGCGTGCCCGCACGACCCGCCACACCGAGGTGAGGAGCGAGTCCGCGCCGACGAAGGCGGCGGCCGTGCTGGGCGTGCCCTGGGCAGCCCGGTAGCGCAGGCGGACCGGCTGGACCGGGACGCCCGCGTCGAGGGCTGCCTGGAACGCGGCCCGGCGGAAGTAGCCCTGTGTGCGGCCGCACCACGTGCTGCCCTCGGGGAAGACGGCGACCGCGTCGCCGGCCCGCAACGCCTCGGTGATCCGGGCCACCGTGCCGGGCAGGGCGCGGATCCGGTCCCGGTCGATGAACAGGGCACCGCTGCGGGCGGTCATCCACCCCGCCACGGGCCAGTCCCGGATCTCCGACTTGGCGAGCATCCGGGCCGGACGGACGGCGGCGAGCATCGGGATGTCCAGCCAGGAGACGTGGTTGGCCACGAGCAGCATCCCGCCGTCGGGCGCGGCGCCGCCGTCGATCCGTACCCGGACGCCTGCGGCCCGGACGACCCAGCGGGACCAGCGCCGGACCAGTCCGCCGGGTATCCGCGCCCCGAGCGGGCTGAGCAGGAACCCGATGATCAGCAGGAGCAGGACCGCCGCGATCCGCAGGACGGCCAGAGGCACGGCCCTGGCCGGTCCCGTCGCGTCCACGCACCCCTGGGGGGTGCAGGGGGCGCTGGGCCGCCAAGGGGTCGCCACCTCGACGGGATGGGCGAGTGCGGCCGGTACGCCGGCCGTCTGGGCCTTGGCAGCGGTCGCCGTGGGGATTCCGACGGCACCGAGGGAGGGGGTGCTCATGGCCGCCACGTCCGTCACGCCGGGACGAGGGAGAGGAAGTGGCGCAGGTAGCGCGAGTTGACCCGGCGCATCGACAGCAGCACGTACATGTCGGCGACCCCGAACTCCGGGTCGTGCGCGGGCTCGCCGCAGACCCAGGCGCCGAGGCGGATGTAGCCGCGCAGGAGGGCCGGGAGTTCCATGCGGGCGGCGGGGGCGGGCTCAGTGGGCTGCCAGGGCCGCAGCGGTCGTACCCGGTACTCCTCCGGGGCGAGGTGCTTGGCCTGCACCCGGTCCCAGGTGGCCGCCGCGAGCTTGCCGCCGTCGGCCAGCGGGATCGAGCAGCAGCCGGCCAGCCACTCGTGGCCGCGGTCGACCATGTAGCGGGCGATGCCGGCCCAGATGAGGCTGATGACGGCGCCGTCGCGGTGGTCGGGGTGCACGCAGGAGCGGCCGACCTCGACCAGGTTCGGACGCAGGCCGTCGATGCGGCTCAGGTCGAACTCGCCCTCGGAGTACAGCCGGCCCGCGACCGCGGCCCGCTCCGGCGGGAGCAGTCGGTAGGTGCCGACGACCTGGCCGGACACCTCCTCACGGACGAGCAGGTGGTCGCAGTACGCGTCGAAGGCGTCGATGTCGTGGCCCGGCTGCGGGGTGGTCAGCTGGGCTCCCATCTCACCGGCGAAGACGTCGTGCCGCAGCCGCTGGGCGGCGCGCACGTCCTCCTCGTCGCGGGCGAGGCCGACGGTGTAGCGGGTGGGTGCCGTGGGCTGCGGGGGACGGTCGACGGTCAGTACGCCGGTCATGGCTTACTCCTGGTCACGGGCCGGGGACGGCGAGCGGAGCTCGGTTGGAGCGGTGCGATGTGCCGCCCCTGTTCTTCCTATGCCGGTTGGCGTATGCGTGACCTGTGCCAGGAGAGTGGATGTGCGAATGTTGAACGGCGTGAGCCGGTACCGGCCGTCCATGTTCCGGTGCCCGGCCGGTCAGCCGGGCGATCCAGTGCTGTTCACCTGACGGGCGCGGATACGCGAGACGGGGCCGGAGAGCACCACTCCCGACCCCGCCCGTCCGCACCTTTCGGCGAACGTCTGTTGGGCGCCGCGCCCTACCGCTTCACCTTCCGCGTGGCCCGCAGCCACTCCTTGTTCATGCTCGTGATGGACATCAGGGGGATGCCCTTGGGGCAGGCGGTGGCACACTCTCCGGTGAGAGTGCACCCGCCGAAGCCCTCGTCGTCCATCTGCGCCACCATGTCCAGGACACGGGTCTCTCGCTCGGGCGCCCCCTGCGGCAGTACGTTCAGGTGGTTGACCTTGGCGGAGGTGAACAGCATCGCCGCCCCGTTGGGACACGCGGCCACACACGCCCCGCAGCCGATGCACTCGGCGTGCTCGAAGGCGAGGTCGGCGTCCGGCTTCGGCACGGGTGTGGCGTGGGCTTCCGGCGCGGCACCCGTCGGGGCGGTGACGTACCCGCCCGCCTGGATGATCCGGTCGAACGCGGACCGGTCGACGACCAGGTCCTTGATGACCGGGAACGCCGACGCCCGCCACGGCTCGATGTCGATCGTGTCGCCGTCCTTGAAGGACCGCATGTGCAGCTGGCAGGAGGTGGTCCGCTCGGGGCCGTGCGCGTCACCGTTGATGACGAGCGAGCAGGCGCCGCAGATGCCCTCACGGCAGTCGTGGTCGAAGGCGACCGGGTCCTCACCGCGGAGGATGAGCTCCTCGTTGAGGGTGTCGAGCATCTCCAGAAAGGACATGTCGGAGGAGATGCCGTCCACCTCGTACGTGGACATGGCGCCTTCGGCGGCGGCGTTGCGCTGCCGCCAGACGCGCAGGGTGAGCTTCATGCGTAGCTCCGCTGGGTGGGGTGGACGTACTCGAAGACCAGGTCTTCCTTGTGCAGCACGGGAGCGTTGCCCGTGTCGGTGAACTCCCAGGCCGCCACGTAGGCGAACTCGTCGTCCTTGCGGGCCGCCTCGCCGTCCGGCGTCTGCGACTCCTCGCGGAAGTGGCCGCCGCAGGACTCGCTGCGGTCCAGCGCGTCGAGGCACATGAGCTCGGCGAGCTCCAGGTAGTCGACGACGCGGTTGGCCTTCTCCAGCGACTGGTTGAACTCCTCGCCGGTGCCGGGCACCTTGATCCGCCGCCAGAACTCCTCGCGGATCTGCGGGATGCGCTCCAGGGCCTTGCGCAGTCCGGAGTCCGTGCGGGCCATCCCGCAGAACTCCCACATCAGCTCGCCGAGTTCACGGTGGAAGGAGTCCGGCGTACGGTCGCCGTCCACGGCCAGCAGCAGGTTGAGCCGGTCCTGGGTGTCCGCCAGCACCTCCTGCACGACGGGGTGCTCGTCGGTGACCGCCTCGTGGTGCGGGTTGCGGGCGAGGTAGTCGTTGATGGTGGCCGGCAGCACGAAGTAGCCGTCGGCCAGGCCCTGCATCAGGGCCGAGGCACCGAGCCGGTTCGCGCCGTGGTCGGAGAAGTTGGCCTCGCCGATGGCGAACAGGCCGGGGACGGTGGTCTGCAGGTCGTAGTCGACCCACAGGCCGCCCATCGTGTAGTGCACGGCCGGGTAGATCCGCATCGGCACCTCGTACGGATCCTCGTCGGTGATCCGCTGGTACATGTCGAAGAGGTTGCCGTACTTGGCCTCGACGGCCTTGCGGCCCATACGCCGGATCGCGTCCGCGAAGTCCAGGTAGACGCCCTGCCCGCCGGGCCCGACGCCCCTGCCCTCGTCGCACACGTTCTTCGCGGCGCGGGAGGCGATGTCGCGGGGCACGAGGTTGCCGAAGGACGGGTAGATACGCTCCAGGTAGTAGTCGCGCTCGTCCTCGGGGATCTTGTTGGCGGGGCGGTCGTCGCTCTTGGCCTTCGGCACCCAGATCCGGCCGTCGTTGCGCAGCGACTCGCTCATCAGCGTCAGCTTGGACTGGTGGTCGCCGGTGCGCGGGATGCACGTCGGGTGGATCTGCGTGAAACAGGGGTTGGCGAAGTAGGCGCCGCGCCGGTGGGCCCGCCAGATCGCGGTGGCGTTGGAGTTCATGGCGTTCGTCGACAGGTAGAAGACGTTGCCGTAGCCGCCGCTCGCGAGTACGACGGCGTCCGCGAAGTAGGTGTCGATGCGGCCGGTGATGAGGTCCCGGGCGACGATCCCGCGCGCCTTGCCGTCGACGACGATCAGGTCGAGCATCTCGGTACGCGGGTGCATCTCGACGTTCCCCGCGGCGATCTGCCTGCTCAGCGCCTGATACGCGCCGAGCAGCAGCTGCTGGCCCGTCTGGCCGCGGGCGTAGAACGTCCGCGACACCTGGACGCCGCCGAAGGAGCGGGTGTCGAGCAGGCCGCCGTACTCGCGGGCGAACGGCACGCCCTGAGCCACGCACTGGTCGATGATCTCGACGGAGATCTGGGCGAGCCGGTGGACGTTGGACTCCCGGGCGCGGAAGTCGCCGCCCTTCACCGTGTCGTAGAACAGGCGGTGCACGGAGTCGCCGTCGTTGCGGTAGTTCTTCGCGGCGTTGATGCCGCCCTGCGCGGCGATGGAGTGGGCGCGGCGCGGGGAGTCCTGGTAGCAGAACTGGACGACGTGGTAGCCCTGTTCGGCGAGGGTGGCGCCCGCGGAGCCGCCGGCCAGGCCCGTCCCCACCACGATCACGGTGTGCTTGCGCCGGTTGGCGGGGTTGACCAGCTTGGCCTCGAAGCGGCGCTTGTCCCAGCGCTCGCTGACGGGCCCGGCGGGGGCTTTGGCGTCGACGACCGGTTCGCCGGTCGTGTACTCGGCGTAGGTAGACATGTCAGCTCACCAATCCGGTCATGACGCCCACGGGCACGGCGATGAAACCGACCGTGAGCAGCAGCGCGAGGATGTCGGCCGTGGCCTTCAGGGCGCGGTCGCGGGTGCGGCTGCCGGCGCCGAGGGTCTGGGCGGCGCTCCAGAAGCCGTGCCGGATGTGCAGGCCGAGGGCGAGCATCGCGACGATGTAGATGACGTTGCCGTACCAGGTGGAGAAGGTGTCCACGACGTTCTGGTACGGGTGGCCCTGCTGGAAGCCGCCGGAGTGCACGGTGCCGGTCGTCAGATCGAGGACGTGCCAGACGATGAACAGGCCGAGGATGATGCCGCCCCAGCGCATGGTGCGCGTGGCGTAGGAGGCCCGCGGCTTCTTGTGCACGTACTTGCTGGGGCGCGCCTTGATGTCGCGGCGGCTGAGCTGGTACGCGGACGTGGCGTGGGCGACGACGGCGACGACCAGCACGATGCGGACGAGCCAGAGCGTCCACTCGTAGTGCATGAACGGCTCGCCGACGATGCGCAGCCAGTGCGCGTAGTGGTTGAACTCGCCCGCCCCGAAGAAGATCTTCAGGTTTCCGATCATGTGGACGACCAGGTACGCCAGCATGATCAGTCCGCTGACCGCCATCACGGTCTTCTTGCCGACGGTGGAGTCCCACACTGTGCGTGCCATGGACGGCCGTCGGTCCGTCCGCGTTGCCAGAGCCATGGAACAGGACGCTACGGCCGGGCCACCCCATCGGTCCAAGACATGGTCCGGCTCGTTTCAATAGGCAGGCCCTATGCTGGCTGGATGCAGTTCCAGCAGCTCCAGTACTTCGTGGCGGTCGCCGAGACCCGGCACTTCACCCGGGCCGCCGACCTGGTGCATGTCGCGCAGCCCTCGCTGTCGCAGCAGATCAAGTCGCTGGAGCGGGAGTTGGGCGCGGACCTGTTCCTGCGGGCGCGCGGCAACATCACGCTGACGGACGCCGGGGAGGCCCTGCTGCCGTTGGCACGGCGCATCCTGGCCGACGCGGACACCGCACGGTACGAGGTGCAGGAACTGGTGCAGCTGCGCCGGGGGCGGGTCCGGCTGGGGGCGACGCCGAGCCTGTGCACGGGCCTGCTCCCGGACGTGCTGCGTGCGTTCCACGACCGCTACCCCGGCATCCAGCTGCTGATCGAGGAAGGCGGCTCGCACGACCTGATCCGGGAGCTGGCCCGCGGTGCCCTCGACCTGGCCCTGGTGGTCCTGCCCCTGCCGACGGCCTCCCCCGCGCTGACCACGGTGGAGCTGCTGCGCGAGGACCTGGTGGTCGTCTCCTCGCCGGAGGCGCCCCGGCCGGGCGGCGGGCGGCGCACCGTGCGCATCGCCGATCTGGAGGGCGAGCGCCTGGTGATGTTCCGGCACGGCTACGACCTGCGTGAGTTGACGGTGGCCGCCTGCCGTGCCGAGGGCTTCGAGCCGGACTTCGCGGTCGAGGGCGGGGAGATGGACGCGGTGCTGGGGTTCGTGCGGGCGGGGCTGGGAGTGGCCGTCGTACCGCGCATGGTGGCGGCCCGGTCGGGCCGGGGGCTACGGGTCACCCCGCTGGCCCGGCCCGGCCTGCACCGCACGATCGCCCTGGCCCATCGCAGCGACGTGGCTCCGCCGCGGGCCGCGCGTGAGTTGCAGCGGATGCTGCTGGAACGGTGAGGGTCAGCCGGCCGTGCGGGGTGTGAGCAGGTCCGTCATGCCGATGCGCTCGTAGAAGTCGGCACGGACACCGTCGGCGACGTCACTCACCCGCTCCGAGCCGTCGTCGGCCGGGTCGATGGTGACGCGGAAGGGGCGCTCGCCCTTCGGTGTGCCGACGATGCGGACGATGGCTCGGGCCACCTCCATGACATCGGCGTCGGCGGGTGCCAGCGCGGCCAGGGCCTTGCCGACGTCGTCCATCAGCCCCGCGTAGAAGGTGTCGTACGCCTCCGCGGTGGCGGTGTCCTCGGGGTGCATGGCGTGGGCGAAGTGGCTGGTGCCCGAGGTGAAGGAACCCGGGACCACGAGGGAGGTGTCGATGCCGAAGCGGCTCAGCTCGACCGCGTAGCTCTTGGCCAGGTGGTCCATCGCGGCCTTCGCGCCGAAGTAGGGGCCGAGGTAGGGCGGGGTGCCGCCGTAGGTGCTCGACGACCCCACCCACAGCAGCAGACCGTCGCGCCGGTCCCGCATCTGCGGCAGCACGGCACGGTTGACGCGCTGCGTGGACAGCACGTTGGTGTCGTAGATCTCGGCGATCTGCTCCGGCGTGAACGCCTCCGTCGGGCCGAGGACCATGTGCCCGGCGTTGTGGACGACGGCGTCGATCCGTCCGGCCTCGGCGGTGACCTGCGCGACGGCGGCGTCCACGGACTCCTGGGCGGAGACGTCGAGTTCGACGGCACGCAGCACCACGCCGTGCCGGTCGGCGTAGGTCTGCGCGTCCGCGACGGCGGGGGCGTTGCGGCCGGTGGTCTGCCGCATCCCGGCGTAGACGGTGTGTCCGGCATCGGCGAGGGCGCGGGCGGTCAGGGCACCGAAGCCGCTGGAGGCACCCGTGACAAGGACGACGTAGGGCATGGCGAACTCCTTGGTGGCGTGCGGAAACGCAAGGGGTGGTTCTGATCGCGGCCGGGGGTCCGGTCCAGCGGGGGGTCCGGTCGGTCAGACGAAGGTGATGACGCTGCGGCCGTGGGCGGTGCCCTCCGCCATGGCGTCGAGGACCGCCGGGGCCTGGTCCAGGGTGATCGGGGTGACCTCGGGCAGGATGCCGTGGGCCAGCGAGAAGGCGAGGGTGTCGCGCAGGTCGTGGGGCGAGCCGGAGGGGGACGCGGCGACGTGCAGGCGGTTGAGGACCATGGGCGGGGTGGGCAGCGTCAGCGGCTCGGAGCCGTAGCCGAGGAGCAGCAGGGTGCCGTCGGGGGCGAGGCCGCCCAGGGTGGCTCCGGCCGCGGCGGTGGACGGGGCGGCGTTGAGCACCAGGTCGGCCCCGCCGTCCCACGCCTTGAGCGCCTCGGCCGGGTCGGACTCGTCGGTGGCGACGAAGAGTTCGGCGCCCAAGGCCATGGCCTGGTCCTCGCCGCGCCGGGAGCGGCCCACCACGGCGACCCGCGCGCCCATGGCGGCGGCGTAGCGCACGGCCAGGGTGCCCACTCCGCCCAGACCGACGACGGCGACCCGGGAACCGGCCTTCGCGCCGCCCTGCCGCAGGCCGTTGAAGGCGGTGAGGCCGGCGCACATCAGCGGCGCGGCGGCAACGGGATCCAGGCCCTCCGGCAGCGGGGTGACGAAGTTGGCCTTGAGCAGGGCGTGCTCGGCGTAGCCGCCGTCGGCCACGACGCCGGTGATCCGCTTGCGGGGGCACAGGATCTGGTCGCCGCGCACGCAGTAGTCGCAGTGCTCGCAGGAGTCGTACAGGAACTGGGCGCCGACCGTGGTGCCGACCGCGGGGAAGGTCACGCCCTCGCCGACGGCAGTCACGACTCCGGTGATCTCATGGCCGGGGATGACGGGGAACCGGGCGAAGGGGTATTCGCCGCGCAGCAGGTTCAGGTCGGAGAAGCAGACGCCACAGGCGGTGACCTTGACCAGGACCTCGCCGGGGGCGGGCTGGGGGACGTCGAGGGTGTCGAGGGCGAGCGGAAGGTTCGCGCCGGTGGCGACGGCAGCACGCATCGCGGGCTCCAAGGGTGTCGGGGGGAAGTAGTCCAGTTGGTTCCTGGTACTTCCGAGTCTCCGAGCCCGCTGTGATCCCGTCCAATGCTTGTTACGGCTCGATTGATGCCGAGGAGGCATCGGCGCAGGTCTACGTCGTGCCTCGGGCCCGCACGGCGGCGTGGACGGTGTCGACGAAGCTCGTCACGAGGTGCGAGGGGCGCGAGCTGTTCCAGGCGAGGGACACCTGGCCCGGGGGTACGTCGGCGACGGGGACGTACGCGATGTCGGACCGGGGGAACGCAGCCGCGACGGAACTCGGCACGAAGGCGATTCCGCGCCCGCCGCGGACATAGCCCAGCAACTCCTCCATGTCGTGGAAGGCGGGGCCGTGGCCGGGCCGGGTGCCGTCGGGGCGTGGGTCGGCGTTCCATACGGCCGACCAGGCCTCGGCCGCCTCGGCGTACTCCAGGACGGGGTCGTCGGCCAGGGCCGCGAGGTCGACCTTGGCGTCCCTGGCTCGTGGATGATCGATCGGCAGGACGGCGGCGAGATGCTCGGCGTACAGGGCGAGGAGGTCCACGCCGTCGGCCTCCAGGGGCGGCCGGACGAACCCGACGTCGACACTGCCGTCCAGGAGGGCACGCGCCTGGCTCCACCAGCGCAGCCGGACCAGTTCGATGGAGACGCGGGGGAAGCGGGCGGAGAACGCGTTCAGGGCCAGGCTCACATCCGTGCCCAGCATGAACCCGACGACCAACGCGTCGTCACCGGCGCCGATGCGGCGGGCCCGCTCCTGGGCGGCCTCCGCGGCGGCGAGCAGCGCCTTGGCGTCGCGCAGGAACTGCTCCCCGGCCGGGGTGAGCGAGACCTCGCGCGTGCTGCGGGTGAACAACTCGACGCGCAGCTCGTGCTCCAGCTGGCGTACCTGACGGGACAGCGCGGGCTGGGTGACGTGCAGGGCGACGGCCGCCTGCCCGAAGTGCCGGCGCTCGGCCACGGCCACGAAGTAGCGCAGCTTGCGCAGATCCAGATCGATCGGCCTGTCGGGCATGGCCTGTCCTGCCTCTCCGCCCCATCCGCTCTCCTCACCGACGGACGCGGCGCGCGGTGCCGCAGTCGGCGCCCTTCACGCTATCCGACCGAACGGGACGCGCCGCCCGGATCGCCCACTTGGCGTGCCCGACGTGGGCCGCGGCCCGGACGCGCCGACATCTACGGCCGCACGGCCTGGGGAACGCCGGGCTCCGCGACGCGTGCCCCGCCTGCAGCGGCCCCTTTCCGGTCCCGGAAGGTGCCCAGCGCGCTTCTCGCCGGTCCGGGACACCGGCTCCGCAGTCCGTCCTTGCGCCGCGGGGATCTCGACGGAGCCGAGGTTCATCTGCGTGCCGCCACCGCAGCCGGGGCCCCTCCCGCCGGTCCGGGCCACGGCTCGCAGTCCGCCCGTCCCACCGGTCCGGAGCCGATCCGGAACAGGCCCGGCCCGCCCGACGCCACTCGCCGAACGGGAGTCAGCCCTCACGGCCCGAGAAAGGCCCACGGCCCACCCCTCCCGCCGATCCAGAACAGGCCCAGCCCGCCCCACACGCCGGCCGGCCTTCAGCGCCCTCCAGGACCGGGGAGGAGTCCACGGCCCGCCCATCCCGCCGGCCTGGGGCAGGCCCAGCGGGCCGCCCATCCCGCCGGCCCCGCCGGCTCAGCCGGCTCAGCCCGACGCGTCCACCAGTGCCAGTTCGTGGAGTCGGTCCGGTGGGCCCGGGCGGGCGTAGTACCAGCCCTGGGCCGTGTCGCAGCCGAGTATGCGCAGTTGTTCGGCCTGGGCGCCGGTTTCCACGCCCTCCACGGTCACGGCCAGGCTCAGGCTGTGGGCCAGGGAGACGATTCCCTCGACGATCTTGAGGTCGACGGGGTCGGCTGGGAACTGCTGCATGCTCTGTGTGAAGGAGCGGTCCAGCTTGAGGATGCTCACCGGCAGCCGGCGCAGGTTGGCGAGGTTGGAGTAGCCGGTGCCGAAGTCGTCCAGGGCGATGTCGACGCCCATCTCGGCCAGTCGGCGCAGGGGCTTGAGCAGGTCGTCGTCGGCGCCGATGAGCGCCGACTCGGTGACTTCCAGGCAGAGGGCGTCAGGAGCCACGCCCGCACGCTCCAGGATGTCCACCGTGTCCTGCACCAGCCCGGGGTGGGTGAGCTGGCAGGGCGAGAGGTTCACGTTGATACGGAGCGGGCCCGCGTCGACGTGGCGTTCCCGCCACTCGCGTGCCTGGCGCACCGACTGTTCCAGGACCCAGCGGCCGAGCGGAACGATGAGCCCGGTGTGCTCGGCGAGCGGGATGAAACGGTCCGGGCCGAGGACGCCGTGCTGCGGATGCAGCCAGCGCACCAGCGCCTCGGCGCCGCGGACACTGCCGTCGCCGAGGTGGACCAGCGGCTGGTACTCGATGAAGAACTCGCCCCGGTCCAGGGCCGTCGGCAGCGCCGTGGTCAGCCCGTGCCGGGTGATGGCGCGGGCGTCGGCCTCCGGGTCGGCGAGCTCGAAGCGGTTGCCGCCCGCCGACTTGGCCCGGTACATCGTGATGTCGGCGCTGCGCAGCACCTCCGCCGGGCCCCGCTCCCCGGCCGGGCCCTCGACGATGCCGATGCTGCCGCGCACGGTCAGTTCCCGGCCGTCGACGCTGATCGGCGCGATCAGCGCGTTCATGATCCGGGCGGCGAGCTCGTCGACCTCGCGCTCGGTGTCGGGGCCGGTGGTCAGCGCCACGAACTCGTCGCCGCCGAGCCGCGCGACCATCTCGCCGGGCGCGGTGGCGCAGGACTGCAGCCGGTCGGCGACCTCGACGAGCAGCCGGTCGCCGGCGGCGTGGCCGAGGCTGTCGTTGACGGTCTTGAAGCCGTCCAGGTCGAGGTAGCACAGGCCGAACCGCTGGCCTTCCCCGGCGCCCAGTGCCTTCTCCAGGCGCTCGAAGAAGAAGGTGCGGTTGGGCAGTCCGGTGAGCGCGTCGTGGGTGGCCTCGTAGCGCAGCCGCAGATTGAGCAGGCGGCGCTCGGTGGTGTCCTCCATCAGGGCCAGCTGGTACTGCGGTTCGCCGTCGGCGTCACGCAGCAGGGAGACCGTGAGGTTCGTCCACAGGACCGTTCCGTCGGGGCGGTAGAACGCCTTCTCGACGTGGTAGTGCTCGCGCTCGCCGCGGACGAGTTCCTCGTAGAGCTTCCAGGTCTGCGGCGCGTCCTCGGGGTGGGTCCACTCCATGACCCTGCGGCCCTGCATGGACTGCTCGGAGAGGCCGAACATCCGCAGCAGCGCGCCGTTGACCTGCAGGACGTTGCCGTCCAGGTCGGCGATGCCGATACCTATGGCGGCACCCTCGAAGACCGCGCGGAAGCGGGCCTCGGTGGCGTGCAGGGCCTGCGCCACCACGCCCTGCGCCTTGAGGGCGGCCGCGGAGATCGCCTCCTGCTCCGCCAGCGTCCGCTCGCGCAGTGCTTGGGCGAACCCGGCGGCCATGGCGTGCTGGAGCCGCGCCGAGCGGGCCCGCTGGTCCTCCTGGTCGCCGTCGGTGCCGCAGTACAGCACGAGGTAGGCGTCGACGCAGTCCAGCGAGCGGCTGAGCGCCTCGGGGTCGGTGCAGTGCGCGGAGACGAGCGCGGCGCCGACCGCCTTGCCCTCGTCGGCCTTGAAGGTCCTGGCCCTGAGCGCCTCGCTCAACCGCCGGGCCAGCGGCAGCAGTTGCTTCTCGAACTCCGGCCGGGTCGACGACGTCGAGGTCACCGGGAAGACCGCCCGGCTCCAGATCGTCGCGAACCGGCGCAGTCTGTCCTCCGGCCCGTCCGGCCCCGCGCTCACGCCGTACGTCCCACGCCGGCGAAGCCGGAGAAGGCATACGGATCCTCGTCGTCCGGTGCGGTGTCCGGCCGCCAGAGCGGCATCGGCACCAGTCCGGGTTCCACCATGTCGTACCCCTCGAAGAACCGCGCGATGGCCTCGCGCGAGCGCATGATCAGCGGGTTGCGAATGTCCTTGTACACGTCCACCGTGCCCTTGGCCCGCTCCTCGGGCAGCGGGATTCCCTCGTACGAGGCATGCGTGAGCACCAGCATGCTGCCGGGCGCGAGCGCGTCACGCAGCTCGGCCACCACGGCGCACGGGTCGTCCTCGTCCTCCACGAAGTGCAGTATGGCAACGAGCAGCAGCGCCACTGGCCGGTTCAGGTCGATGAGGCGCTCGACCTCGGAACTGCCCAGGATCTCCTGCGGCTTGAGCAGGTCCGCGGCGACGACGTCCGCGGCGTCGTTGCCGTCGAGGACGGCCTGGCTGTGCGCGACGGCGACCGGGTCGTGGTCGACGTACACCACGCGGGCACCGGGTACGGCGGCCTGGGCCACCTCGTGGACGTTGCCGAACGTCGGGATTCCGGAGCCGATGTCCAGGAACTGGGTGATGCCCTGGTCGACCGCGAAGCGCACCGCGCGGCGCATGAACGCCCGGTTGGCCTGCATGATCTTGGGAAGCCCCGGCATGAACTCCATGGCCTTGCGGGCGGCATCCCGGTCGACCTCGAAGTTGTGCGAACCGCCCAGGTAGTAGTCGTAGATCCGCGAGACACTGGGCACCGAGATGTCGATGCTCCGAGGGGCCCAGGCGGGACGCTCCATCTATCTCTCCAAGGCGTAGGCGATCCGGTGTTCGAGCTGAGGCTACTGATCGCCCGCCAAAGGAGCGAGCAGAAACGGAAATTGACCATCCGTTCCCGGTCACTGCCTGTGGCACGTGCCGTATTGATGCCCCACGCACCCGCTACGAAAGCATCCGAAGCATTCCACAGAGTTCCGAACCATGGCGAAAGAGGGTGAAGAATCATGGTGAATGACGGCAAACCGGTCCGCCCCCTGCGCATGGCATCAGGGGGCGGACCGGTGGGTCGCGCGCGCCGTCCGTTCGTCCGGCACTCTCGCTGTCTCTCCCTCCCTCCCGTGGTCGGAACTCGACTGGGTGAGGCGATCAACCCTGGGGAGGTGTGATCTTTTTACTGCTCCGACGCGCCGACCGGCTTGCCGTCGGGGCGAATGGCGAACCAAGTGCCGCCGACGCCCTGACCGTTGGTGTCGCCGGGCTTCTTGTCACCGGCGAAGGTGTAGATCGGTACGCAGTCGATGGTCTGCTGCTTGATCCCGTCGGGCCGGTCGAAGACCACGTAGCCCTGGCCCCTGGGACCGGACCCCTTCAGATCGATGTCCTCGGTGTCCTTGGCGTCGACCGGCGCGATGACCGGCCACTTCTCCAGGCACTCGCCGGTGCACGCCGTCTTCATCGGCCAGGGCGAGTCCTTCATGAAGCGGTAGACCGTGTGGCCGTTCTTGTCGATGACGATCTCGCCGAGCTTCGAGTCCTCGCGGGTGGACAGACCGGGCAGATCGCCCGCCTCGGTACCCGCACCGCCCTGCGCCTTCTTGCCGTCGGGCGCGAGCGCGTACCAAGTGCCGCCGACGCCCTGGCCGTTGACGTCACCGGCGTTGGTGTCCTTCGCAAAGCGGTACGCCGGCCAGCCGTCGACCGTCAGCTGCTTGGTGCCGTCGGCCCGGGTGACCGAGCCGAGCAGCGCCTTGTCGATGCCGGCGCCGGCCGTGGCATCGTCCGCGGGGACCGGCGGCCACTTCTTGGCGCAGTCGCCGTCGCAGCTCGACTTGGGCGGCTCGGCGGTGTCCTTGTCGAAGCGGTACAGCGTCAGACCGGAGCTGTCGGTCAGCACCTTGCCGAGTTCCTGGTTGGTGGAAACGGCCAGCTCACCGGCGGAGGACGGCTTGGTGGCGGCGCTCTCCTGGTCCGCCGCGCCCGAGTCGTAACCGGTGCCGTTCCCAAGGCCCGTACCAGCGGTTCCGTAATCACCGGCCGCGGCCGTGGCACCGACGTTCTGGCTCGCCGGCGGGGCCGTTTCCTGCCCACAGGCCGTCGTCAGCGCCAGCACTGCAACGGCGCTCACCACGAGCGAGGCGCTCCGCCACGAGGTCTTCATCGTCAACTCCCCAAACTCACAAGGGTGTTGCAGCGCCCTGCTGCGCCGCCGCACGACAAGAGGTACGCACGAAAGCCACTCTCGTGTTCAACCGGCGCACAAATTTCTTTCCGGAAGCTGTGAAAACCGCCTCCCGTCGCACGCGCGTGCGCCTCGGCGGTTACGCCTCCGTCCGCTGATCAAACCTTTCGTGGGGCATCCGTCGCCCGTTCGGGGCATTCCTCTCACTCTTGGGCCTGTCTCTACGCGCGCTGGGCTCAGGATCTTGGTCGTGCATGGACTCGAACCGATCCAATCCACGCTCACCACACGGGCGTTGACGGTGCTGACGCTGACCTGGCTGCTGGTGTCGGCGCCGGCCGGCGTGGCGGGGGCAACCGCCTGCGCTTACGCCGACACCGGCCCGGACGGTGCGAGGGCGGTGGCGGTCGCGGGGAGCCTCACCTGGCCCACTCCCCCGCAGTGCCCGTCGCCGACGCCGACGCCGACTCCCACTCCGACGCCCACGCCGTCGCCCTCTCCGGACCCCACTCCCACGCCACCGCCGAAACCCACGCCCACCCCGAAGCCCAAGCCGCCGCCTCCACCGCCCCCACCTCCCCCGGCGCCCCCGGCTCCTCAGCCGGCGCCGCCCCGTCCGCGGCCGGCCCCCACGCCCACGCCGCCGCCCCCACCGGCCCCGACGCCCACGCCGAAGCCGTCGGCCAAGCCCACCCCGAGTCCGTCCGTCGCGCCGGTGCACTACCCGCCCTATCGGGCCACCCAACACCGGCGGCCGGCGCACAGCGCCCCGTCGCCGCTCATTTTCGTCCTGCTCATCGCGGCACCGGCGATCGTCGCCGTCGCCGCACTGCGTCCGCGCTGACCCTGGAGGCATCCCTTGCCGGAATGGCTTGTTCTCACCCTCGCGATGCTGGCCGCCTGCTCCGTGGTGGTCCTCATCACCTTCGTCCGGCACCGCACCGCGCCGGACGACGAGGATCCCTCCGAGACCCCGGACGTCATCGAGTACATGACGATGTGGATCGGTGTGGTGTACGCCATCGTCCTGGGCCTTGCCATCGCGGGCGTGTGGGAGGGCCGTAGCGCCGCCCAGGACCACGTCCAGGCGGAGGCCGTGGCGCTGCACGAGATCTCGGAACGGGTGCGGATTTATCCGGCCGACATCCGCGACCGCATTCGGGAGGATGTCAACGCCTATGTCGGACACGTCGTGACCACCGAGTGGAAGTCGATGGCCGACGACGGGCGGATGACCGAGCGCGGCACCGAGCTGCTGCAGCGCGTCCGCGAGGACGTCACCGACTACGAGCCGAGGACGGACTTCGAGGCGCAGGCCTACCAGCCGCTCCTCGACCAGGTGACCGCGGCCGACCAGGCGCGCAACGCCCGCGCGAACTCGACCGGGGAGACGATGCCGGGTGTGGTGTGGTTCGGGCTGATCGCCGGCGGCGTCGTCACCATCGGGATGATCTTCGCGCTGCAGATCCGGCGCACACCCCGCGAACTGGTCCTCGCCGGGCTGTTCTCCGCCCTGATCGCCTTCCTGCTCTTCCTCATCTGGGACTTCGACGCGCCGTACAGCCGTGGCGTCACGGCGTCGGCGGAACCGTTCCTCGAACTGTTCCCACAGGCCAAGGACTGACAGGTCCTCACCTGACGGAGCGCCGGGGGACGGCGGCGGAGCAGCGGCGCCGAGCCGGGCAGGGCCGCCACGCCGGGCACGTCCCCCGGTCGCGGGAACGAACGTCCCCCGGGCGGCTCACAGGGTTGCCCCATTCGCACGACAGCGATCGCGCAGGTGCGCGCCCCCTTCCTAGCGTTTGGCACATCGAGGTGCATTTCCGGCGCGAGCGGAAGAAGGTCCGCAGCTGCTCCTCGGGGAACCCGGAGGACCCACCATGCGCGCGATACGTGTCGCTTCGGCCGCCCTGCTGGGCCTCGGCGCCCTCACCATGACCGCCCCCGCCGCCCACGCGAGCGGCGACAACTCCGGTTTCTGGGCCAGGGTCGTGCCCACCACCGTCGCTCCCGGCGGACAGGTCAGGCTGCGCGCGACCGGCTGCGAGCAGGGCGTGACCGTGGCGTCCGCGGTCTTCGACACGATCACCATCCCCCCGGGGCGGACGACGGCCAGGGCCACGGTCGACCGGGACGTGAGGCCCGGTGCGGTGTACGAGGTGTCCTTCTACTGCGGCACGTTCTGGCAGACGGTCGACCTCACCATCGCGGGCGGCCGGCCGGAACCGCTGCGGCCGGATCACCCGCAGAAGGGCGCCCACGCGGGCGGGGGCGGCACTCTCGCCGGGCTGGACCTCAAGGAGGTCGCCCTGGGCGCCGCCCTCATCACGGCCGCGCTCGGCACGGCCTACCACCTCTCCCGACGCCGCACGGACGACGACGGCGCCTGACATCACCGTTGCTGGGGCACCCGCACAGGCCTTCGCCCCGGATCCCTGCAAGGGGGCCGGGGTGAAGGCCTGTGGGCGTGGGATCCCGCTCCGACGGGCCCGCGGGTCAGATCCGCTTCTCCGCGCGGCGCCGCATCCAGAACACGCCGCCACCGACGAGGGCCACGGCGATGAGCCCGCCGCCGATGGCCATGTCGGTCGGCGTCGCGCCGGTGGAGCTGCTGCCGCCGAGACCGCCCTGGACGCCCCCGATGACGGTGAAGGCAGTCGGGTTGGTCAGCGTCCTGGAGTCGCAGGTGACCGTGACGCTGTGGGAACCCGGCCGCGCGTTCCTGTTGACGGTGGCCGTGCCCCTTGCGGTGTTGCTCCCGCGCACCGTGCTCAGGTGGGTGGGCCGGAAGGCGTCCGAGGTCGCGGTGCCGCCTCTCGGGCAGTTGTCGACCGTGATGGTGATCTGCCCGCCGCGGGCGATGACGTTGGGCAGGACGGCGATGTTGCTCGGTCCGGACGGCATGCCGTCCCGCGCGACGGCCGCGGGGGCGGCAAGGCTGAGAGCGGCTACCGCGGTGGCAGCGGCCGCCATGGCACGAGTGGTACGCATGTGATCCTCCGCGGAAGACGCCCCGGGAACCGTCCCCGGTCGATCGGCGAGAAAGCGCCTCCCAGAAAGACCCTCAGATGCCCTGCCCCGGGCCGCATTTCGGCGATGGTCCGTACTGGTGAGACGACACGCCGACGGATAACCCCACAAGCTGAATTGCCGCAGGTCACGCACCGTCAGAATTTTCCTGTTGGCGGCAACTCGGATGGCGCACCGATGGGAGCGGGCCACCCGTTCGTATCTGCCCCGTCGCCGCTTTCGCACGCGGGACTTAGCGTTCAGATATGCGCGAATGACGGGGCGACGGCCGCGTCGAGAGGGGTAGTCGAATGTCTGCGTCCGAGCTGGCCGAACGGGCCGAACTCGCCGAAGAGGAGGAGCGGCGGAAGAAGCGTGCTCCTTGGGGAGTGATAGCGCTGGTTCTGCTGACCGGCCTCGCGCTCGTTCGCAACGGCTCGGGTGAGTTCGACGAGGGGCCTCCGCAGCCGGCCTCGGCGGCCGCCCCTGACACCCGGGTGCCCGGGGGCCTCTTCGCCGGGGCCACGCAGCCGCTGCCGTACGCCCTGCCGGACCGCGTCAGGATTCCCGGCATCCAGGTGGACGCGCCGATGATCCCGGTCGGTCTGGACGTGGACGGCTGGGTCGGCGCGCCACCGCCGGAGGACCCCAACCTGGCAGGCTGGTTCACCGGTTCGGTGTCTCCGGGTGAGAAGGGCACCGCGGTGGTCGTCGGGCATGTCGACAACAGCCAGGGCCCCGCCGTGTTCTACGGACTCGGGGGCCTGCAGAAGGGAAATCGCGTCGAGATCGTCCGCAAGGACGGAAAGACGGCCGTTTTCGAGATCTACGGCATCGAGGTGTTCGAGAAGAACAACTTTCCCGGCGACCGGGTCTACGCCTCGAAGGGGAGCGCCGAATTGCGGGTCATCACCTGCGGCGGCGGTTTCTCCCAGCAGAACGGTTACGACGGGAACGTCGTCGCTTTCGCCAGCCTGGTCGAGGTGCGCTGAGCGTCCTCGCCCGGCCGGCGAAAGCCGTCACGCGTAATGCCGTTCCGGGACGGTGACGAAATACCCGGAGTCCAGCAGCTGCGGCAGATAGGCGCGCAGCGCCCGGACGCTCTGGGAGCGGTCGCCCCCGGCGTCGTGCGAGAGCACCACGACGCCGGGGGCGGCGCCGTTCTCGACCCGGTCGACGATCGTGCGGGTGCCGGGGGCGGTCCAGTCGAGGGTGTCGACGGTCCAGGCCAGCGGGTCCATGCCCAGCTCGGCGCCGAGCCGGAAGGCGGTGCGGTTCCAGGCGCCGTAGGGGGCGCGGAACCAGACGGGGCGTTCACCGTAGGTGTCCTCGATGACGTCGCTGGTGCGTTCCATCTCCTCGCGGATCCGGCGGGTGCTGAGACGGGTCAGCAGCGGGTGGGACCAGGTGTGGTTGCCCACGACATGGCCCTCGTCGGCCATCCGGGCGAGGAGGTCCCCGTTCTCGGCGACCATCTCGCCGCACACGAAGAACATCGCGCGGACGTCGTACTCGCGCAGGGTGTCCAGGATGTGTGGCGTGTAGCGGGGGTCGGGGCCGTCGTCGAAGGTCAGCACCATGGTGCGGCCCCGTCCGGACACGCTGAGCAGGGGTTGGCGCCGGATGAGGGTCCGGCGGGGCGCCACGCGGGGCGGGCCGTACCCCGTCAGTGGCTGGAGGCGGTAGCTGGAGGGCTTGAGCGCGGGGCGCGCCTGTGCGCCCGCGGCCGGGGCGGCGGTGCGGACCGGCTTGTCGGTGTCGTCCGCGACCTTCGCGAACACTCCGGCTGTGCCGGCGGCTCCGACGGCGGCGGCACCGGCGAGCAGCGCGCGGCGACGCGTGAGCAGACGTGGGGGCATCTGATCCTTCGTCATGACTCATCCGTCGCCCGATGAGCGACCGACGCACCAGTGCGACACCGGTACGGCCGTACGAAAACACCCGGCCGGCGCAGCCCTCAGGTCTGCGAGGCGCCGTCAGCGGCGGCGGACCAGGGGGAACGGCAGGGTCTCACGGATCGTCAGGCCGGTGAGGAACATGACCAGGCGGTCCACGCCGATGCCGAGGCCTCCGGTGGGCGGCATGGCGTACTCGAGGGCGTCGAGGAAGTCCTCGTCCAGTTCCATCGCCTCGGGGTCTCCCCCGGCGGCTAGCAGGGACTGGGCGGTGAGGCGGCGGCGCTGCTCGACGGGGTCGGTGAGTTCGGAGTAGGCGGTGCCGAGTTCGGTGCCGAAGGCGACGAGGTCCCAGCGCTCGGCGAGACGCGGGTCGGTGCGGTGCTGGCGGGTCAGCGGGGAGACGTCCGTCGGGAAGTCCTTGTAGAAGGTCGGCAGCTGGGTCTTCTCCTCGACGAGCCGTTCGTACATCTCCAGAACGACGTCGCCATGGCCGTCGTCGGCCGTGTACGGCACGCCCATGCGATCGCAGTACCGGTGCAGCCGGAGCAGTTCCGTGTCGGGGTCGATCTCCTCCCCCAGCACCTCGGAGATCGCGCCGTACACTGTCTTGACCGGCCACTGCCCCGAGATGTCGTGCTCCGTGCCGTCCTTGCGGGCGACCGGCGAGCCGAAGGCCGCGGTGGCGGCGCCCTGGATCAGTTCGCGGACGAGGTCGAGCATCACGTCGTAGTCGGCGTACGCCTGGTAGGCCTCCAGGATCGTGAACTCGGGGTTGTGCTTGTAGTCGACGCCCTCGTTGCGGAAGGTGCGGCCCATCTCGAAGACCTTCTCCACGCCGCCGACGCACAGCCGCTTGAGATAGAGCTCGGGGGCGATGCGCAGATAGAGGTCGAGGTCGTAGGCGTTGATGTGGGTGGTGAACGGGCGGGCGTTGGCGCCGCCGTGGATCTGCTGCAGCACCGGCGTCTCGACCTCCAGGAAGCCGCGTTGCAGCAGGCCCTGGCGCACCGCCTGGATGGCGGTGGAGCGGGCCCGGACCACGTCGCGGGCGGCGGGGCTGGAGACCAGGTCGAGGTAGCGCATGCGCACCTTGGCCTCGGGGTCGGCGAGGCCACGGCGTTTGTCGGGCAGCGGGCGCAGGCACTTGCCGATGAGCTGCCATGAGGTGACGAAGACGGTCGGTTCGCCCTTGTCGCTGGCGCCGGCCAGGCCGGTGGCGCTGATGAGGTCGCCGATGTCGGTGTCGGCGGTGAAGCGTTCGAGGGCGGCGCCGGAGTCCTTGCGGGTGAGGGCGAGCTGATGGTCGCCGGACCAGTCGCGCAGCACGGCGAAGACGATGCCGCCGAAGTCGCGGACGAGCATGATCCGGCCGGCGACGGTGACCTGTTCGCCCTTGTGGACGTGGGCCAGTGCGTGGGTGCGGACCGGGATGCCGACCGGGTAGGGGTCGACGCCGTCGGCGCGCAGCCGGTCGAGGGTGTGGTGCCGGATGCGGACCTGCTCGGGCAGGCCCGCATCCGGCCCGGCCGCCCCGGCCTCGTCCCCTCCGTCGAGGCCGAGCGCCGCCAGCGAGGGCAGTCCTTCGGTGGTCGCGGGTCGCGGTCCGCCTCGCGGGTGCCCCTTTCTGCGGAGTTGGTGCAGCGACGGTACGGAGACGAAGCCCTCGGCGATCGCGGACGCCGTGCCGATGCGGGCGAGGGAGGCGGCCTCGCCGTAGCAGATGAACCGTGGGAACCACTGCGGCTGGTATTTGGCGTTGGAGCGGTACAGGGCCTCCAGTTGCCACCACTTGGAGAAGAACAGCAGCAGGCGGCGCCACAGCCGCAGCACGGGTCCGGCGCCGATGCGGGCGCCCTCTTCGAAGACGGAGCGGAACACGGCGAAGTTCAGGGAGATCCTGCGGATGCCCATCTTCGGTGCCGCCGCGCACAGGTCGGCGATCATGAACTCCATGACGCCGTTGGGGGCGCCGCGGTCCCGGCGCATCAGGTCCAGGGAGATGCCGTCCCTGCCCCAGGGCACGAAGGAGAGCAGCGCGAGCAGCTCGCCGTCCTCGCCGAGTGCCTCCACGAAGAGGCAGTCGCCGTCGGCCGGGTCGCCGAGGCGGTCCAGGGCCATGGAGAAGCCGCGTTCGGTCTCGGTGTCGCGCCAGGCGTCGGCCTTGGCGATCAGCTCCTCCATCTCCGCCTCGGTGAGGGTGGAGTGGCGGCGGATGCGGCAGTGGGCGCCGGTGCGGCGGACCCGGTGCACGGCCTGCCGGGTGACCCGCATGTCGCGGCCGTCGAGGTCGAAGTCGGACACCTGCAGGATCGCCTCGTCGCCGAGTTGGAGGGCGCCGAGCCCGGCGCGCGCGTAGGCCTTGGCGCCGTCCTCGGAGGCGCCCATCGCGGCGGGCGCCCAGGCGTGCCGACGGGCCGCCTCCAGCCATGCGGCGATGGCGCGCGGCCAGGCCTCCCGGTCACCGACCGGGTCTCCGCTGGCGAGGCACACGCCGGCCTCGACGCGATAGGTGACGGCGGCCTTGCCGCTGGGCGAGAAGACGACGGCCTTGTCGCGCCGGGTGGCGAAGTAGCCGAGGGAGTCCTGGCCGCCGTAGGCCTTGAGGAGGGCGCGGATGCGGGCCTCCTCGTCGTCGTGGAGGGCGGCCTCCATGCGCTGCGAGCGGAACAGGGTGGCAGCGGCGTTCAGCAGGGCGAGCGCGCCGAACAGTCCGAGCACGAAGAACAGCGGGCGGGGCGGGCGTCCGTCGTAAGAGGCGCCGGAGACGAGGCCTCCGCAGACCCGGTCGGCGGCCCACGCCAGGCGCTGACTCTGCGGCAGCGTGCCGGGGAACAGTTCGACCAGCCCCCAGCCGATGAGGATTCCGACGGCCAGCCCGGCGACCAGGACGCCTAGGGCCCGGCGTACGGCGGCGCGGCGGGAGGCGGCGTAGAACTCCTTGCGGGCGACGATCAGCAGGCCCAGAGCGAGGGCGCAGACGATCAGGGAGGGGACGGAGTCGGCGTAGTCGCCGAAGATCGTGCCGAGCAGGTCGCTCAGGACCAGCAGCCCGAGGTAGACGACCACCAGCCACCAGGCGATCTTCTTGCGGGCCGCTGTCGCGGCGGCGAGCAGGAAGAGGAAGACGGCGTAGGCGAGGTTGGCGCTGACGGGGACGATGATCTGGTCGAGGCCGCGCACGACCGGGCGGAGCGCGGTGCGCAGCGGCGGGATGACGGCCAGTAGGGCGCAGAGCAGTCCCAGGGCGCCGAAGAAGGCCGCGAATCCTTCCGGCACCCTGTGCAGGAAGCCGTTCCGGGGCGACCGTATCGGGCCCGTGGCACCCTTCTCGCGGGTGACCTCCACGGTGGCACTCATGCTCCGACTCTAGGAAGCCCGCGGCCTCCTCGCCCGTCGAGCGGCCTGCCCGACGGCGGGACCAGCGGCTTCCGATAGCCTCCGTGCCGTGACGGAACAGCACTCGCACCAGTTCGAGCGGGGCACTGACGGGCCCAAGGTCATCGTGGTCGGGGTGGACGGCTCCGACTCCTCGCTCCGCGCCGCGGCCTACGCCGGTGGCCTGGCCCGACGGCAGCACGCGCTGCTCGCCGTCGTGTACGTGCAGCCGGTGATGTCGGCGGGCGCGGCTCTCGGGGCGCCGGTCGCGGAGACCACCGACGAGATCGCCGAGGATCTGATCGCCCAGATCAGGGACGCGACCGAGCGGGTGAAGGGGATATTCGACGTCCGCTGGGAGTTCCACACCTTCCCCGGCGACCCCTACAACGGCCTGGTGAAGGCGGCGGACGACTTGAAGGCGGACGCCGTGGTGGTGGGCGCCTCGGAGCAGGCCGGGCACCGGATCGTCGGTTCCGTCGCGGTGCGGTTGGTCAAGGCGGGGCGGTGGCCGGTGACGGTGGTGCCGTAGGAGCCGTACAGGCCGTAGTGACGGAGGAGCGGCGGGACGAGAGCTTCGTCGCCTGGGTGTACGACGATCCGGCGCGGCGTTGGGCCTTGTGGCCGCGGCTCGCGCCGGACTCGCCGTTGGCGACCGATCTGAGTTGCCGCGCCGCCGGATGAGGGCGCGTCAGAGGGTGTGCAGGAACTCGGACAGGATCCGGTTGAAGATCTCCGGCTTCTCCAGGTTCGGGTAGTGGCCGACGCCTTCGATGACCTCGGCACGGCCGTCGCGGACGGTGGCGGCGAGCCGCTCGGCCGCGGCGAGCATGTCGGCGGGTTCCAGGCCGCCGTTGAGGGTGAGCAGCGGGACGGCGATCTCCGATGCCCGGGCGAAGGTGTCGGTCACGGGCACGAACCAGTCCTTCTCGCCGGGCGCGTGCTTCGAGAGCGTGTTGCCGGCCATGTCCCGCATCAGGCGCAGGATGTCCTGGTCGACGTCGGCCAGGCTCCGGTGCTCGCCGGGTACGACCTTCACGAAGGCGTCGAGCCAGCCTTCGACATCCCCCGCGGCCAGCTTGCTCGCCATCTCGGCCTGGAGCGCGCGGGTCCAGTCGTCCGTGTACTGGAACTCACCGGTCGCGGCGCCGCAGGTGACCACCGCACGGATGAGTTCCGGGTGCTCCAGCACCGTGTTGGTGGCGGCCAGCCCGCCCATCGACACGCCTACGAGGACCGCGGGCCCGGCATCGAGGTGGCGCAGCAGGGCGGCCACGTCGTCGGCCCAGCGGAAGGGCATGGACGCGTTGGCGGAGGCCCCGTGGCCGCGTATGTCCAGGGCGACCACCCGGTACTCGGCGGCGAGGGCCGGGATCTGACGGTGGAAGACCCGGTGGTCGACGTACCCGGAGCGGAGGAGGACCACGAGGTCCCCTGAACCACTGTCGCGGTAGGCGAGGTCGCCGTCGGCGGACGTGAAGGTGCTCAGTTCCTAAGCAACTGTCATGACAACCAGGGTGTCATCTTTTCCGAGCTTTGACAACCGAGGTGTCATGATGGACGCGTGACTCACGCCAACGCACCCCTCCCGCTCCCTCCCGACGAACTCGGCCGCCGCCTCACCGAGGTCTTCGACCTGGTGGGCCCCCTCTACCGGTTCGCCGCACGCAAGGGCGAACCGGTGGAGGGGGTGTCCGCCGGGGTACGGGCGGTCCTCAATCTGCTCCGGCAGCACGGGCCCATGACGGTGCCGCAGATGGGCCGGGCCCAGGCACTGAGCCGGCAGTTCGTGCAGCGCATGGTCAACGACGCGGCGGCCCCCGGATGGGTGGAGCTCATCCCGAACCCCGCGCACCAGCGGTCGTCGCTGATCCGGCTGACCGAGGAGGGCAGGGACGTCATCGCTGCCGTCCTCGCCCGGGAGCACACCCTCAACCGGCAGGTGGGCGGGAGTCTGACCGACGCCGAGGTGCGGGCGTGCGTGCGGGTGCTGACGGAGATGGTGCGGACCTTCGACCACGTCGACATCGACTGAGCCCGCCCCGCCTACTCCGCCATCACCAGCCCGTCCTTCCCCGCCCCACGGCTCAGCACGACGTCCCGGATCCGGTCCCGCACGCCGCGCACGTCGGCGCCCTTGGCGAGCGCCCGGTTGAGGTCGATCACGCGGCCGGCGTCGATGTCGAACAGCTGGGGCACGAACTCGGCCTTGGCCACCTGCCAGCGAGCGCCCTTGCGGGCCGGCGGCTTGAAGGTGAAGCGGGCGAGGGTGGACTGGTTGCCGCGCGGATCCTGCACGCCCCGGTCGTTGTACATCGCGCCGGCGATCTGGTTGCCCATGCCGTAGACCACCCAGGTGCCGTTGACCTTCTCGTACGCCTGCGGCACATAGGCGTGGGTGCCGAGGATCAGGTCGATGTCGGGGCGCCCGCCGGTGCGGGCGGCCGTGAGCTCACGGGACAGGGCCAGTTGCTGGCTGTCGGGCGCGTCCTGCCATTCGGTGCCCCAGTGCAGCGACACGACGACCACGTCGGCGCCCGCCTTCCGGGCGGCGCGGGCATCCGTGAGGATCTTGGTCTGGTCCATCATGTTGACCGCCCACGGCTGCCCCGACGGAAGCGGGAAACCGTTGACGCCGTAGGTGTACGCGAGGTGCGCGACCTTGGCCGCCCCCGCACGCAGCACGGTCACCGTGCGCGCCTCGGCCTCGGTGCGCGCCGTTCCCGCGTGCCGCACCTTCGCCCGGTCGAGGGCGTTCAGGGTGCGCAGGATGCCGGCGGCGCCGTCGTCGAGGCTGTGGTCGGAGGCGGTGGAGCAGCCGTCGTAACCGGTGGCGGCGAGGCCCCGGGCGACCTCCGGCGGGGACTTGAACCGGGGGTAGCCGGTGTACTCGCCGTTCTCGCCGTAGACGGTCTCCATATGACACAGCGCCAGGTCGGCGCGCGAGACCACGGGTTCGACGCCGGCGAGCATCGGGCGGAAGTCGTATCCGGAGCCGCCCGAGTCGAAGCGGGCGCGTTCGATGATCGCGCTGTGCGGGAGGACGTCGCCGGAGGCCACGAGCGTGAAGCCACGGGGCTCCTTGACGGCGGGACCCGGGTTCCCCGGAGCGTCCCGGCTGTGGGCCTGGCAGGCGGCGCCCGCGGCGAGAACGGCGGTCGCAGCGAGGGCCACAACTCGACTGCGTGCGATCATCGGCTCACCCCTTGTGGTCGTATATACGCATCAATAGGTACGAAGCCCTACCCGTCCGCAAACAATCCGGCCACTTTCATTAGGCCGTCCGGCGCGCGCCCCATAGGCGGAAGGAACCGTTCACCGAACCGTTCGCCGACGCGATCGACCGTCCGCCGCAGATCCGTGTGCGTGCCCTGTCCCGCAACAGGCACCTGCGATGCCATACGGCCATGACGGCCGGAATCACCCTCTCGAACGGGACGACCGCCGAGCACGAGCTCGCAGCGCTGCAGCGCGAGCACGGCCGGCCCCTCTTCGCGCTCCTGCTCCGGCTCTGCGACGGCGACCGGCAGCGTGCCGAAGACCTCGTCCAGGAGACGCTGGTGCGCGCCTGGCAGCATCCCGAGGCCCTGCGCGCGGACGACTTCGACTCCGTGCGGCCGTGGCTGATGACCGTCGGGCGGCGGCTCGCGATCGACGCGCGGCGGGCCCGGCAGGCCCGGCCGCCGGAGGTCGGCGACGCGATCCTGGAGAACGCACGAGTGATATCCGATCACGCCGAGCGGGCCGCGGAGATGCTCGACGTGCGCGATGCTGTGAAGACACTCACTCCCGAGCACCGTGAAGTTCTGGTGCTGGTGTACTTCCAAGGGGCGAGTGTTGCGGAAGCCGCTCAGACCCTCGGAATCCCGCCCGGTACGGTGAAGTCCCGCGCGTACTACGCGCTGCGGGCCCTGCGCCGGGTGCTTCCGGGATACGCGGCCGACCTGCGGTGAAACCAATGGCTTAGTCAAACCTCCGTAAAGCGCCTTGCTGAACACCCCGGTTGAGTAATCGGCTGTCCTCATCCGTGTTCCGGATTGGGCAGAGGCCCAGGGCCCCGGGGTAGGGCGACGCACTCACCGGAGGAAGGCAGGAAGGGATGCTGCACAGAGGTCAAGAGAGCACGGACGGCACCGGTGGCGGTGAACTGACCGTCCCCATGGCGTGGTTGTACGCCGAGTACATCGCCGACGAGCTGCTGCGGACCGGCGATCTCATGCCGCCGACGTCCTTCGAGTTCCGCGCCGGGCGCGATGCCCTGGCTCTCACCATCTACCTGTCCGACACCGACGGCGAGCTCTCCGGCATCCGGGTCGTCACCCAGCTGGAGACCTGGCTGTCGCTCACGGCCTACGACCAGCCGTGGCAGGAGTGGGTGCGCGAGCGCATGGCGGGCCTGGCGGCCGAGGCCGTCGAGTCCGGCGGGCCCGCGCCCGACCTGGAGCTGGCGGAGGCGGCCTGGCGCTGGCTGCAGGAGACCGAGCTGCTCGCGCCCGATCTGAACGCGGTACCGGGCGGCGGAGCGCTGGTCGGTGAGGACGACGGGCCGAAGGTCTGGACGCCGGCGTGGCAGCTCGGGCTGCCGCTCGGGCACCTCGCCATCCATCTTTTTTAAGTTGTTTTCTTCTCGGACCAATCCTCGGCCCCGGCCGCTACGAATCCTTTGGTTGCGATTCGGTAGCGGCCTTGAGTGATTCGACTGCCTGGTGCGTACCAGTGGGCGCAAGGAGTAACACACCCCACACCCAACGGCACGAGGATTCGGCATGAGGTCCCTGGAGAGGCATCGCGACGTCGCCGCGTACGCGCTCGGCGTGCTGAACGAGGCGGAGGCTTTCCGCTTCGAGGACCACCTCATGGAGTGCCCCCGCTGTGCGGCACACGTGACCGAGTTCGGGCCCATCACCCGCCAGTTGATGCTGTACCGGCGGTCCACGCCCCAGTTCGTGCACCCCATGGCCAAGCCGGGCCCGCAGATGCTGAACCGGCTGCTCGAAACGGTGGCGGTCCGCCACCGTGCCCGGCGCCGGCGCACGATGTACGCCGTGGCGGCATCGGTGGTGATCGCCCTGGCCGGACCCGGAGTCGCGATGATCGCGAGCGGCGACGACAGTGCCGCACAGGTGGTCGAGGCGACCGACGCCCGTTCGGGTGTGTGGGCGCAGGTCACCACCGAGAACGAGGGCTACGGCAGCCAGGTGGAGCTGAAGGTGAAGGACGGCACGGGGTCGCGCCCCTGTCATCTGATCGCCGTCGGCCGGGACGGCACGGAGGAGACCGTCACCAGCTGGCACGCCGGCGACCACGACACCGCGGAGAACACCATGACGGGGGCCTCGGCGATGCACATGGACGAGATCGCCCGCTACGAGGTGAGAACGGCGGACGGGGAGCACCTGGTGACGCTCAAGCCCCGTGAGCCGTAGTTCCGCTGTCCGAATTCAGCCCCGCTGCGGCCTGTTCCGTTCCGGCTACTTCAGCAGGCGCGACAGTCGGCGGTCCGCCAGCGGTTTCCCGCCCGTCTGGCAGGTCGGGCAGTACTGGAGCGAGGAGTCGCTGAAGGAGACCTCGCGGATGGTGTCGCCGCACACCGGGCAGGGCTCGCCGGTGCGGCCGTGGACACGCAGGCCGCTCTTCTTCTCGGCCTTCAGCCGGCCGGCCGCCACCCCGCGCGAGCGCTCGACCGCCTCGGTGAGGGTCGTCCGCAGGGCCTCGTACAGCGTGCCCGTCTCCTCGGGTGTCAGGGAGACCGCCAGCTTGAACGGGGACATCTTCGCCGCGTGCAGGATCTCGTCGCTGTAGGCGTTGCCGACCCCGGCGATCAGGCTCTGGTCGCGCAGGGCGCCCTTGAGTTGGCGGCGCTCGTCCTTGAGCAGGGCCGCGAAGCGCGTCTCGTCGAAGTCGTCGGCGAGCGGGTCAGGGCCGAGGCGCGCGATGCCTGGGACCTCCTGGGGGTCGCCCACGACATACACCGCGAGGCGCTTTTGGGTCCCGGCCTCCGTGAGGTCGAAGCCCGCGCCGGTCTCCAGGGCCACGCGCAGCGCGAGCGGACCCTTTCCGGGGCGGGGCATCCCGCTGGGGAGCTCGTCCTTCCAGTGGAGCCAGCCCGCGCGGGCGAGGTGGGTCACCAGGTGGGGGCCGTCGGCCGTGACCAGGTCGAGGAACTTGCCGTAGCGGTGCACCGCGGTGACCTCGTGCCCCTCGACGGCGGTGACCGGCGGGTTGTACGTCTTCAGGACGCTGATCGCGACGGGCAGCACCCTCACGACCTCGTGGCCGACCAGGTTCTCGGTCAGGAAGTCCTTGAGCGCTTCGACCTCGGGGAGTTCCGGCATACGTCCAGAGTGCCATCCGGCACCGACAGCCTCAGCTCCGCTCCGGCACCACGAACTCGCACCACACCGCTTTGCCGCCGCCGCGCGCCTCCACGCCCCACACGTCCGTGAGCAGGTCGACGAGGAGCAGACCCCGGCCGGAGACGCCCGACTCCCCCGCCTCGCGGCGGCGCGGCAGGGCACTGGAGGAGTCCTCGACCTCGACCCGCAGCCGGCGGTCGGAGCCGGCGAGGACCCGCAGGGTCACGACGGCCGCGCCCTCGGTGTGCATCAGGGCGTTGGTGATCAGCTCGTCGGCGACCAGTTCGATCTCGTCGGCCCGGTCCTCGGCGCCCCAGGCGCGCACGGCGGCGCGGATCATGTGCCGGGCGCCGGTGAGGGCCTCGGGGTCACCGGGGGCGACATGCTGCTGGAGGCGGCCGCCGGCCTGCGGGGCGTCCAGGACCCGGCGGCGCAGCAGGAGCAGGGCCACGTCGTCGTCACCGCCGCGTTCCTCGGCGACGTCGATGAGGAGGTCCGCGAGATCCCGTACGTCGTTCGGGCCGGCCGCGATGAACGCGGTCAGGGTCTGCATGCCGTCGTCGAGGTCGGCGCCGGGCTGTTCGACCAGGCCGTCGGTGCACAGCAGAAGGGTGTGGTCGGAGTCCAGCTCGATGGTGCCCACCGGGTATTCGAGCCGCCCGAACTCCGCCGACAGGCCGAGCGGCAGCCCGCCCTCCACCGCGACGCGCCGGCAGGCGCCGCCCGGTTCCCGGAGCAGGGGGTCGATATGACCGGCCCGGACCACCTGCACGACTCCGGTGGACAGGTCGGCCTCCGCGTACAGGCAGGTCGCGAAGCGGTCGGTGTCCAGTTCGTGCAGGAACACCGAGGCACGGGCCATCACCGTGGCCGGGGTGTGTCCCTCGGCGGCGTAGGCGCGCAGGACGATGCGCAACTGCCCCATGACGGCGGCGGCGTGGGTGTCGTGGCCCTGGACGTCGCCGATGACGGCGCCGACCCGGCCGCCCGGTAGCGGGATCAGGTCGTACCAGTCGCCGCCGATGTCCCGGCCGAGCGAGGCGGAACGGTAGCGGACGGCGACATCGGCGCCGGGCACGCTGGGGATGGTGCGGGGCAGCATGGCCTGCTGGAGGCCGGTGGCGAGGTCTTTCTCCTGCTCGTAGAACATGGCCCGCTGAAGGCTCTGCGCGATGCTGCTGCCGAGGGCGACGAGCACGTTGCGCTCCTCGGTGGTGAAGCCGCTCCGGTCGCTGTAGAGCAGTCCGATGGCGCCGATCGGACGGGCCTGTGCGATCAGCGGCATGTAGGCGGCGGCCGTGATGTTCAGGTCCGTGATGTTCGGCCAGAGGATCGGATAGCGCTCCGCGAACTCCTCCGGCGACTCGATGAAGCGCGGGCTGAGGGTCCGTACGACCTCACTCATCGGGTACTGCTCGTCGATCCGGGTGACCATGGTGCCGGGCACGAAGCTGCCCGCGGGCCCCTCGGCGACCAGCCGGATGCGTCCGGCCTCGACCAGGCCCATGACCAGGCTGGTGGCGCCCAGGTGGGTGATGCCGTGGGTGTCCTTGAGGACGTCGATGACGTCCTGGACGGTGCGGGCGTGGGCGAGGGCGGCCGTGGTGACCTGGACGACGCTGGTCTGCTGACGACGCGCCTCGTGCTCGGCCGCCTGCTCGCGCCGCTCCTCGCTCTCGGCGAGTTCTTCGGTGGCGTCCCGGACGATGCCGATGATGCGGCGGGGGCGGCCCGTCTCGTCGCGGCGGATGTAGCCCTGAGTGTGGGTCCAGCGCAGGGTGCCGTCGCGGCAGCGGATGCGGAAGTAGGCGCCGTAGTTCTCGCTGCCGTCCTTCAGGGCCTTGGAGACCAGGCCGTCCAGCCGAAAGGCCTCGGGGCGCGGCACCCGGATCGCCAGGCTCTCGGGCTTGCCGTCGTACTCGTCGGGGCGCACGTCGAAGACCTCGTGGGCCTGGGCGTCCATGTGGAACACCCCGGAGTCCAGGTCCCAGTCGAAGCTGCCCATGCGATTGAGCGCCAGGATCGGATCCGGGTGGGCGGGCCAGTCGTCCGGGAGTGACAGGGCGCTCGCTCCCCGATCAACCATGGGGCCACCTTGCCAGGATTTGCCGGATTCTTCGACCGGGGCGACGGAACTGCCCTTGCCCGATTCCATGACCATGTTCCGGCCTCTGTCAGCCGTTGAAGACGTCGGTCGGGCTGCCGAAGATGCTGCCGTTGGTCCGGTCGGAGGCGCCGGGGATGACGGGCGCGTCGGTGCTGTCGGGGGCGTCGGGGATCAGCCCAGCGCCGTCGGGTGCGTCGGGGGCGTCCGGGACGACCTGGGGTCCGACTTCCTCCGGGGAGCCGGTGGAGGTCCCCGGCTGCGTGCGGGAGCCGGACGGGCTGGGCCCGTCGGACGGCTCGGTCGAGCCGGGCGGCTCCGGCGGTGCGGACGTGCGGCCGGGCTCGGTCGTCGGGGGCGACGCCGTGGCAGTGGCGGTCGGACAGTCCGCGGGGAGGGTGCTGGGCGTGTCCGACGGGGCCCTGGCCGGCCTGCCGTCACTGGTCCCGGGCGCGGCGGTGGTGGTGGCGGTCGGGGTCACGCAGTCGGTCGGCGACTCGGGCGGGGAGGTACGCCCACCGGACGGCGGCGCGCTCCCGTCCTCGGGGAACCCGCTGACGTCACCGCGCGGGCCGCTGTCGTGCGGAGTCGGAGCCACCGGCTTCGGCGGCCGAACGGCGTGGTCGCGGTGGTGGCCTTGGTGACCGATCGACCGTTCGATCCAGGTGTTGTCGACGACGTTGATGATCGTGATGTTGGTGATCATCCGGATCGTCGGGGCCACCACGACCACCTGGCTCGACCGGTACCCGGACCAGGCCCGGCCGCTGGTGCCCGGGGTGCCGTGCGGGTCGACGGGCGGGGCGAGCGGGTTGCCGCAAGCGCACCGGACGCGGGGCACGCCGTGGTGGTCGACGAGGACGGCGGTGCCCGCCTGGAGGACGGACTGGTAGCCGGTTCCCATGCCGTCGCGGAAACCGTGGTTGGTGACCCGGGTGTCGGCACGCAGGACGACCGAGGTCAGCCCGCGCAGATAGGCGGGGATCGACGCCTGGGCGATGCCCGCCGCCTGGGCGAAGACGCGGGCCTTGGCACGGTCGGAGGTGAGCTGGTCGATCTGCCGCCGGACGTCACAGCTTCCGGCGCCCCGGGTGCCGCCGTACAGGCCGGGCGTCTCGCCGGACAGGGGCTGGAGCCCGGTCCGTCCCGAGTGCGCCGGCCTCGGCGTCCGGGTGATGGGCGACGGGGTGACGGTCGACGTGGCCGTGGAGTCGGTGAAGGGGTCCGGCCCCTGGTCGGCGACGGGCTGGAGGACGAGCTTGCCGCCCGTGTCCGCGTTCTCGTCGCCGGTGACACCGCAGCCGGCGGCGACGAGTGCCGCCGAGAGTGCGCAGGCCGTGACGAGGGTTCGGGTGGGTGTCCGCACCACGTCCTCCCGCCGGTCATCGGAGATCATCAGGGCATTCGTCCCTAATTGTCTGCTTCACTCACTCGGGTTACGCAAGCGGAGAGGTGGTATACGGAGAGTCACAAGGGGCGCCCGGCGCGACAATGGAGAGAGGAGGGGCACGGCCGTGGACTGGTTCACCGCACCGGACTACTGGACGAGCCGGCTGGTTTTCCAGCGGGCTCTGGCCGGTGTGTATCTCGTCGCGTTCCTGACGGCGGCGCTGCAGTTCCGCGCGCTCATGGGCGAGCGCGGCATGCTGCCCGTGCCCCGCTTCGTCGAGCGGGTGCCCTTCAGGACCGCCCCGAGCCTGTTCCAACTCCACTACTCGGACCGGTTCTTCGCGGCCTGTGCCTGGTCGGGCTGTGCGGTGTCGGTGGCGCTGCTCGCCGGGCTGGACTCCGTGGTGCCGCTGTGGGGCGCCATGCTGCTGTGGCTGGTCCCGTGGGCGCTGTATCTGTCGATCGTGAACGTCGGCCAGACCTGGTACTCGTTCGGCTGGGAGTCGCTGCTGCTGGAGGTCGGCTTCCTGGCCGTCTTCCTGGGCAACGACGAGGTGGCACCGCCGGTCGTGGTGCTGTTCCTGCTGCGCTGGATCCTGTTCCGCGTCGAGTTCGGCGCGGGCCTGATCAAGATGCGCGGCGACGCCTGCTGGCGGAAGCTGACCTGCCTGGACCACCACCACGAGACCCAGCCGATGCCGGGCCCGCTGAGCTGGTTCTTCCACCATCTGCCGAGGCCTGTGCACCGGGTCGAGGTGGCCGCCAACCATGTCACCCAGCTCGTGGTGCCGGTCCTCCTCTTCACCCCTCAGCCGATCGCCACGGCCGCCGCCGCGCTGATGATCGTCACCCAGCTGTGGCTGGTCCTGTCAGGCAACTTCTCCTGGCTGAACTGGATCACCATCGTGCTGGCCCTGTCGGCGGTGCGCTTCCCGAGCGATCCGCCGTCCGTGCCCGACGCGCCGCTGTGGTACGTGATCGTGGTCCTCGTGGTCGCCGTGCTCCTCGCCGGCCTGAGCTACCACCCGGTCGCGAACATGATCTCCCGCCGCCAGATCATGAACCGCTCCTTCGACCCGCTCCACCTGGTCAACACCTACGGCGCGTTCGGCAGTGTCAGCAGGGTCCGGTACGAGGTGGTGATCGAGGGCACCGCCGACGACGTACCGCGAGAGGACTCGGACTGGCGGGAGTACGAGTTCAAGGGCAAGCCGGGTGATCCGCGGCGCTGGCCTCGGCAGTTCGCGCCGTACCACCTACGGCTGGACTGGCTGATGTGGTTCGCCGCGCTGTCGCCCGCATACGCCGGTTCGTGGTTCGGCGCACTGGTGGAGCGGCTGCTGGAGAACGACCGCGACACGCTGAAGCTGCTGCGCCGCTCGCCGTTCCCGCCGGACGCACCACCCCGCCATGTCCGCGCCCGCCTTTTCCGCTACCGCTACACGACCTGGCGCGAGCTGCGGGAGACGGGCGCGTGCTGGGAGCGGACCTTTGTACGGGAGTATCTGCCGCCGACGCGCCTGGCGGGCGTGGCTCAGAGGTCGTAGACGCGGGTGGCGGTCGCTTCGAAGATGTGCGTGCGATCGTCCGGGCCGGTCAACTCATGTGCTGTGGCGAGTACTTGATCGTAAGGCGCCGCCAGTGTGGACACCGGCCAGTCGGAGCCGAACATCAGCCGCTGCGGGCCGAAGGCCTCCAGCACCACATCGGCGTACGGGCGCAGGTCGTCGACGGTCCAGGAGACCGGGTCGGCCTCGGTGACCATGCCGGAGAGCTTGCAGACGGTGTTCGGGAGTGCGGCGAGGGCGCGGACGTCGGACGTCCAGGGCTCGCGGGCGCCGGACGCGATCGGCGGCTTGCCCAAGTGGTCCAGGACGAAGGCGAGTTCGGGCAGAGAGGCGGCTGCCTTGGCGCAGGCGGGCAGCTGGTGGGGCAGCACCACGAGGTCGTAGACCAGTCCCGCCTCGGCCACTGCGGCCAGTCCGCGCCGTACGTCCGCACGCAGCAGCCACTCCGGATCGGGCTCGCCCTGCACCTGGTGGCGGATGCCCTTCAGGTACCGGCCGCCGGGCAGCTCCCGCAGCCGGGCCAGTTCCTCGGCGACGTCCGGGCGGGTGAGGTCGGTCCAGCCGACGACGCCCGCGATCAGCTCGTGCTCGGCGGCGAGGGCGAGGAACTCCGGGGTCTCCTCGGCGACCGTGACCGTCTGGACGAGAACGGTACGGTCGACTCCGGCGGCCCGGGCCTCGGAGGCGAGGTCGTCGACCGTGAAGTTCCTTCTCAGTGACTGGAGTTCGGGTCCCGCGATCCAGTCCTGGTCGCGCACCGACAGGTCCCAGACGTGGTGGTGGGCGTCGACGGTCGTCACGGCAGCTCCCACACGACGGGCAGCCCGGCGTCCGCGCCCTCGTCGGAGTAGTCGTGCACGACGTCCAGCAGCTCGGCCATCCGGGCCTGCCAGGCCACGTTGACCGGCAGTTTCTCCAGTTCGGCGAGCAGACGGCCGTAGTCCTCGCACTCCAGGACGTGGAAGAGGTCGGTGCCGCTGCGCCAGATCGTCCAGGAGGTGGCACCGGCGGCACGGATCGCGTCCGTGAGCCCGGCCGGCACCTCCCGGTGAGCGGCCTCGTACTCGGCGACGCGGTCCGCGCGGACCTTGGTGTGCAGGGCGACTCTCATGACGGCTCCTCGGTGACCAGGAGTCCGGTGTACCGCAGCTCCTGCCAGAAGGCCGCGGGGACCGGTGTGGCGAACTGATCGACGCAGTCGTGGACTTCGTCGGCCGAGCGGGCGCCCACCAGAACGCTCGCCACCGCCGGATGGGCCATGCAGAAGGCCAGCGCGGCGGCGCGCAGGGTGATGCCGTGGCGCCGCGCGACCTCCTTCATGCGTACGGCCCGGTCCAGCAGGTCGGCCGGTGCCTCGGCGTAGTTGTACGTCGCCCCCGGCTTGGGATCCGCGAGCAGGCCCGAGTTGAAGGCACCGCCGATCACCACGGCCACGCCTCGCTCCACGGCTGCGGGCAGCAGGTCCGTGAGCGCGCTCTGGTCGAGCAGCGTGTAGCGGCCCGCGCACAGCACCACGTCGACATCCGTGTCGCGGACGAAGCGGGTGAGCATCTCCGCCTGGTTCATGCCCGCGCCGATCGCGCCGACCACACCCTCCGAGCGGAGCTTCTCCAGGGCCGGGTAGCCCTCCCGGAAGGCCTGCTCGGCGTGGTCGTCGGGGTCGTGGAGGTAGACGATGTCGACACGGTCGAGACCGAGCCGTTCCAGGCCGGCGTCCAGGGTGCGTCGTACACCGTCCGCGCTGAAGTCCCAGACGCGGCGGTACCTGGCGGGGACGGCGAAGCCGTTCGCCAGGTCGTCGCCGGCATCGGCTTGTGGTTCCAGGCGGCGGCCCACCTTGGTGGAGACCGTGTACTCCTCGCGCGGGTGCTCGCGCAGGGCGGCGCCGAGGCGGCGTTCGGACAGCCCGAGGCCATAGTGGGGTGCGGTGTCGTAGTAGCGGATGCCGCGTTGCCAGGCGGCGGACACCGCCTCATGCGCCTGCTCGTCGGTGACCTGGGTGTAGAGGTTGCCGATGACGGCGGCTCCGAAGCCGAGTCCCCGGGGGATGCTCACTGGCTCACCGGCCGCAGGCGCAGGCCCTGCATGCCGCCGTCGACGGCGAGGGCGGTGCCGGTGGTGGCGCCGGAGAGCGGGCTCGCCAGATAGGCGACGGCGCCCGCGACCTCGGCGGCCGAGACGAGGCGGCCGGTGGGCTGACGGGCCTCCAGGGCGGTGCGTTCGGCGGCGGGGTCGGAGGCCGCGTCGAGCAGGCGGCCGACCCAGGGGGTGTCGACCGTACCGGGGTTGACGCAGTTGACGCGGATGCCCTCGCGGACGTGGTCGGCGGCCATGGCGAGGGTGAGCGAGTACACGGCGCCCTTGGTCGCGCTGTACAGCGCACGCTGCGGCAGCCCGGCCGTGGCGGCGATGGAGCAGGTGTTGACGATCGCCGCGTGCGAAGACTCCCGCAGATGAGGCAGAGCGGCGCGGGCCACCCGGACCATGCCGACGACGTTGACGTCGAGGACCCGGTGCCACTCGGCGTCGTCGTTGTCCTCGACGGTGCCCTGAGCGCCGATGCCGGCGTTGTTGACCACCACGTCCAGTCCGCCGAGGCCGGCCACGGCGGCTGCCACGGCCTCGCGTACGGACGCGTCGTCGGTGACGTCGGCGCGGAAGGCGAGCAGTGGCTTCTCGACGGAGGACGGGTCCAGGTCCAGTACGGCGACCTGGGCGCCACGCGCGGCGAGGAGTTCGGCCGTGGCCCGGCCGATGCCGGAGGCGCCTCCCGTCACCAGCGCCTTGAGACCGTCGAAGTCGCTCATGCCGCGTGCCCCTTCTTCTGCGTCTGGAGGTCGGCGGCCCAGAAGGCGCCGTCCGGGAATGTGTAGCGCTCGATCGAATCGGGCCGCATGGCGGCGGAGAAGCCCGGCGCGGTGGGTGCCGTGTAGTGACCTTCCCTGATGACCACCGGGTCGAGGAAGTGGTCGTGCAGATGGTCCACGTACTCGATGACGCGGTCCTCGGTGGTGCCGGTGACGGCCACGTAGTCGTACATCGACAGGTGCTGGACGAGTTCGCACAGGCCGACGCCGCCCGCGTGCGGGCAGACCGGGACGCCGAACTTGGCGGCGAGCAGCAGGATGGCGAGGTTCTCGTTGACGCCGCCGACGCGGGCCGCGTCGATCTGGACGACGTCCAGGGCGCCGGCCTGGAGGAGCTGCTTGAAGACGACCCTGTTCTGCACGTGTTCGCCGGTGGCCACCTTCACCGGGGCGACGGCCTCGCGGACGGCCGCGTGGCCGAGGACGTCGTCGGGGCTGGTGGGCTCCTCGATCCAGTACGGGTCGAACTCGGCGAGGGCCTTGGTCCAGCGGATCGCCTCGGCCACGTCCCAGCGCTGGTTGGCGTCGATCGCCATGCGGACGTCCGGCCCGACGACGGAGCGGGCGACTCGGCAGCGCCGTACGTCGTCCTCCAGGTCGGCGCCGACCTTCAGCTTGATCTGCCGGAAGCCGTCGGCGACGGCCTGGGCGGCGAGGCGGCCGAGCTTGTCGTCGTCGTACCCGAGCCAGCCGGCGGAGGTGGTGTAGGCGGGGTAGCCGCGCTCCAGCAGCCGGGCCGTGCGCTCCTCGGCTCCCTCCCGGCCCCGGCGCAGGATGGCCAGCGCCTCCTCGGGGGTGAGCGCGTCGGTGAGGTACCGGAAGTCGATCTGGCGGACGATCCACTCCGGGTCGGCGTCGGCGAGCAGGCGCCACAGGGGCTTGTCGGCGCGCTTGGCGGCCAGGTCCCACACGGCGTTCATGACGGCGCCGATCGCCATGTGCATCACGCCCTTCTCGGGGCCGAGCCAGCGCAGCTGGCTGTCGCCGATCAGGTCGCGGTTGAGGGTCCCCGGGTCGGCGCACAGTTCCTCGACGGGCCGGCCCACGACGTGTCCGCGCAGCGCCTCGATCGCGGCGACCTGGACCTCGTTGCCCCGCCCGATGGTGAAGGTGAATCCGTGCCCCGCGTGCCCGTCCGTCCCGTTGGTGCGCAGCACGACGTAGGCGGCCGAGTAGTCCGGGTCCGGGTTCATCGCGTCGGAGCCGTCGAGCTCGCGCGAGGTGGGGAAGCGGATGTCGTAGGTGTCGAGCGCGGTCACGCGGACGGGGGGACCGGGGGTCGGGGACACAGAGGGCCTTTCGGTCGATGGTGGGGACGGCGCCGGGTCAGTCCTGCGCACGGCCCGTCGTCACGCGGGCGATCATGAGGGCGACCAGGATGATTCCGCCGTAGATGGCCTGGATCCAGAACGACGGGACCTGGGCGAGGGTGAGCAGGTTCTGGACGACACCCAGGAGGAGTACGCCGGTCAGGGCGCCGAACATGGTGCCCCGGCCGCCGTCGAGGCTGATGCCGCCGATCACCGCGGCCGCGAACACCGTGAAGATCATGTTGTTGCCCTGGTTGGCGCTGATCGCCCCGACGTAGCCGGTCTGGATGATCCCGCCGACGGCCGCGAGCGTGCCCGCCACGACGAACACGCCGAGCATCACGCGCTCGACCCGGATGCCGGCCGCGCGGGCGGCGTCCGGGTTGCCGCCGATGGCGTACAGGGCGCGCCCGATGCGGTGGTACTTCAGCACGAACCCGGTGATCGCGAAGGCGGCCGCCGCGAGCCACACCGACATCGGGATGCCGATGAAGGTCGTGGTGGCGAGGGAGTAGAAGCTGTCGGGCATGCCGAACAGCGTCTTGCCCTTGGTCGCGCCGACCAGCAGTCCGCGCAGGACGATCAGCATCGCGAGCGTCACGATGAACGCGTTGAGCTTGAACTTGACGACCAGGACGCCGTTGAAGGCCCCGACGGCCGCGCCGACCACGAGGACCGCCAACAGGGAGAGGGCGGCGGGGAGCTCGGTGCCCCAGCCGGACTGGGCGGCGGGCAGCACGAGGAGCGCTCCGACGGCGGGTGCGATGCCGACCACCGACTCCAGCGACAGGTCGAACTTGCCGGTGATGAGGACGAGCGACTCGGCCAGCACGACCATCGCAAGGGCGGCGGAGGCGCCGAGGATCGAGATCAGGTTGCGTTCGGTGAGGAACGAGTCGTTCACGACCGCGCCGAGCACCAGGAGGAGCAACAGGGCCGGGACCAGCGCGAGTTCGCGGGCACGGCGGAGCAGGACCGTCCTGGCGGCACGGGCGTCCGGCACCTTGACGGGCAGGGCCGGTGGGGCCTTGGTGTCAGCCATTGTTGGCCACTCCTTCGATGGAGGCGATCAGCTCGTGGTCGCGCCAGCCCGCCGGGTGCTCGGCGACGACACGGCCGTGGAACAGGACGAGGACGCGGTCGCAGCGGCGCAGGTCGTCGAGTTCGTCGGAGACGACGAGTACGGAGGTGCCGTCCTCGCGGGCGCTGTCCATGCGGGCGAGCAGGGATTCCTTGGACTTCACGTCGACGCCCGCGGTGGGGTTGATCAGCACGAGCAGACGGGGGTCGGAGGCGAGGGCGCGGGCCATGACGACCTTCTGCGCGTTGCCACCGGACAGGTCGGAGACGGGCTGGTCGGGGCCCTCGGTGTGGATGTCGAGACGGTCGATGAGGGCGTTGGCAAAGCCGCGCTTGCGGTCGGTCCCGACGAAGCCGAAGCGGCCGAGCCGGTCGAGGACGCTCATGGTGGCGTTGTCGCCGATGGTCATGCCGGCGACCAGGCCCTGGTCGTGCCGGTCGCGCGGCACACAGGAGACGCCCGCCTTGAGGGCGGCCTGCACATCGCCGAACGGGAGCCGTTCACCGTCCAGTCGGGCACTCCCGCCGGTCGGGGTGTGCAGTCCCGCGAAGGACTCGGCAAGCTGGATCTTGCCGCTGCCGCTGATCCCGGCGAGTCCGACGACCTCGCCGCGGCGGACGGTGAGGTCGATGTTCCGGTACGCCGGTGAGGTGAGCCCGCGGGCTTCGAGCAGGACGGGGGCGTCGTGGTCGACGTCCCCCGGGTCCACGGCCTGTTCGGCGATGGTCTCCAGCGACTCCCCCGCCATGGCCTCCACCAGTGCCCGGCGCGGGAGTTCGGCGACCGGTGCGGTGGTGATCCAGCGGGCGTCCCGCAGGACCGTGACGGTCTGGCAGACCTCGTACACCTCCTGGAGGTGGTGCGAGATGAACAGGAAGGTGACGCCGGAGTCCTGGAGCGCCCGCATCCGTGTGAACAGCCGCTCGATCTCGCGGTTGTCGAGCTGGGCGGTGGGCTCGTCGAGGATGATGAAGCGGGCGCCGAAGCTCAACGCCCGGGCGATCTCGACCATTTGGCGGTCCTCGACCTTGAGGTCGGCGGTGCGGGCCCCGGGGTCGACGTGGACGTCCCAGGTGGCGAGGAGCCGGGCGGCCTCGGCGCGCAGCTTGCGCCAGCTGATGAAGCCGCGCTGAAGGGGCTGGCGGTTGATGAACAGGTTCTCGGCGACCGTCAGCTCCGGGACGACGGTGGGCTTCTGGTAGACGCAGGCCACCTTGCGGCGCCAGGCGTCCCGGTCGGCCGGCGCGGGCGCGGGCTCGCCGTCGAAGCGGACCTCGCCCTCGTCGGCAGCCTGGAGGCCGGTGAGGATGTTGACCAGGGTCGACTTGCCGGCGCCGTTGCGGCCGACGAGGGCGTGGGACTCGCCGGGCATGACGGTGAGCCGGCCGTCGGCGAGGGCGGTGGTGGGCCCGTAGCGCTTGACGATGTCGCGCGCCTCGACGAGGGGTGTGATCACGGCCGTACTCATTTGACCGTGTTGCCCCAGAGCTTGGGGTCTTCGACGTTGTCCTTGGTGACCAGCGGGGCGGGCAGCTGGTCCTCCAGGATGCCGCTGGGGAGTTCGACGATGGTCGAGTCGTGCTCCGTCGGGCCGGGCTTGAAGGTCTTCCCCTCCATCGCGGCCTTGATGTAGTACATGCCGTACTTGGCGTACAGGTCTGCGGGCTGGGAGACGGTCGCGTCGATCTCGCCCTTGCGGATGGCGTCGAACTCCTGCGGGATGCCGTCGTTGGAGACGATGGTGATGTGGCCCGACTGGCCGGCCTTCTTCAGCATCCCCTTGGACTTGAGGGTCTGGATGGTCGGCGCGAGGTAGACGCCGCCGGCCTGCATGTAGATGCCCTTGATATCGGGGTTGGCGTTCAGGAGGGTGTCCAGCTTGGAGGCCGCGGTGTCCGACTCCCACTTGGCCGGTATCTCCAGGACCTTCAGCTTGGGGAAGTTCTTCTTCACGCAGGCGCGGAACGCCTCCGAGCGGTCACGGCCGTTGACCGAGGCGAGGTCGCCCATGATCTGTACGACCTTGCCGGAGGGGATCTGCTCGCCGAGGTACTGGCAGGCCTTCTCGCCGTAGGCCACGTTGTCGGCGCGCACCACCATCGCCACCTTGCCCTTGTCGGGCGCCACGTCGACGGCGACCACCGGCACGCCCTTGCGCTCCGCCTGGTCGAGGCCCGCTTCGATGGCCGCGCTGTCCAGCGGGGCGACGACGAGGCCCTTCACGCCCTGGTTGAGCTGGTTGTTGATGTCGGTGATCTGCTGGGAGGGGTCACTGTTGGAGTTGACCGTCTTGAGCGCCTCGACGCCTTCGGAGTCGGCCATCTTGGGCACATAGTCGTTGTACGACTGCCAGAACGGCGAGGTCAGCAGGGGCAGGATCACCCCGACCTTGCCGCTGCCGCCGCCTTCGGCGCTCGCGGCGCCGGTGTCCTTGGTGCTGCCGCACGCGGCGAGCACGAGACAGGCGCCGACGACTGCGGCCACCGCTTTACCCCTCCGCGAACTGTTCTGCTTCCGCGCTGTCGTGCCGTGCATCTGGCCGTGCATCTGGCGGCTCCTCGTTGAGCGTGTTCGAGCAGATGCCCGCATATTTATCAGACCACTTCGCCGACGCAACACCCTCGGGAGGCAGTTTTTCGGTGTTTCCAGCCGTAGTGGTCGGACCAACCTGGTGATTACACTGCGGCTCACCGGGCCCGCTCAGGCGCCTCGGGCGACGGGAGGAACGGCGTGGAAGACGAGACGGCCCCGCAGAAGGGCACCGTGACACAGCGCGCCCTGGAGCAGATCAAGGCGATGATCGCCGAGGGCCGGCTGGAGCCCGGCCAGCGCCTGCCGACCGAACGCGATCTGGCGGTCCAGCTCGGCATCTCCCGCAGCTCGATGCGCGAGGCGATCCGCGCACTGACGGTGCTGGGGGTGCTGGAGGCCCGGCACGGTTCGGGCATCTACGTCACCCAGTTGGAGGCCGGCGACCTGCTGGAGACGTTCGGCGTGGTCGCCGACCTCTCCCGGGGACCGCGTCTCGTGGAGCTGCTGGAGGTGCGCCGCATCCTGGAGTCGACGGCGACCGCGCTGGCGGCGGCGCGCATCACGCCGGACCAGCTCGCCGAGGTCGAGAAGCATCTGACGGCGATGAACGCCACGGAGGACCCCGAGGAGATCCTCGCCCACGACCTGGCCTTCCACCGCGTGATCGCGGCCGCCGCCGGCAACGACACCATGGCCGCGATCCTGGAGGGACTGTCCTCCCGTACCTTCCGGGCCCGCGTCTGGCGCGGCTACCAGGAGGAGGGCGCCTTCACCCGCACCCGCCGCGAACACGCCGCGATCCACCGCGCCCTGGTGGCCCACGATCCGGAGGCGGCCAGGGCCGCGGAGGCCGCACACGTGGGCGAGGTGGAGCAGTGGCTGCGCATGCAGCTGGGCGGCTGATCGCCGCCCGGCGGCGCCCGCGCCGTTCGCTACGGCTTCACGTCGAAACCGTGCTCCCGGCCGAGCGTCTCCAGTGACGCCCGGCCGGGGATGCCGTCGGCATCATCGCCGGTGAGGCCGCAGCGGCGCTGCCAGGCTGCGTAGGCCTCGACGGTCGACGTGCCGAAGTGGCCGTCCGCGAGGCTCGGTCCGAGGAGGCCCTCGGCGACGAGCGCCTTCTCCACGATCTTCACTCCGGGGTACGACACCGGTGCGCCCGGCGCGGCCGGGTCGTTCAGCGCCGCGGCGACCACCTTCGACACGTCGACCACCGGCCTCGGTGCGGGATCGGGCGGCGAACCACCCGGTCGCGGCGCACCCTCCTTCACCCACGCGTACAGGTGCCGGCCCGGACACTCCGTGGCGAGGCCGTCCCGGTGCCCCTTGATCTCGATGCCGGCACCGTGCTTCCGCAGCAGCTCGATCCCGTCGCGGATCGCGCCGAGCATCGCGTCCGTCGGCTTGGTGAGCCCCTCGTCGCCGACCAGACCCATGATCGCGTAGTGGCCGCGGTTGAGGTCCTGGTTGCCATTCGCCCCGGTGCGTTTGCCGAGGCCGCGGCCCTCCAGGAGATGGCCGTGCGGGCAGGCGCCGTAGTTGTAGGCGATGTCCGAGTAGTTCTCCTTCTTGTTCGCCAGGTGGTCGACTCGGATCTTCTTCCACTTGGCGATGCAGAGACCGTGGTCTTCGAGGAGCCGCAGGCTGACCGGCGCGCCTTCGTAGTGGACTTTGACGCCCTCGGTCGATGTCTGCGTGGGTGCGGCGGATGCGGGCCAGCCCAGCTGGGCTCGCGTGACGAGCTTCAAGAGTGCCTCCAAGGCGCACATGGGACGCCGAATCGCCTTGATTCTGAGGCCGGTTGCCGCTCGCCACGCGATGCCGCGCCGCCGTTCACTCGTCAGTGGACCGCAGTCCGCCGCAGCCGCAATGTCACCAGTTCGAAGGGCCGCAGCCGCAGGGCGACGCGACGGCCGTCGTACGACGGTGTCTGCGGCAGCGGGCGTTCCAGCAGGTCCGTCGCCGCGACGTCCGCGACGTCGAAGTCCGCCGTCAGCGTGGCCCGTACCCGGCCGCCGTGGGCCTCGTGGAGGCGCACCACCACATCTCCGCTGCCGTCGTCGGCCAGCTTGACGGCCGTGATGACGACCGCGTCCTCGTCCACCGTCACCAGCGGCGCCACCTCCCGCGCGCCGGTGACCGAACGCTCCGGGAGGTTGATCCGCCAGCCCTCGCGCACCGCGTCCCCGATGCCCGCGCCCGGCACCAGGGCGTGCCGGAAGCGGTGGACGCCCTGGTCGGTCTCGGGGTCCGGGAAGCGCGGGGCGCGCAGGAGGGACACCCGGACCGTGGTGGTCGTGCCGCGGTCGCCGTCGGTGCGGACCGCGCGGGTCACGTCGTGGCCGTACGTCGAGTCGTTGACGACGGCGACGCCCCAGCCCGGCTCCTCCAGGTGCACGAACCGGTGGTTGCAGGCCTCGAACTTGGCCGCCTCCCAGGAGGTGTTGGTGTGCGTGGGCCGGTGGAAGTGCCCGAACTGGGTCTCGGACGCGTACCTTTCGGCGTGCACGTCGAGCGGGAAGGCGAGCTTCAGGAACTTCTCCGTCTCGTGCCAGTCCACCTCGGTGTCCACCACCAGCCGCCGCTCCCCGGGCGCGAGGGAGAGCAGTTGGGTGACGCGGGAGTCACCGAAGGACCGCACGATGCGCACGCCCTCCCCCGCGGGGGCGATCTCGTCGAGGTCGGTCAGGTCGGTGACGGTGTTGCGGTAGAACTCGTCGACGTCCCAGGCGTCCCACATGTTCGGGAAGTCGGGGTGCAGTTGGAGCAGGGCCGCGGCCGAGCCGGGCGCGATCGTCTCGCGGTCGGCGTCGAGGTCGTACGCCGACACGACCAGGCCCCGTGCGTCGATCTCGACGCGCAGCAGGCCGTTGTCGAGGACGAAACCGCCGTCCGGACGGGGCGCGAGCGCCGTGCGGCCCTCGGTCGCCGGGGGGCGTGCACCGCCCGCCGGTACGCCCTCGCGCGGGTGCGGGGCGGAGTTGAAGACGAGCTCGGTCTCGCCCTCGCCCGACAGGGCGCGCTGGGCCGACTCGATGATCGCGGTCAGCTCGCGCGCGAGGCGCTCGTAGGTGGCGCGTGCCTCGCGGTGCACCCACGCGATGGAGGAGCCGGGCAGGATGTCGTGGAACTGGTGCAGCAGCACCGTCTTCCAGATGCGGTCCAACTCCTCGTACGGGTACGGGAATCCGGCGCGTACGACGGCAGTCGCGGCCCACAGTTCCGCCTCGCGCAGCAGGTGTTCGCTGCGGCGGTTGCCCTGCTTCGTCCTTGCCTGGCTGGTGAGGGTGGCGCGGTGGAGTTCGAGGTAGAGCTCGCCGACCCAGACCGGCGGGTTCGCGTACTCGGCCTCGGCCTTCTCGAAGAACTCCGCCGGGGTCTCCCAGACCACGGTCGCCGAGCCTTCGAGGTCCCGCAGCCGCGCGGCCTTCGCGACCATCTCGCGGGTGGTGCCGCCGCCTCCGTCGCCCCAGCCCGTCGGGGCGAGGGAGTGCCGGGCGACGCCCTTGTCCTTGAAGTTGCGGGCCGCGTGGGCGATCTCGCTGCCCTTCATGGAGCAGTTGTAGGTGTCGACGGGCGGGAAGTGGGTGAAGATCCGGGTGCCGTCGATGCCCTCCCACTGGAAGGTGTGATGCGGGAACTTGTTGGTCTGTGACCAGGAGATCTTCTGCGTCAGCAGCCATTTGGAGCCCGCGGCCTTGATGATCTGGGGCAGTCCGGCGGCGAAGCCGAACGTGTCCGGCAGCCACGCCTCGTCGTTCTCGACGCCGAACTCGTCGAGGAAGAACCGCTTGCCGTGCACGAACTGCCGGGCCATGGCCTCCGAGCCGGGCATGTTGGTGTCCGACTCCACCCACATACCACCGGCCGGCACGAACCGCCCGTCCGCCACCGCCTTCTTCACCCGCGCCCACACCTCGGGCCGGTGCTCCTTGACCCACGCCCACTGCTGGGCCTGCGACATGGCGAAGACGAAGTCGGGCTCGTCCTCGATCAGCGCGGTCATGTTGGAGGTCGTACGGGCCACCTTGCGCACGGTCTCGCGCAGCGGCCACAGCCATGCCGAGTCGATGTGCGCGTGCCCGACGGCGCTGATGCGGTGGGCGGACGGCACGGCGGGCGTGGCCAGGACACCGGCCAGCCGTTCCCGCGCCCGCTCCGCCGTGCCGCCCACGTCCTGGAGGTCGATCGAGTCGAGGGCCTGATCCACCGCCCGCAGGATGTCCCAGCGGCGCGCCGAGTCCACCGGCAGTTCGGCCATCAGCTCGCCGAGCACCCCCAGGTCGATGACCAGCTGCCAGACGTTCTCGTCGAGGACGGCGAGGTCCATGCGGGTGAGCGTGTACTGCGGTTCGCTGCCGGCGGTGTCCTTGTCGCCCAACTGCGTGGGCAGGAAGGGGTGGTAGTCCAGGATGACCGGGTTGGACGCCGCCTCGATGTGCAGCCTCACCTGTTCCCCGCCCTCGACGGGGGCACCGATGCGCACCCACTGGTTGCGCGGGTTGAGGCCCTTCACCGGGGTGCCGTCGGGCCGGTGGACGAGGCCCTCGCACTGGAAGCCGGGCATGTTCTCGTCGAATCCGAGGTCGAGGAGTGCCTCGACCGTCCGCCCGGCCCACGCCTCGGGCACGGTCCCGGTGACCCGGAACCAGCTGGTGCCCCAGGGAGCACCCCACCGCGCCCCCACCTCTATCGGCTCGGGTTCGGCCGCGAGTCCCTCGGCGACCGGCACCGGTTCGCCGGGCGCATGCCACACCGCGACGTCCAGCGGCACGGACTCGGGGTACACGGCGGGTCGGATGCGCTCGTCGAGGACGCGCTTGAGGCGGGCTTCGACCAGGCTGCGGTCGTCATGCATGCGGGGTGCTCCAAGGGTGAGGGCGGTTACCAGGTGTGCGTCACGGTCACGGGGGCCGACGAGGTGTAGAGCTCCCCTACGGCACGCAGGTCCAACCGTGTGGTCTGCTCCCCCTGTTCGGGTTGCAGGCCGGCGACGAAGAAGGCCGGCTGGCAGGTGCCGCCGAGGAAGCGCCGGGTGCCGTCGGGTAGCACGCGGTGCAGGGTGTGGTGGCGTACGTCGCCGGGGCCGGGGTTCCACGCGAGGCGCAGGTCTGCGCCGGACGCCGCGGTGATCCGGAAACCGGTCGGCGCCGCCGGCGTGGCGGCGGCCTCCCGGACCGCGATCCCGCCCAGCCGCCACTTCACGGCCCCGCCCGTCGCGGTGAGCCGGACGCCGATCGCGTGAGCGGTGCCGGTCAGGCCTGCGAGCCGTACGGTCGAGGTTTGCCATGTGCTGCCCGAGTCCACGGGGAAGTACGTGTACGGCGGTGTCGCGCCCGGACTGCTCGGCTCGGCCGTGGCCACCGCCACCTCGACCTTGACGCTGCCCGCGTCGGTCCGGTGGGTCAGCTCGACAACCGTGTCGGCGGTGATCGGCAGGCGGGTCGCGTAGGCGTCCACGACCGCCGGCTCGTCCATTTCACCGTCGACGAGCACACTGCTCCCGCCGCGCCACGCGTCCTCGAAGTCGAACGTCACGGCGGGGCGCTGTCCGTCGGTGTGCACGACCCAGCGCCGGGACGGCAGCCGGTCCTGGAGACCCAGATGGTTCCACGGCTTGTCCGACGTCACCTTCCCGTCCTCGTACCACCGCAGCCCGTGCCCGGTGTTGAACACGCTCGCGAACGGCAGCTCCGTGACCGTCGAGCGGTCGGCGACCGACACGGCCGGTGCGCGCCAGACGTCCGTGCCGTCCGGCCGCGACGGGTCCAGCGAGCGCCCGGTCCAGAAGCGGTCGTCGGCGGCGTGGAACGCCCCCGGCCCCCGGCCGTCCGCGGGCAGGTGGTTGCGTGTCCACTCGGGCCGGTAGAAGCCGACCGACACGACGTGCGCCTTGTCGCGGGGCACGATCGCGTCCCAGTTCACGGACGAGTTCCAGCCGTTCGACTCGACGTCGACACCCGCCCACAACTCGTAGCGGCTGCGGCCCAGTTGCCCGGCCCGCTGTCCGGACGAGGTCAGCTTCGCGGCCGTCCACCGGAAGTCGACGAACATGTCGTCGGCGGCCTGGAAGAACGCCTCGTTCTGGGAGTTGAGGGCGCCCTGCCAGCTCACGGACCCGTTCACGGTCATCGAGTCGTACCAGGTCACGCGCTGGCCCTTGGCCTTGGCGAGGGTCTTCAGCTCGCGCATGAAGCCCAGCATCGCCGAACCCAGCGCGGTGTTCCCGCCGCTGGTCTCCGCGTTCACGAACCACCCGTCGAACCCGTACGCGTCCGCGACCGCGACCAGCCGTTCGGCGAGCGGATACCGCCCGGCCGCGTCCTTCTGCACCAGGTCTCGGGTCCACTGCAGCTGCCCGCCGTAGGCGACGGGCGGCAGGAATACGTTGCCGAGGACGGGCACCCCGTGCCGGTGAGCGGCGTCGACGATCGGCGCGTTCGGCGCGAGGATCAGCCCTTCCCCGGACGAGCCGCCCCAGAAGACCAGCTCGTCGATGTACGCCCAGTGGGTGAGGGCGTAGTAGTCGGCGGTGGCCGCGCCCTGCGAGGGGTTGCCGGCGGTGGGACCGAAGGACACCAGGGACTGGATACGGGCCTGGCCCGCGCGGGCGGTCGGGTTCGCCGGCGTCGGCGTGAAGCGCGGGGCGAGCGGCACGGTCGCCGCGTTGAACGCGAGGTCCGGGTCGTCGGCCGGACGCCAGGACTTCAGGCTGCGCCAGGTGATACCGGTGCCCGGGGTGCCGGAGGGCAGCGAGTCCGGGTACCAGTAGGAGGCGTACGGCTGGAGCGCGGCGGCCTTGAGCCGCGGTGCCGCCACCGCCGGTGACGAGGGGAGCATCGCGGCCGTGGCGGCGGCGATGAGGACGGTGCGTCTGGTGGGTTTCACGAGCGGGTGCCTCCTTGTGGGGTGGGGAGTACCTGATCGGGTGCGACGACCTCGGTGATGCCGCGCGCCGCCAGGTGTTCCTGGTCGGCGGCACGCACGTCGAGGACGGTGGTGGGGCGGACGCCGTCGGCGACCAGCCGGAAATAGGCGTCGAAGACCGCGCCGCCCGGCGCGCAGAGTGAGCGGGTGGACGGGTCGGCGGGCACGATCAGCGCCGTCGTACGCGGCTCGGGCGGCCGTGGCGCCTCCTGGGCCGCCCGCTCCAGAACCCGGGCGGCGTCCTTCGGTTTCCGGTCGTTGGTCAGCAGGCCGAGCCCGTATTCGAGCCCGGGGAAGTCGGCCAGGTCACGGGACACGTCGTGCGAGCACCACCAGGTGATCCCCCACAGGTCGGGGCAGTCCAGGGCGTTCGCGACGGTCGCCTCGGTGAAGGCGGCGGCGTGCTCGGGCGGAACGAGGGGCGCGGGCGCGCCGACCTCCTGGAGCCAGACGGGACGGCGCGGATCGGCGGCCCAGGCCTTGCTCAGCTCGACGAGGTAGGCGGCGTGGTGCTCGGTCGGGACGGAGATACGGCCGTGGCGCTGGGCGGTGCCGTTGAAGACCCAGGAGTGCACGGCCGTGACGGCGCCGTGCCGGGCGGCCTGGGCGGGCGTGAACGGCTGGTCGTCCTGGTACCAGGTGGCGTCGTACTCGGCGTGCAGGTGCAGCCGCCCGGGGGCGCCCTCCTCGCAGGCGGCGAGCATCCGCGTCAGCCAGCGGTCGATCTCGTCCTCGGTCGCCCGGTCGGGGTCGGGATGCGGGCCCGCCGAGAACTGGTTGACCTCGTTGCCGAGGGTCATGCCGAGAAAGTTGGGGCGCTCGTCGAGGGCGGCGGCGAGGGTGCGCAAGTAGGCGGCCTGGCCGTCGAGGACGTCCGGGTCGGTGAAGAGGTTCCGGCGGTGCCAGGTCCGGGTCCAGGCGGGCAGGAAGTCGAAGCTGCTCAAGTGGCCCTGCAGACCGTCCACGTTGACGTCGAGGCCGCGTTCGGCGGCGGCGTCGACGAGCTGGACCAGCTGCTCGACGGCGCGGCCACGGATCAGGGTGCGGTTCGGCTGGAAGTACGGCCACAGCGGGAACACCCGGACGTGGTCGAGGTCCAGCGCGGCGATGGAGTCGAGGTCGGCACGTACGGAGTCGAGGTCGAAGTCGAGCCAGTGGTGGAACCACCCGACGCTTGGGGTGTAGTTGACGCCGAAGCGCACGGCAGAAGGCATGCGTGTCCTTGTGACGGAGGTGCGACGAGGTGCGGCGGAGGTACGTGTGGCCGGCTCAGCGGGTCAGCCCTTGACGGCGCCCTCCCCGACACCCCGGAAGAAGTACCGCTGGAGACAGGCGAAGAGGGCGATCAGCGGCGCCACGGCGATGATCGTGCCCGCGGCGACGAGGCGTTCGTCGTTGGCGAAGGTGCCGTGCAGATAGTTGAGCCCGATGGTCAGCGTGAACTTGGACGGGTCGCTCAGTACGATGAGCGGCCACAGGAAGTCGTCCCAGGCGCCCATGAAGGCGAAGATCGCGACGACGGCAAGAGTCCCCTTCACCGACGGCACCGCGATGCGCAGGAACCGCTGCCAGACGTTGGCACCGTCGACGTAGGCCGCCTCCTCGATCTCGTACGGCAGGTTGAGGAAGGCGTTGCGCATCAGCAGGACGTTCAGGGCGCTGATGCAGCCGGGCAGTACGACGCCGATGAGGGTGTTGTTGAGGCCGAGTTCCCGCATGGTCGTGAACTGGGCGATGATGATGCCCTCCACGGGCACGAGCATCGCGAGGATGAACGCGAGCGTGGCCGCGCGGCGGCCCCGGTAGCGCAGCCGGGCGAGGGCGTAGCCGGCGAGTGCCGCGCCGACGCAGTTGGTCACGACGTTGGCGGTGGCGACCTTCAGCGAGTTGAGGGCGTAGTCCCAGACGGGGATGGTCTCGGCGACCCGCTCGTAGTTGTGCAGGGTGGGATCGCCGGGCAGGAACTTCGGCGGGGAGCTGAAGATGTCCTCGGTGGGGCCCTTGAGCGAGGTCGACAGCTGCCAGAGGAACGGGCCGACGGTGAGGGCGAGCACGCCGAGCAGCAGCAGATAGCGCAGGGCGAGTTCCCATACGCGGACGCGGCGGCCGTGCTCGTCGGTGACGCGGGGTTCGCGAGCGCCGGCCGACGGCTTGACCTTCGCCTTCGCCTTCGCCGCGGGCCGTACCTTCTCCAGGACGGTCATGATTCGTCCTTCCGGTCCGCGCGCAGCACCAGCAGCATCAGGGCGACGGTGACCACGAACACGACGACCGAGATGGCGGAGGCGTAGCCGACGCGGCCGGTCAGGCCGGTGCCGGTGCGCTGGACGAGCATCACGAGGGTGGTGTCCTCGCCCGCCGGGCCGCCGCTCGGGCCGGCCATCAGGTACACCTCGGAGAACACCTTGAACGCGGCGACCGACGACAGCGCCCCGACCAGAACCATGGTGGAACGGACGGCGGGCACGGTGACCGTGAGGAACCGGCGGATCGCGCCCGCTCCGTCCACGGCGGCGGCCTCGTGCAGTTCGCGGGGCACGTTGGCGAGCGCGGCCAAGTAAATGATCATGTAGTAGCCGAGGCCCTTCCAGACCGTCACGGCCATGGCGCTCAGCAGGAGCAGCCACTGGTCGCTGAGGAAGCCGACCCGGCCGACGCCGATCGTCTCGAGGAGCGAGTTCACCAGACCGCGCTCGTCGAGCAGCCACACCCAGATCAGCCCGACCACGACGATCGAGGCGACGACCGGGGTGTAGAAGGCGGACCGGAAGAAGGTGATGCCGGGGATGTTCTTCTGCACCAGCAGCGCGAGCAGCAGGGGCAGGACGACGAGGGCGGGGACGACTCCGACGACGTAGAGCGTGCTGTTGCGCAGGCCGATCCAGAACATGTCGTCGCCGAGCAGCTCGCGGAAGTTGGCGAGGCCCACGAACTCGCCCGGGATCAGCGTGCGGCGGTCGGTGAAGGCGTTGACCAGGGTGGAGACGAACGGGTACAGGATGAAGGCGCCGATGATCAGCAGGCCCGGGGCGGCGAACAGCCAGGGGCTGAAGGGCAGTTGGCGCCGCACACGGGAGACACGAGGGACAGCCGAGCTCGCCATGACGGCTCAGCCCTGCTGCTGAAGGAGCCGGTTACAAGCCTCGACAGCGTTGTCTAGAGCTTCCTTCGGGCTCTCCTTGCCCTGCAGCGCCTTGGCCACCTCGTTGCGCAGCTCGGTCTTCATCTGCTCGCTGAACAGCACGGGCGTGTAATTGACGGCGGTCTTCAGCGACTTGGCGGCGGCGACCCGCACACGCGTCTCGTCGGTGCCGTCCTCCTTGGTGAAGTACGGGTCGTCGAGGGAGCCTGCGGTGCTGGGGAAGATCGCGACCTGCTTGGCGAACGACATCTGGTGCGCGGCGTCGGTGACGTAGTGGGCGAAGGCGACCGCGGCGGGCGCACGCTTCGTCCGCGCGTTGACCATCACGCCCATCACGTACATGTTGACGTGGCCGGTGCTGGTGATCTGGTCCGTGATCCCGATGTTCTTGTACAGGTTCGGCGCCTGCTTCTTGAAGTTGCCGAGGTCCAGTGCGCTGCCGGGGTTCATGGCGACGGCGCCGGTCAGGAACTTCTTGCCGGACGACTCGGGGGTGGCCGTCAGCGCCTGCGGGTCGAGGGCCTTGGCGTCGTACAACTCCTTGTACTTGGTGAGGAGTTCGACGCCCTTCGCGTCGTTGAAGGTGAAGGCGGTGCCTTCCTTGTTCATGAGCTCGACGCCGTAGCGGCCGAAGTCCTCGATGGTGGGCACGTTGGCGAGGGTGGCGACCTTGCCGTCGGTCTTGTCCGCCATCTTCAGGGCGGCGTCGAAGACCTCGTCGTACGTCTTCGGCGGCTGGTCGGCGTCGAGTCCGGCCTCCTCGAAGAGGGACTTGTTGTAGAAGAGCGGGCCGGTGTTGAGGTACCAGGGGAAGGCGTACGTGCCGGTCATGCCCGGTATCTGATGGCTGGCCCAGGCCCCCTCCAGATACTCCTTCTTGTACTGGGAGGCCGCCTTGTCCAGGTCGAGCGCGAGGCCCGCCTTGGCGAGCGGGGCAACCAGGTCCGGCGAGACGTTGACGACGTCGGGGAGCGTGCCGCCGGCGGCGTCCGCGCTGATCTTGTCGGCGTAGCCCTCGGCCGGCTGGTCGATCCACTTCACGTCGGTGCCGGGGTACTTCTTCTCGAAGTCGGCGATCAGGCCCTCGAAGTAGGGCTTGAAGTTGGCGCGGAGGTTCCAGGTCTGGAAGGTGATGTCGCCCTCCACCTTGCCGGAGGCGTCGGCTGTGCCGCTGTCGCCCCCTGACGAGCCGCAGGCACTGAGCGGCAGGACGACACAGGCGGCGAAAACGGCGGCGAGGGCTCTGCGGGTACTACGGGAAACGGGCACCGTGAACCGTCCTCCTTTGCGGGCGGGTTGGTCGACGAGGCAGACCCTGCACGCCGCTCCACGGGCCCGTCAATGGCTCTTGCGGAGCTAATTTCATTAGTGACTAATGCGCATTAGGATCACCGAGCTGAACCGTATTAGGTTCACGGACCTGAACCGCATTAGTGCATACTGCTCCGGGAATGAGCCGTGGGAATGTGTCGGCGGAATGGGGAATCGCCATGTCAGGCAAGCGGTCACCGGCCCGTCGGCCGACGATGAAGGACATAGCGCGGCACGCGGGGGTCTCGCAGAGCGCGGTCTCCTTCGCGCTGAACGGCCGGCCCGGCGTGTCGGAGGAGACCCGCGACCGGGTACGGCGGGTCGCCGAGGAGCTGGGCTGGCGGCCCAGTACGGCGGCCAGGGCGCTGTCCGGGGAGGGCGCGGCGACGGTCGGTTTCGTGCTGGCGCGTCCGGCCGACACGTTGGGGGTGGACTCGTTCTTCCTCCAACTGGTCTCGGGCATCCAGGAGGTGCTGGCGGAGCGGCATCTCGGGCTGCTGTTCCAGGTGGTGGAGGACGTCGCCGACGAGTGCGCGGTGTACCGCCGCTGGTGGGCCGAGCACCGCGTGGACGGCGTCCTCGTCGTCGATCCGCGCACCGACGATCCCCGCCCCGGCCTCCTCGACGAACTCGGCCTGCCCGCCGTGGTGATCGGCGGCGCCCCCGACGATCGCCATCCCGGGCTCTCCACGGTCTGGGCGGACGACGCGGGCGCGATGGCTTCGGTCGTGGACGGCCTGTACGCTCTCGGCCACCGGCGGATCGTGCACATCGCCGGCCTGCCGGGCCTCGCCCACACCGAACGCCGCATCCGCACCCTGCGCGCCGAGGCCGGGCGGCGCGGCCTGACCGAGGTGAAGTCGGTGACCACCGACTACTCCGACGCCGAGGGCGCGGCGGTCACCCGCAGGGTCCTGGAGGACCCGGCTCCCCCGACCGCGCTGATCTACGACAACGACGTGATGGCCGTCGCCGGCGCCGCCGCCGCGACCGAACTCGGCTTCTCCGTACCGGCCGACGTCTCGGTGGTGTCCTGGGAGGACTCCGCCCTGTGCCGCATGGTCAAGCCCTGGCTGTCGGCCCTGTCCCGGGACAGCGTGGAGTTCGGCCGCACGGCGGCCCGTGAGTTGACCGCTCTGCTGGACGGGGGGTCGGCGCGGGCGGTACGGGTGCCGGTGCCTCGGCTGATCGAGCGGGGGAGCACAGGGGTGGCGCGGGGCGCGTGACCCCACGGCCTAGGCCAACGGCAGGCCGCCGAGGCCGGTCCGGCTGACGCCGCGGGGTGATAAGGTCATGGGTCCGATCCATCCGTGCCGGATGAGGGCGACTTGCGACGGCAGCGGTGTCACGGGATCGACGGGCCGTCACCGCTGAAGTGGTGGTGCCGCGAGCCCGAGCGAGGGCATTCACGCTGCGTTGCAGAGGTGTCGAATCCTGCGGATCCGAGCTCGCCGGACGTCATCAGCGCAGCCCCTGAAGCCCCTCATACGCGGCCGCCACGATCTCCAGCCCCCGGGTGTCCTTGGCAGGCTCGCGCATCTGCTGCGTCACGTACGCCACCGCCAGCCGGCTGTCGGGCTCGATCATCACGAGGGAGCCGCCCCAGCCGCCCCAGCCGTACGTGGTGCCGAACAGGCCGTACCCGAGGCCCCACCGCATGGGCATGCCGAGGACGCGGTCGTCGCCGGCGAACTGCTCCTCCCAAGCGCGGTCGCAACCGGCTCGGGACAGCAGCCGGACCCCGTTCACCTCTCCCCCGCAGGCCGGCAGGGACTGTACGAGGGCCACGGAACGTGCGTTGCCGAAGCCGCTCGCCGCGGGGATCTGGGCGCGGCGCCAGGCCAGGCTGTTGCCGTCGCGGACGCGGACGCCGTTGCCCGCCTCGGAACCCGAGGGGCCCGCGGAGGCGCTCGCCGCGTAGTCCTCGCCCTGTCCGGTGGGCGGAATCGAGGGCGCGACCCGATGGTCGTGCTCGGCGGCCAGCCCGATGTGGAAGTCCGCGCCCAGCGGCCCGGTCACCTCCTCGGCGAGGAACTCGCCCACGCTGCGGCCGGTGATCCGCCGTACGACCTCGCCCACCAGGAATCCCTGCGTGAGCGAGTGGTAGCCGGCCGCGCTGCCCGGCTCCCACCGAGCGGCCCGCGCGGCGAGCCGTGCTGTGGCGGCGGGCCAGTCGTACAGCTCCTCGACAGGCCCGTCCCAGTCGGGCAGACCGGCGGTGTGCGCGAGCAGGTGCCGTACGAGCACCTTCTCCTTGCCCGCCGCCGCGAACTCCGGCCAGTAGCGGGAGACCGCTGCGTCCGGGTCGAGCTCGCCGCGGTCGGCCAGGACAAGGGCGCACAGGGCCGTCATCGTCTTGGTCACCGACCAGACGTTGACGATCGTGTCGCGCTCCCACGGGACGGTGCGGTCGGCGTCCGCGAACCCGCCCCAGACGTCCACGACCGGTGCGCCGTCCACGAAGACCGCGACGGAACCGCCCGCGTCCCCCGCGTCCAGCATCGCGGCCAGCGCGTTCGGCACCGCGGTGAACAGGTCGTCGTACGTGCCCTGAATGTCGGCCATGCACCCCATCCAGCCCGCACGGCCCCGCCCCGGTCAACCGAATTTCAGACCCGTGACCGGTACAGCCCGAACTCCGCGATGCGCACCGCGGCCCGCGAGCCGGTCACCCGTACCCGCCACCGCCGGGCCCGCACCGGAGCCGCCAGGAGCAGGATCCGGCTCGCGCCGATCGCGCCGGCCCGGGTCACCTCCGTCCAGGCACCGTCCCGCTGCACCTCGACGACGAAGCTCTCCACCTGCTGCCCGTGCCGGATGTCCTCCGCCAGCCGGATCCGGTCCGCCTCCCGCTCGCCGCCGAGGTCGACGGTGACCCGGCCCGGCGACGCGGTCGTACGACCGTCGCGCGCCAGGTCCTCCGGCAGCTCGCGGTCCACGCGCTCGCGGAACTCCCGCAGCCGTGCCACGTCAGCGGCGGGCAGCAGGCCGTCCGTGTCCGGCGGGATGTTGAGCAGGAGCACCGAGTTGCGGCCCACGGACCGGAAGTAGATGTCCGTCAACTGCTCGACGCTCTTCGGCTGTTGGTCGGCGTGGTAGAACCAGCCGTCCCGGATGGAGACGTCGCACTCGGCCGGCCACCACTGGAGGTGGTCGGCGACGGGCCGGGCCTGCACCAGCGCTGCACGGCTGCCCATGTCGGGGGCGTCGTACGCGAGGGCGTAGTCCGTCCGGCCGTAGTCCTTCTCCTGTACCGGTACGACGCTCCACTCGTCCTCCCGGGCAAGCCCACCCTCGTTGCCGACCCACCGCACGTCCGGGCCGGACACGGCGATCGCGGCGTCGGGCGCGAGCGAGCGGACCAGGGTGTACCAGCTGTCCCAGTCGTACTTCTCCACCTTGTCCGGCGGGATGCGGCCCTGAGCGCCGTCGAACCAGACCTCGTCGATCGGGCCGTACTCCGTGAGCACCTCGTAGAGCTGGTTGAGCATGTGGGCGCCGTAGTCGGTGGCCGGGAGGGTGTACGTGCGGGACGCCGCCGGGGTGCGGTCGTCGGCCTCGACGGGGGTCGGGATGGTGTGGTCGGTGCGGGTGCTGCCGTTGGCGTACACGCCGTGGAGGTACTGGTTCTCGTCGGCCGGTGAGATGTAGACGCCGACCTTGATGCCGTACCGGCGCATGGAGTCGGCGAAGGAACGCAGCACGTCGCCCCGGCCTTCGCGCCAGCTGCTCGATGCCACCGAGTGGTCGGTGTAGCGGGACGGGTACAGCACGAAGCCGTCGTGGTGCTTGACGGTGAGGATGGCGAGCCGGAAGCCGCCGTCACGCAGGGCGCGGGCCCACTGGTCGGTGTCGAGGCCGGTCGGCTGGAACACGTCCGGGTCCTCGTCGCCGGTGCCCCACTCCAGACCGGTGAAGGTGTTCACGCCGAAGTGCAGGAACGCGGTGCGCTCCAGCCGCTGCCAGGCGATCTGCCGTGCGGTGGGGCGGACTTGGGAGGCCTTGCGGACCAGGTCGGCCTCGGTGTCGTCGGGGCTGACGGGGATGCGGTAGCGGACGTCGCTCGAAGCGGCCGCGGGTGCCGCGAGGGCGGGTCTTGTCGTGCCGGTCGCGGCGAGGACGGCGGCTGTCGCGACGAAGACGCGTCGGGAAACGGCCATGGGACGGCTCCTCGGGTCAGGGTCAGGTCCTCAGGTCAGGTGCCAGACGGCGGGCGTGCGCCGGTCCGGCGGGTACTGCTCGAGCCGGCCGTCCTCACTCACGCTCAGCGCCATGCGCGTGATGGCGTTGACGAGCCGGTAGCCACCTGCCACGGCTTCCAACTGCCAGCGCTGCAGGGTGCTTTGCGCATCGCACGCTTGAGGCGCCGCCTCCACTCCGGGCTGCAGCGGCACGTTCAGCGTGAGCTTCCCGCCGCGCACCTCGAGGCAGCCCTGCGCGGTCCGCACGGTCACGTAGCCGTCGGCGGTGCGCTTCACTTCGGCGTCGAACGACCGGCCGGGCGTCCGGAAGGTGTACGACCCATTCGCGACCGGCACCCGCGTCAGGTCCCGCCACCCCGGCGCGTGCCCGACGGCCGTGCCGCGTGCCGTGAACTCGGCGTAGGCGGCGTCGGGATGGGGGTCGCCCCACGTTGCCTGGGCGATGTGCCGAAGCGCGGGCCACAGGGCAGCGGCGACCTCGTTCTCGGTCTCGCCGCGTCCGTTGTCGGGCCACAGGCTGATCTTCGCGCCGGTGATCCCGTCACGGGAGGCCAGCTTCTCCCCCTCGAAGCTGCGCGGGTCCCAGCTCTGGTCGTACACCGCCTCGGTGTCGCTGTGGAAGCCGCCGCGGACCAGGTAGAGGGCGTAGGCCGCGTTCATCAACGGATAGCCCCGGTGCCGGAGTTGACTCGGCTTCACCGCCACGTTCAGCCAGTGCTCGACCGTCGTTCCGGCGGTCACCGGGACGGTGTTGGCACCGGTGAGCCCGTCGTTCCAGATGCGCAGCTTCTTGCCCTTGTCCCCCGCGTAGGCATGCACGCGGTTGACGAAGTCGATGAAAGCGTCCTGCGGCGTGGCGTCCGGGCCGTACTTGTCCTGCGCGTACTTCAGGATCTGCGGGTACTTGGCGAAGTCGGAGCCGAGCATGTACTCGTCGGCTCCCATGTGCCAGGAAGTGGCGGGGAAGACCTCGGCGTACTCGTCGATCAGGCTCGTGTAGTAGGCGAAGGACTCCGGCCGGGTGATGTCGAGGCGCGAGGGCTGCTTGTTGCCGTCGGAGTCGGTGAGCTGGAGATCCGGGCGGTTCTCGATCCACGGGTCCATGTGCCCCGGGGAGTTGATCTCGGGGATGATCTCGACGTGGTACCGCTTGCCGAGGGCGACCAGGCGGCGGATCTCGTCCTTGGTGTAGTAGCCCCAGGTGTTGGCCTCGGGGTGGGCCTCGCTCTTCACCTTCAGTTCGAGGAGCAGCTGGTTGAGCTTGTGGTACGCCATCTCGCGGACCAGGTTCTCCAGCCATGGCATGGAGATGTTGATGTAGCAGGCGCAGACGCCCACGCCCCGCTCCTTGTAGCGCGGAATGTCGACCGTGTGGCCGGCCGGAATCCGGTCGCCCCGGGCGAGGAGCTGGAGGAGGGTGCGGGTGCCGTAGAAGGCGCCGGTCTCGGTCGCCGCGGTGACCGAGAGCCGCTTGTCCGCGCGGAGTTGGTAGCCCTCCGCGCCGAGGGAGGTCCGGGAGGGCTGGACGTCGATAACGATGTCACCGGGCCGGGCGCCGCCGCGCACCACGGGAACCCTGCCGTGTCCGGCGTCGTTCAGGTCGTCGGCCAGGGTGCCGGCGACCCGCCGTTCGCCCTCGCTGTCGGCCACCAGACGGGCGGAGCGCCCGTACGTGTAACTGCCGGATGACGGCGTCCAGTCGGCCAGCGCCGGCACCGTGACCGGCGTCTCCTGGTCGCCCTCCGCGAGCGCCGGCACCGGCGCCGCGAGCAACAGCATCAGCGCCGCGAGGACACCGGACGATCGCCAGCGTCTCCTCATGAGGCACCCCCATTCATCGGATGTCTGATGATTGGGCGGGCCCCAAGGGCTGTCAATGGGATGCGACTGGCGCCGAGTTGGCTGATTGATCGGATGATGCGCAGGTCAGCGGGGTGGTACCGAGGAGAGTCGCTGTGAAAAGTCCAAGAAGAGCGTCCCGAATATCCAAGCCCGGCGACCCCTCGACGCCGGGCCCGCCGCCGGGCAGAGTTCTCCTACATACTCGCGAGTAAGCCCCGAGGAGCGCCCGTGACCAACTGGGTCGGCCGGACCGCCGCCGAGATCGCCGCCGCCGTACGCGAGAAGCAGGCCACGCCCCGTGAGGTGGTGGCCGAGCACCTGGCCCGTATCGAGCGGCTGGACGGCCGCGTCGGCGCCTTCCGGGTGGTCCGGGCCGAGGCGGCGCTCGCCGAGGCCGACGAGGTCGGCTCGCGCGCCGATCTCGCCGAACTGCCCCTGGCGGGCGTGCCGGTGGCCGTCAAGGACAACCTCGCGGTGCGCGGCGAGTCCAAGCGCATCGGCTCCGCGGCCACGCCGGACACCCCGGCCGACGACGACCACGTCACCGTCGCCCGGCTGCGGGCCGCCGGCGCGGTCGTCGTGGGGCTGACGAACGTGCCGGAGCTGTGTGTCTTCGGCACCACGGAGGGCGTGCACGGCACCGCCCGCAACCCGTGGGACACCTCGCGCACGGCAGGCGGGTCGTCCGGCGGCAGCGCTGCCGCGGTCGCCGCGGGCATGGTGCCGATCGCCCTCGGCAACGACGGCATGGGCTCCCTGCGCATACCGGCGGCCAACTGCGGCCTGGTCACCATCAAGCCCGGCACCGGAGTGGTCCCGGCCGGCGTCAGTGACGGCGACTGGTTCGGCATGTCGGAGAACGGCCCGCTGGCCACGACGGTCGAGGACGCGCGCCTGATGCTGTCGGTCCTCGCGGACACCGAGGTCGTGGGCCCTCGGGCGCCCGGCACGCACAGGATCGCCGTGTCCCTGCGCAGCCCGCTCGCCGGGGTCACCATCAGCAAGCCGTACGCGACCGCCGCACGCGACGCCGCCGGGCTGCTGATCAAGGCGGGTCACCAGGTACGGCGCGCCGACCCGCCGTATCCCATGTCGCTGGGGGTCACTTCCCTGACCCACTGGACGGCGGGCACGGCGGTGGACGCGCAGGGCCTCGACCCGCGGCAGCTCACCCGCCGGACCCGGGTCCACGCCGCTGTCGGCAAGCGCTTCGTCAACCGGGTGCGGGTCGGCGAGAGCCGACAGCAGCTGCGCCGGCGGCTGGAGCCGTTCTTCGCCGAGTACGACGTCCTGCTCACCCCGGCCCTGGCCCGCCGCTCCCCCAAGTCCGAGCCCTGGCACGAGCGGGGCTGGCTGCGCAACATCTTGGCCAACACCAACTACTCGCCGCTGACCCCGCCGTGGAACCTCACCGGCTGGCCCGCGATGTCGATCCCGTTCGGCACACTGCCCTCCGGCGCGCCCTGCGCCATACAGCTGGTCGGACGTCCCGGGGCGGAGGCGGAGCTGCTGGCGTTGGCGGAGCGGATCCAGGAGCTGCGTCCGTGGCAGCGGACGGCGCCGCTCGACTAGGTCGTGTACCGATGGACGGCCGGACGGCTATTCGGCGCCACCCTGTGAGGCCGCCGCCGCGAAGGGCCCGTCGCCGGTGAATGCCCGCTGCGCGAAGCGTTCGCCGATGCGGCGGTGGGTGGTGGCGTCGGGGTGGAGGTCGTCGGGCAGGGGCAGCTCGGCGGAGTCGGCCTCGCCGTAGAGGTCGCGGCCGTCGAGGTAGTGCAGGTTCGGATCGTCGGCCGCCCGCTGCTTCACGATGCGGGACAGCTCGTCCCGGATCACGCCCAGCGTCAGCTTGCCGCTCGCGCGTTCCGCCGGGTCTCCCATGGCGACGAACTTCAGTCGGCCTCGGCTGAGGCCGCTGAAGTCGGGGGCGCAGGGGCCCGGTGTGTCCTCGTGGATCGGGCACAGGATCGGCGACACGACCAGCAGCGGTGTCGTCGGGTGCCCTTCACGGATGGTGTCGAGGAAGCCGTGGACCGCGGGGCCGAAGGCACGCAGCCGCATCAGGTCCATGTTGACCAGGTTGATACCGATCTTGACGCTGATGACGTCGGCCGTGGTGTCCCGTATGGCGCGGGCGGTGAACGGGTCGAGCAGAGCGCTGCCGGCCAGCCCCAGGTTGATCAGCTCCACGCCGCCGAGGGTGGCCGCGAGCGCGGGCCAGATGCCGGTGGGGCTCGCCGCGTCGGAGCCGTGACTGATCGAACTGCCGTGGTGCAGCCAGACCCTGCGGCCCGGATCGCGCGCGGGCTCGACGGGGGCGTCCGTGCGCAGGTCGATCAGTTCGGTGGTCTCGTTGTGCGGCAGCCAGATCTCGACGTCCTTGTCGCCGTCGGGCAGCCCGGTGAAGCGGACGGTGCCGGCGGGGCCGGGCCGGTCCTCGGAGGTCCCGGCCATCATGTCGACGGTCACGACGTTGCCGCCGGTCACGCTGCCCTGTCCGGCACGGCGGCCGTCGACGATCAGGTCGTACACGCCGTCCGGGCGGGGCGGGGCACCCACGTAGCAGCGCTTGGTGCGCAGTGCCTCCAGTTCGACGGCGGTGGCACGGGTGCGGAATGCGAGCCGTACCCCGGAGGGCTGTGACTCGGCCATGGCCAGCTGCTCGTCGGTGTTCTGGGCGCGTGCCCACGCGGGCAGCCGGTGCGGCAGCACGCCGTGCTCGGTGCGTTCGACGTCGAGGGCGCCGCGCAGAAGTTCGGCGGAGACGGGCGTGGTGATCCAGTCGTGCGGGGTGTCCATGTCCTCAGCGTCCTTGTTCCGGGCCGGTGTCCTCGGCCTGTCGATCAGGGGTGGGCGCGGTCGGCCAGTTGCGCAGCAGGGCGTCGAGGGCGTCGAGGATCCGGGACCAGGTCTCCTCGGAGTCGGGGGCGCTGTGACTGAAGCCGCCTGCCGACTCCAGGCTGGAGTAGCCGTGGAAGACGCTGCCCAGCAGCCGTACGGCGTGTGTCGCGTCCGGCTCCGTCAGGTGGTAGCCGCGCAGGATCGCCCGGGTCATCTGCGCATGCCGGACGCCCGCACTGGCGGCGGCCGTCTCGGGGTCGAGTCGCATACGCGCTGCGGCGGAGCGGCCGGGGTGATCGCGCTCGTAGTCGCGGTATACGTTCGCGAAGGCGACCAGGGCGTCCTTGCCGGCCCGTCCCGCGATGGCGTCGGCGGCCCGGTCGGCCAGCTCCTCCAGCGCGAACAGGGCGATCCGTGTCTTGAGGTCGGCTGAGTTCCTCATGTGCGAGTACAGGCTCGCGACCTTGACGTCGAACCGCCTGGCCAGCTCGGACACGGTCACCTGCTCGAAGCCGACCTCGTCGGCGAGCTCCGCGCCTGCCCGGACCAGACGTTCCGCGGTCAGCCCTACGCGTGCCATAACAACCCCCTCGCTTACCATAAGCGAGTATGCACTTGCCTAAAGCTTTTAGGCAAACAGAGAGGGAGCTCGGTTCGCTCGCTAAAGCGCCCTGTACATGATGTGCAGCCCCACACGACCGTGCCGGGGATGGTCGAACGCGTCCGGAACCGTGCCGAGAATCGTGAAGCCGAGCGAGGTCCACAGGCGCACGGCCGGGTTGGTCTCGACAACGGCGTTGAAGACCATGCCCCGATAGCCATCGGCCTTGGCCGCGGCCAGGATGTGCTCGGCGAGAAGGCGGCCGATGCCGCGGCCGCCGTGATCGGGGTCGACCATGAAGCCGGCGTTGGCGATACGGGCTGCGGGGCCACCGTAGTTGGGGGTGACGAAGGCGGAGGCGACGACGGCTCCGGCGTCGTCCTCGACGACGTAGACGCGTTTGGCGGGGTTCAGCCACAAGGCCCGGGCGTCGGCCTCGGAGGTGTCCGGATCCCATGCGTAGGTCTCACCGGCGGCCACGATCCGGTGCCAGAAAGACCAAATCCGCGGCCAGTCGTCGGCCGCGGCTTCTCTGATCAGCATGGGCGTGAGTCTCGCACGCCCATGCGGTCGGCGATCGCGAAGGGTTCTGCCCCTTCAGTCGACGTCGGTCGTCAGTCGACGCTGGGCAGGATGTGGGGCTCGGCGAGGTCGTCCTCGTAGCCCGCCAGGCGGATGGGGGCGGACCTGGCCCACACATCGAGACTGCCGATCTCGTTCGACCGGCGGCCCGCGCGCTCCGTGCGTTCCTTGGGGCGCTGTTCGCGATTCGTCTTCTCAGGTGTCACCGCGCACTCCTTATGTGTCGGATCACCCTCGGGGCGGGCCGGCCCAGTCTGCGGTCCGGATACCTGACGCCCGCTCGGGTCATACTCAAAGTCGGCTCGGACGCGGTGGCGCCGGTAACTGGTGCTGAGAGCAGGCCGTTGTGCACCGGCTTGTCCCGGGACGGACCATGGGTGTGGGTTGGGACCCTGTAGTGCTGTCCGTCCGCTACAGATTAACCAAATGAGCGGGTGCCCGCTCGATGGGGCTGCAAACAAGCTGTAACTATCCGGAGTCGACCGGTTTTCGCCTGCCGACTTCATCCCCACTTGTCATGAAATGCGAGATTTACAAGTCACTCGTTCGGCTCAACGCCCGCAAGCTGCCCAGCTCCACTCCCGGCACGCCACGCAGTTCAAGTCCCGTTGGCCGAATCGCAAGGCGGCCATGATCTGCTGACGTACGGCAACGGCTTGTCCGGCGGGAGGACTGGCGCATGGAGCTGCGCAGTGTCGAAGAGCTGATGGATCTGCTGTACGCCTGCCGGGGCACCCGGGACACCCCGGGCCTCGGGAGCATCCGAGTCGATCTCCACCAACACGCGCTGCAGACAGCCGCACTGCTGCGCCGCGCACGCCCCGCCGACAAGGAACTCCAGGTCGCGGGGCTCGTTCATGCCATCGGCCCGCTGCTGGGCCCGGCCGACGTGACCCGCCATTCCGACTGCGCCGCAGACGCGGTGCGGCCCCTCCTCGGCGAACGGGTCTCCCGCCTCGTACGCGACCAGTGCCGGGCCTTCAACTCCGCCGACGACGACCTGGTGCGCCTGCGCCAGGCCGACGAGGAGGGCCGCAGCGCCGAGTTCGACGCCGGGGTCCTGGAGGACTGGCGCACGGTGCTGGAACTGGTGGCGGCGCGGCACTCGCCGCTCGGGGCTGTTGACTGACGACCCGTCATGAGACCGTACGGCGATGACGTCGTCGCACGGTCTCGAGGGCAGGGCCGCCATGGTCACCGGCGGCACGCGTGGCATCGGACTCGCCGTCGCCCGGCACCTGGCCGCGGCCGGGGCGCGGGTCTGCGTGACCGCGCGGGACGCGGACGAGGTGCGCAGGACGGCCGCCGAGCTGGGCGGCATCGGGCTGGCCGGGAGCGTGGCGGACCCCGCGCACCTGCGGGAGGTCACGCGGGCCACCCTGCGCGCGTTCGGCCGGCTGGACATCCTCGTCAACAACGCGGCGACCAACCAGCCGTTCGGGCCGCTCATGGACGCCGACCCGGACGCCTGGCGCGCGGCCTTCATCGTGAACGTCGAGGCCGCGCTCCGGTTGGTGCAGTGGGCGTGGCGGGCCTGGATGCGGGAGCACGGCGGGTCGGTGATCAACATCTGCACGGAGGGCGCCGGGCACGTGGGCCCCGGCGTCGGGGCCTACGGCACCAGCAAGGCCGCGCTCCTGCACCTCACCCAGCAGCTCGCGGGCGAGCTGGGCCCGGGGGTGCGGGTGAACTCCGTCTCCCCCGGCCTCGTACGGACCGAGATGGCGCGGTTCGTGTGGGAGCCGGGCGAGCGGGAGGTCGCGAGCGGGCTGCCACTGGGCCGCATCGGGGAGCCTGACGACGTCGCACAGGCGGTGCTGTGGCTGGCGTCGGACGCGGCCCAGTGGATAACGGGAGCCGACCTACTGGTGGACGGCGGCACGAGTGTGCGAGCAGCGCACCGGCCGGCCCCGGCGACCGCTCACCACTTGCCGGGCGCGTAGTCCTTCAGGAAGACCCCGTACACGTCCTCGCCCGCCTCGCCCCGCACGACCGGGTCGTAGACCCGAGCCGCGCCGTCGACCAGGTCCAGCGGCGCGTGGAAGCCCTCCTCGGCGAGGCGCAGCTTGTCGAAGTGCGGGCGCTCGTCGGTGATCCAGCCCGTGTCGACCGAGGTCATGAGGATGCCGTCGCTCTGGAACATCTCCTGCGCACTGGTCCGCGTGACCATGTTCATGGCGGCCTTGGCGGCGTTCGTGTTCGGGTGCCCCGCACCCTTGTAGCCGCGCCCGAAGACGCCTTCCATCGCGGAGACGTTCACGATGTACGCGCGTCCGCTGGTCGCCTTCCGCGCCGCGTCCGCCATGGCCGGCCGCAGCTTGCTGATCAGGATGAACGGCGCCGTATAGTTGCACAGCTGGGTTTCGAGGAGCTCCACCGGGGAGATCTGCTCGATGGTCTGCACCCAGGTGTTGCTGTCCACGACGTCGGGAACCAGGCCGCCGGCGTCGATGGCGGTGCCGTCGAGATGCCGGGCCACGCTGGCGTTGCCCGCGACCAGGGCGAGGTCGGCGACCTGCTGTGCGTCGATGCCGGAGATGCCGGCGGGCAGGGAGGCCAGTCCGTCGACCGCGCCGGAGCCGAAGGCGCCGATGACGTGGTGGGCGGGCAGTTCACCGGCGGGCAGCGGGGCGCTCTCGCCGTCGACCAGGGCGGCGTAGGCGGAGGGCAGTCGGCGTACGGTCTGCGTCGCGTTGTTGACGAGGATGTCGAGGGCGCCCGCCTCGGCGACCTGGTCGGCGAGGGCGACGGCCTGGGCGGGGTCGCGCAGGTCGATACCGACGACCTCCAGGCGGTGCATCCAGTCCGCGGAGTCGTCCATGGCCTTGAAACGGCGGATGGCGTCCTTCGGGAAGCGCGTGGTGATCGTCGTGTGCGCACCGTCCCGCAGCAGCCGCAGCGCGATGTACATGCCGATCTTGGCGCGGCCGCCGGTGAGCAGGGCTCGCTTGCCGGTGAGGTCGGCGCGGACGTCGCGCTTGATCCGGTTCAGGGCGGCGCAGTCGGGACAGAGCTGGTGGTAGAAGTAGTCGACTTCCACGTACCGGGTCTTGCAGGTGTAGCAGGAGCGCGGGCGCTGGAGTATCCCGGCGATCCTGCCCTCCTCGGTCGCCGACGACGGCAGGATGCCCTCGGTCTCGTCGTCGATGCGCTGGGCGGAGCCGGTCGCCGTGGCCTCCGTGACCGCCTTGTCGTGGGCGGTCTTGGCGGCCCGGCGCTCCTGGCGGCGGCGCTGCTTGACGGTGCGGTAGACGCCGGCGGTGGCCCGGCGCACGGCGATCGCGTCGGGGTGGTCGACCTCCAGCTTGTCGAGCTCGTCCAGCACGCTCAGGCACACGGCGAGCCGCTCCGGGTCGATGCCGGGGCCGTACACGACCTGGTCACCGGGCTCGTGCACGACCTCGTCCGTGGCCGCCGGGCCTTCCTCTGTCACCGTCATCGCGCTGCCGTTTCCCTGATCACCGGAGCGGCGCGCCGACCGCGCCCGCTTTCGAACGGGGAATTCTACGGAGCGCCGGGCCGGTCCTCCAAAATCCGGCGAAGCGGGCCCGCGGCGGCAGGGCTCAGGGGCCGCAGGCGGTGATCAGCGACTGCACCTCCTCGGACACGGCCTGGGCGAGCACGTCGAGGTCCGGTACGGCCTTGGCGTCGGCGACGAGGCCGTAGTGGACCCGTCCGCGGTACGTCGAGATCGCGATCGCCAGGGACTGGCCGCGGGCCAGCGGGGCGAAGGGGTAGACCTCGGTGACGGGGTGGCCGCCGAGCTTCAGGGGGATGCCCGGCAGCGGCACGCTGGTGACGAGGATGTCGAACCAGAGCCGGGCGGCCTGCCCGGCCAGCGGTCCGCCGATCCGGTGGCCGAGCGCCGGTACGTGGTCGGCGAGCAGGGCGACGGCGCCCGCGCCCCGGTTGGGGCCGAGGTCCTTGTTGCGGTCCATGGCGGCGCGGACCGTGTCGAGGCGGCGCAGCGGGTCGGGGTCGTCGACGGGGAGCCGTATCAAGTAGCCGGAGAGCCGGTTGCCCTGGGGGTGCGCGGTGCGCGGGCGGCGTTTGGAGACGGGGATCAGGGCGCGGGGCGCGACGCCCTCGCTGCCGTCGCCGCGCTCGTCGAGCCAGCGCCGCAGGGCGCCCGCGACGACCGCGATCAGGACGTCGTTGACGGTGCCTCCGACGGCCTTGCGGACCACGTGCACGTCGTCGATGTCGATGACGACTCCGGCGGTGCGGCGGGTGCCGCTCGGCTCGGCGGTCAGGGCGTCCGACGAGCGCATCGCCAGCGTCGACACGGCGACCGAGGCACCGATGTCGAGGGCGCGCCCCACGTCGGACAGGACGCCGCGCACCAGACCCGGCAGCTTGCGCACATCCGGAACGCGGCCGCTGCGGGGCGCCTCGGGACGAGGCTTGCGTGCGGGCATGTCCATGGGGTCCAGAACGGCGGCGGCGAGGGTCAGCGCCCGCAGGCCGTCGGCGAGGGCGTGGTGGAACTTGAACAGCACCGCGAACGACACGCCGTCCTCGCCCGGCAGCACATGCGCCTCCCATGGCGGCCGGTCGCGCTCCAGCGGGCGCTCCATCAGCCGGCCCGCGACGTCCTGGAAGTCGGCGGTCGGGGCGTGCAGCCGGACGTGGTCGAGCGGGTCGAAGTCGAGCGCGGGCTCGCGGGTGGCGCCTCCGAAGGAGAGCGGCCGCAGCAGGCCCTGCGGCTGCCATGCGTCGCGGATCCGCATCCGCAGTCCGGGCACGGCGGCGGCGCGGGCGGCCAGCAGGTCGGCCGCATGGGCGCCGGCGGTGGGCGAGTGCGCCGTGAAGACGCCGAGGGCGCCCAGGTGCATGGGGTGTTCGGCGGACTCGATGTTCCAGAACGCCAGGTCGAGAGGTGCGAGCAGGTCAGACGTCAATGGCTTGCCTCGCGTCGACGAAGGGTGGACCAGCAGTCAATCGCTCTCTGGCGATTACAGTCAAGTACGATCAAGCTACGCTCAGTTAACGGCAGATTAAGTCCCGCCCCTGTGAAAGGGGCGGGACTCATGGTGCATATGAGGTCACTTCAGCACAGGTAGCGGCACCGGGCATCCTGTGGTTGTCACCCGGGAGGCGTCACGGATCCCTTCGCCCCTCGGTCACCGCACGACGGACGCGTACACCGCCGCCCGGCCGGGCGCGTCCGGCTTCGCCCATACGGCGGTGAAGCCCCGCCCGGTCGCGGCCAGCCCCATCTGCTCACCGAGGAAGTAGCCACGGGGACTGGCTTCGTCGGGGATGCGCGGGGCCTTGCGCATGTCGAACGAGGTCGGGGTCAGCCGGGTCTCCCGCCAAGTCGCCCTGCCAAATCCGCAGTCGACCGGCTTCGGGCGGCAGCGGGCCAGCCAGCGGTCGGTGAGCAGGGGGGTGCCCTCGTCGTTGTGGCGGAAGTCGGAATGGGCGACGGCGACCGTGCCGTCACGGCCGACGGCCAGCGTCACCGTGAAGGCCTGCTGGTTCGGCACGGGGACGGATGCGGGCGTGCGGTTCACCTTCACCGGCTCGGACCAGGTCCGACCGCCGTCGTCCGACGCCGCCAGGGCCACCGCGTCGGCGCCGCCGCCGCTGAACCGCGAGTCCTGCCAGGCCACGTAGAGGCGGCCGGTGCGCCGGTCGACGGCGGTGTCCGAAAGCAGGCTGGTGGTGTGGGAGACCTGCTCACCGGACTCGGGGTCCTGGAACAGCCACGTGGTGCGCTGGTCGGCCACCTTCACCGGCGCGGACCAGGTACGGCCGCCGTCGGTGGAGCGTACGGCCTGCAGGGTGAGCCGGCTGGTGATCGGGCCCTCGCCGAACCTGACCCTGCTGTACACGTCGACCAGCGTGCCGTCGTCGAGCACGCTCAGCCGGTGCCCCGAGATCAGATGGCCCTCCCCCGCGTCCGCCACCAGCACGGGTGCCGCCCAACTGCGTCCGCCGTCGGTGCTGCGGCTGATCCAGGCGTCGTTGCGGGTGCGGCTCTGGGCGGGGAAGCGCGGGGTGACGACGTACAGCACGTCCGGGTCGCGCGGGTCGGTCACGGCCGTACCGCCCCCGTGTCCGCCCTGGTCAGGGTCCGTCTCCTCGACGACGACCGCGGGACGGGTCCAGGTCCGGCCGCCGTCGTCCGAGCGCACGGACAGGGCCGCGCTCGCCGAGCCGTCGGCCATGAAGAGACCGCCGGTCACCAGCAGCGCCCCGTCCCCAGTGAAGGTCACGGCAGGGCCGTCCACGTAGTCGTACGTGCCGCCCGAGCACCGGGTCAGGCCGGGTACGACGGTCCGGGTCCAGGAGCGGCCGCGGTCGTCGCTGACGGCGAGGACCACACCACGTTGCCGGTCCTGCGGCCACGCGACGGCGAGTCGGCGGGGGTCGTGCGGGTCGACGGCGAGCTGCGGCTCGATGGCGCCGTCGGCCGTTCCGGGGTCCAGCGCGCCGGGCGCGCAGTCGGCGAACGGGCTGTCGGCGGAGAGGCGTTGGGCGGTCGCCGCCTGCGCGTGGGTGCCGGACAGGACGGGTAAGGCGACCAGGGCAGCGGTGAGAACGGGCAGGATGCGGTGCATGGCGTCGGCTCCTTCCGGACGGTTGTCACCATCCTCGGGAGCCCGTCCCGTGGTGTCGTCGTACGCCGGGCGACGCCGCCGCTGCGTCCTGCGCAGTAGCTAGGGGACCTGCTGCCCCTTCCCCAGCGCGATCACGCCACCCTTGGAGACGGTGTACAGGTCGGAGTCCCGCTCCGGATTGACGCCGATCGTCGCGCCCGGCGGCACCTCGACGTTCTTGTCGAGTACGGCGCCCCGCACCACCGCGCCCCGCCCTATGCGCACGTTGTCGTGCAGCACCGCCCCCTGCACCACCGCCCCCGGGTCGACCACCACGCCCGGCGAGAGCACGGACCGCGTGACCTGGCCGCGGATCAGGCAGCCTGCGCTGATGATGGACTCGCTGGCCATGCCGCCCGCGTTGAAGCGGGCCGGGGAGAGCTGGTTGGAGTGGGTGTAGATGGGCCAGCTGCGGTTGTAGAGGTTGAACGCGGGGCGCTCGGCGATGAGGTCCATGTGGGCGTCGTAGTAGGCGTCCAGGGTGCCGACGTCCCGCCAGTAGCCCCGGTCGCGGTTGGTCTCGCCGGGGACGTGGTTGGCGCTGAAGTCGTAGAGCTGGGCCTCGCCCCGGTCGGTGAGCTGGGGCAGGATCGAACCGCCCATGTCGTGCACGGAGTTCTCGTCCTCGGCGTCCCGCTGGAGCGCCTCGATGAGGGCCTTGGTGGTGAAGATGTAGTTGCCCATCGAGGCGAACACGCACTCCGGGTCGTCCGGGAGGCCGGGCGGGTCGGCGGGCTTCTCCAGGAAGCGATCCACGCTCAGGCCGTCCGAGCCGGGGCTGATCACGCCGAAGGACGACGACTCACTGCGCGGCACGCGTATGCCGGCCACCGTCACGCCCGCGCCGGACTCGATGTGCTGGGTGAGCATCTGGCGCGGGTCCATGCGGTACACGTGGTCGGCGCCGAACACCGCGACGTACTCGGGGCGTTCGTCGTAGATCAGGTTGAGGGACTGCAGGATCGCGTCCGCGCTGCCCAGGTACCAGCGCGGGCCGAGCCGCTGCTGGGCCGGGACCGGGGTGACGTAGTTGCCGAGCAGGCTGGACATCCGCCAGGTGGTGGTGACGTGGCGGTCCAGGGAGTGCGACTTGTACTGGGTGAGGACGCAGATGCGCAGGATGTCGGCGTTGACGAGGTTGGAGAGCACGAAGTCGACGAGACGGTACGTGCCACCGAAGGTGACCGCCGGTTTCGCGCGGTCCGCGGTCAGGGGCATCAGGCGCTTGCCCTCACCGCCCGCCAGCACGATTCCGAGCACCGAAGGTCCGCCACGACGCATGGCCGCTCCCCTCACCCTGGTTGATCCCAGCCTGCCCCTGAGCACCGCGCGCTAAGCCTGTTTGAGGATCTCCCCGTAGAGCCGGGCCGTCCGGCGTGCCACGGCGTCCCAGCCGAACTCCCCCACCGCGCGCTCCCGTCCGGCCTCCCCCATCCGCGCGGCGGTCCCCGGGTCGCCGATGAGCGAGTCCAGCGCCCGGGCGAGGCCCGCCTCGAAGTCGTCGTCGAGCGGGACGAGCAGGCCCGTCTTGCCGTCGTCGACGACTTCGGGGATGCCGCCGACCTGGGAGGCCACCACGGGAGTTCCGCAGGCCATCGCCTCCAGGTTGACGATGCCGAGGGGTTCGTACACCGAGGGGCAGACGAACACGGCGGCGTGTGTGAGGAGTTGGATCACTTCCGGGCGGGGCAGCATCTGCGGGATCCAGTGCACGCCCTCGCGGACCCGGCTCAGCTCCTGGTAGAGATCGCGGAACTCCCGGTCGATCTCGGGGGTGTCCGGCGCCCCGGCGCACAGCACGACCTGCGCGGCCGGGTCGATGTCCCGTACGGCGCGCAGCAGATGGGGTACGCCCTTCTGGCGGGTGATGCGGCCGACGAACAGTACGTAGGGGCGGTCGGGGTCGAGGCCGAACCGGTTGAGGACGTCGGTGCCGTGGTCGGGCCGGTACAGGGTGGTGTCGATGCCGTTGTGCACGACGTGGACCCGGGCCGGGTCGAGCGCCGGGTAGCAGCTGAGGATGTCCTCGCGCATGGCTCCGGAGACGGCGATCACCGCGTCGGCGGCCTCGATCGCGGTGCGCTCGGCCCAGCTCGACAGGGCGTATCCGCCGCCGAGTTGTTCGGCCTTCCAGGGGCGCAGCGGCTCCAGCGAGTGGGCGGTCATCACGTGCGGGATGCCGTACAGGAGCTTGGCGAGGTGGCCGCCGAGGTTGGCGTACCAGGTGTGGGAGTGGACGAGGTCGCGGCCTTCGAGGCCGGCGGCCATGGCGAGGTCCACGGAGAAGGTGCGCAGCGCGTCGTTCGAGGTGTCGAGCGCCGACCAGGGGCGGTGCCGCAGCACGCCCACCGCGCGGCCCTCGCCCCAGCAGTGCACTTCCAGGTCGACGAGGTCCCGCAACTCCCGGGCGAGGAACTCGACATGGACACCCGCGCCGCCGTACACGTCCGGCGGGTACTCCCGGGTCAGCAGTCCCACACGCACCCGGAACCCCCTGTTCTCAGCGGCTTGTTGCCCTTTCATGGTCACCCAGATGGGGCGCGTGGGGAAGAGCGCGGGGCTCGTGTGAAGCAACAGTCACCGCACACTCCGCCGCCCGGCACCCGGTAGTAGAGACAGCAGCTGCGGCGCCGGAACGCGGTCCCGGAGAGGATGCCGGTGCCGGCGAGGAGGGGATGGCCGAAAAGCTCCTCGGTCAGAGCGCGGGCCCGGGCTGCGGTGTCCGTACGGCCGCCTGTGCGCGCCCACTGGTCCAGTTGCCGGGCGGCGCCCGCGAGGGCGGATCCCGCGTTGCCCCACAGCAGCCCGGCGGCCACCCGGTAGCGGGCGTGCACGGCGTCGGTGAGCGGCTGGAGGTGGCGGTGCAGGACGACGTCCGCGACGGTCGCCGGGTCCGCGGGGAGCGGGCGCACCTCGGTGAGCCACAGGTCGTCCGGGGCGCTGCCGTCGGGGTCCCAGTGCAGCAGGCCGGGGTCGAGGTCGGGGATGCGGCCGTACAGGGCGGCGCAGCCGAGGGTCACCGACCAGAGCCGGGCCGCGAGGCCCTGCTGGGCCACGGAGGCGGCGATCCGCAACTCGGGGGCGCGCAGGGCGTTCGCGACCTTCCGGACGCGGAAGTCCAGCGGGTCCCCCTCAGTCCTTGACGAGGTTTCCCGGTAGGTCTCCGCCAGGGTCGGGAGCGGCCGGGCTGCTTCCCCGGGGGTGCGTAGTACGAAGAAGGCGCCGAGCGGCCGGAGCGCGGCGAGATGGGGGTCGAGATCCACGAAGGGCAGTAGTACCAGGGCCCGTCGGGGTTATCACCTGGGGGTCTCCGCCCGGGGTCACCCGTCTTGGGGATGACTCCGCGGGCGTCGTACTCCATCGGTAGTACGACACAGTGCGTGCTCTGGTACGACGACGGGAAGAGGTTTTCGCGGCATCGTGTTGATTATGAAAGCCGACCGTTCGCCGCGCCGGGGTCAGCGGCCCCGCCTCACGCAGAGGAGCAGCTCATGAGCGCCCTCGCGTTGTCCGTGCTTCTGTCGCTCGTCTCCGCCGTCGCGTACGCGGGCGGGGCGATCGTACAGGAGCGTGTCGCGGTGTCCTCTCCGGGACAGCAGTTCGCGCCGATGCGTCGGCCGGGCTGGTGGGCGGCGGTCGCGCTGAACGGCCTCGGTGGTCTGCTGCACGTGGTGGCGCTGGCTTTCGGTCCGCTGAGTCTGGTGCAGCCGCTGGGCGCCCTGACGATCGTGTTCGCGCTGCCGATGGCGGCGCTGTTCGTGGGCCGCAAGGCCGGGGCGACGGCCTGGCGGGGCGCCATCATGGCGACCGTGGGTCTCGCCGGACTGCTGTCCCTGGTCGGCGCCTCGGAGTCGCAGTCGCTGGCCACGGCCGAGCGGGTGGTCGTCGCTCTCGTGACCGGCACCGTCGTCGTGACGCTGATGATCGCGGGGCGGGCGGCCCACCGGCATCCGGCGGTGCGCAGCATGCTGCTCGCCATCGCGTCCGGCATAGCGTTCGGCATGTCCTCGGTGTTCACGAAGATCGTCGCGGTCGACTGGAACGGCGGGGTGTCGGCGGCCGACGTGCCCGCCCTGGCGACGATAGGCGTCTTCGCCACGGCCGGTCTGCTGCTGTCCCAGGCTGCCTACCGCGGCGCGGGCCTCGCGGCGCCGCTGGCCACGCTGACCGTCGTGAACCCGGTGGTGGCGGCAGCGGTCGGCATCACGATGTTCGGCGAGACCTTCCGGTACGGCACCACGGGCACCGTGCTCGCTCTGGGCTGCGGCGTGGTCGCGGCGGGTGGCCTGATCCTGCTGACCACGGAGCGGATCGCGCGTACGGAGACCGCTGCCTCGGCGGCTCTGCCCGAGGCGCAGGCCTCGTCGGCCGGCGCCGTCGCCCTGCCCGAGCCGGACGCGGCTCCGGTGCCCGCCGGGGAGCTGCTCGCCGGCGTTCCGGAGCAGGTCGCACCGATGCCGCACGAGGGTGTCCTCGTACCGGAGAGGGAACTCCTCGAAGCGGACGGATCCGAGATCCGCGTACCGGACGGGATCGAGGACATCCTCGTACCGGCCCAAATCGCGGAGGGCGCGTACGAGGACGAGCCGCCGCAGGCCGAGAGCGGGCCCCAGTACCACTACGGTCCGTTCTACGGCGGCCCGTACGTCCCGACGCCGGTCCTCGACCGGCACCGCATCCGCGTCAAATCCTGACGCCTCCGGCCCGGAGATAGGCCACCGGGTCGATGTCCGCGCCGAAGCCGGGCCCCGTCCGCACCTCGAAGTGCAGATGCGGGCCCGTGCTGTTGCCCGTGGACCCGGAGCGGCCGATGCGCTGCCCGGCGCCCACCGACTGTCCGTCCTTGACGGAGATGGCCGACAGGTGCGCGTACTGGGTGTAGCGGCCGTCGGTGTGCCGGATGACCACCTGGTAGCCGAAGGAGCCTTCCCACCCGGCGCTCACGACCTGCCCGGAGCCGACGGACTTCACGGACGTCCCGGTCGGCACGGGGAAGTCGAGGCCGGTGTGATAGCCCTTCGACCAGGCCGAACCCGCCTTGCGGTACGGGGTGCCCGACGGGGCGCTCACCGGGGAGACCATGGAGCGACTGGCCGTCGTCGCCTGCTCTTCCCGTTTCGGGGTGGTCTTCTCCGAAGAGGTCTTCCCGGGCGACGACTTCGGGGTGGCCGCCGGCCGGTCCGTCTTCGGGGGCGTCGTCGTGGCGGCCTTGCCGCGCAGTGCGAGCCGCTGCCCCGGCAGGATCAGGTCGGGGTCCGCGCCGACGGCCTTCCGGTTCGCGGCGTACAGGCCCCGCCAGCCGCCCTTGACCTGCTCCGACTCGGCGATCTCCGAGAGGGTGTCGCCGTGCACCACGGTGTACATCTCGGCGGTGCCCGCCCGTGACTGCGGCGGTGTCTGCGGCTGGACGTCCTGAACCGACGTTTTCCTGCCGGTGCCGGCGGGGTGGATGTCGGGTGTGTCGCCGCCCCGCGTCAGACCGGCCCGTACCGAGCACACCGGCCAGGCGCCGGGCCCCTGCCCGTCCAGCACCTTCTCCGCGACGGCGATCTGCTGGTCCTTGGTGGCCAGATCCGCACGCGCCGCGTACCGCGGGCCGCCGTACGCCTCCCATGTCGACTGGGCGAACTGGAGCCCGCCGTAGTAGCCGTTGCCGGTGTTGACGTCCCACCGGCTGGTCGACTCGCACGCGGCGACCTTGTTCCAGGTGCTCACGTCGGCCGCCTGCGCGGCACCGGTGCCGATCAGCGGGAGCGCGATGCCCGCGCCGCCCGCAGTGACGGTGAGTGAGGCGCGGTTGATCCTGTTCGGCTGGTACCGGCGGTGCCGGCCGCGTACGGCCATGAAGGAGCCCCCCATTGACATGCGTCAGGAGGGGCAAAAGTAAGCGCTGCGAACGAGCCATGACAAGACAGCAAATCAGCCGCCTCTTCACGCCAAGTGGCGCGCGACGGGCGCACGTTGCCCGGCGCTCCGGGACGACTGAGTGCGCCGGTGCCTTCCGTCCGTATCTGCCTGCGCGACATCGCGCCACCCGGATGTGCGGTCGGAGTACCGGCACGTCAGGATGGACGAGGGGCAATACTGGCGGGCATGAGCGGTACCCGTACCGCTGCTGTATCGAGATCACTAGGAGCCAACGCATGAGCACTTCGGCGCAGATCGGCGTCACGGGTCTCGCGGTCATGGGCCGCAACCTCGCCCGTAATTTCGCCCGCAACGGCTATACGGTCGCGGTTCACAACCGGACGTCGGCGCGCACGCACGCGCTGGTGGAGGAATTCGGGAGCGAGGGCGATTTCATCGCGGCCGAGACCGCGAAGGACTTCGTGGCGGCGCTGGAGCGGCCGCGGCGCCTTGTGATCATGGTGAAGGCCGGTGAGCCGACCGACGCGGTGATCCAGGAGTTCGCGCCGCTGCTGGAGCCCGGTGACATGATCATCGACGGGGGCAACGCGCACTTCGCCGACACCCGGCGCCGCGAGCGCGACCTGCGTGAGCAGGGCATTCACTTCGTCGGCATGGGTGTCTCCGGTGGCGAGGAGGGCGCGCTGCACGGCCCGAGCATCATGCCGGGCGGCCCGAAGGAGTCGTACGACTCGCTGGGCCCGATGCTGGAGAAGATCTCCGCGAAGGCGAAGGACGGCGCCCCCTGCGTGACGCACGTCGGCCCCGACGGCGCCGGGCACTTCGTGAAGATGGTGCACAACGGCATCGAGTACGCCGACATGCAGCTCATCGGCGAGGCGTACCAGCTGCTGCGGGATGTCGCCGGGTACGAGCCCGCGCAGATCGCGGACATCTTCCGCACCTGGAACGAGGGCCGGCTGGACTCCTACCTGATCGAGATCACCGCCGAGGTGCTGTCGCACGTGGACGCGGCGACGGGCAAGCCGTTCGTGGACGTGGTCGTCGACCAGGCCGAGCAGAAGGGCACCGGCCGCTGGACGGTCCAGATCGCCCTGGACCTGGGCGTACCGGTCTCCGGTATCGCGGAGGCGGTCTTCGCCCGCTCCCTGTCCGGGCACGCGGCGCTGCGGGACGCTTCGCGGGAGCTGGTGGGCCCGAAGGCGTCGCCGCTCAGCGAGGCGGAGGCGGGGGCGTTCGCCGACCGGGTGGAGCAGGCGCTGTACGCGTCGAAGATCGTGTCGTACACGCAGGGCTTCCACGAGATCGACGCGGCTCGCGCCGAGTACGACTGGGACATCGACCTGGGCGCCGTCTCCGCGATCTGGCGCGGCGGCTGCATCATCCGCGCGGCGTTCCTGGACCGGATCCGCTCGGCGTACGACGCCCGGGCCGACCTGCCGAGCCTGCTGTCCGACGACACGTTCGCGCAGGAGATCGCCGCGGCGCAGGACGACTGGCGTGAGGTGATCATCGCGGCGACGCGGCAGGGTGTGCCCACGCCGGGGTTCGCTGCGGCGCTGGCGTACTACGACGCGCTGCGTGCCGAGCGGTTGCCTGCGGCGCTCACGCAGGGGCAGCGGGACTTCTTCGGGGCGCACACGTATCGGCGGACCGACCGGGACGGGTCGTTCCACACGCTGTGGGGTGGGGACCGCTCGGAGGTTTCCGCCTAGTAGCTCGGTAAGGGCGGTCGTATTGCGGGGGCGGGTGTGTGGGGGCTGGTCGCGCCCACGCGGCGTTGCCGCAGATCGATAGGGCCCCGGGCCCCTCAGGTGAAAGCGGTGGGCGGCATTGGGAAGCGCCCACCGCTTTCTCGTGCCCGGCTCAGCTGAGTGGCGGGCCCGGTTCCGGGCTCGGTACCGGCTCCGGGCCCGGGGGGATCGGAGACGGGGACGGGTCCGGGGGTGCGGGCGGGGTCGGCGGTGATGGTGGGGTCGGGGCCGGAGGCGGCTCGGGAGCCGGCGAGGGCTCCGGGGGCGGTACCGGGTGGGGGTCGGGAGGCTGTGGCTCCGGGCCCGGGGTCGGTCCCGGGGTCGGTCCCGGCGGGACGGGGTCCGGATACGGGTTCGTCATGGCGTCCTCCGGCCAATCGGTGCGCGTCGGCTCTGGACTACTCCCCCGCGTACCCGAGGGCCGCGCCGTCAGTCACTCCCCCGCCTCGATCGGGGCGCCCAGGTGGGCGTCAGAAGCGCTCGGGGTGCTCCCGCAGCCAGTCCATCGCCGCCTCCAGCAGCCCCGGGTCGGCCGCAGGGGCCTCGTCGGGGTGACGCTCGGCCCACTTCACGACGTACGGGCACAGCGGCGCGACGACGGCTCCCTCGCGCGCCGCCATGCCGTACAGCTCGCGTGCCAGGGAGCCCGCGATGCCCTTCCCCTCGTGGGCCGGCTCCACGACGGTGTGGACGGGGACCAGGGCGCGCGCCGGGGATTCGAGGACGAAGTACTCGATGCGGCCGGTGACTTCGTCGCCCAGGAGGGCCTCCAGACGGCCCGCCGCCCGGTCGTCACGGATCTCGATGTCGGTCATGGCACGCTCCTGGTCCGTCGTCAGGCTGAGGATGAGTGCGGTCAGGCCACCGGCACGGCCTGCGGGCTGCGCTCCTGGTCCGAGCCCGGCACCGGCTCGGACGGGTCCGCGCCCAGGGCCACGATCCGGTTGGCGCCGTCCACGTGCACGACCCGCGGCTCGAACTCCCGTGCCTCGGCGTCGGTCATCTGAGCGTAGCTGATGATGATCACCAGGTCGCCGGGGTGGACGAGATGGGCGGCGGCGCCGTTGATCCCGATGACCCCGGACCCGCGCTCGCCCTCGATGACGTAGGTCTCCAGGCGGGCGCCGTTGGTGATGTCGACGATGTGGACGAGCTCACCGGGCAGCAGGTCGGCGGCGTCGAGCAGGTCCGCGTCGATGGTCACCGATCCCACGTAGTGCAGGTCGGCCTGGGTGACGGTGGCGCGGTGGATCTTGGACTTGAACATGGTTCGCAGCATGGAGGTACTCCCGGACCTAGGCTCCCTGCCTGCGTTATTGCAGGTCAAGGGCTGTTTCCTTACCTTATGACGAGTCGCGGGTTCGGCCGGCGTTCGCAGGTTTGCGGGGACTCGTGCTGACCAATTGCCGACTTTCCCGACACACCGACAGGCCACACCCTGGCTCTTTCCGCTCACCCAGGACTGTCACCACGACGGCGACGACCAGCCTACGCATCACCCTTCGCCGGCCTCCGTGACCTTCGCCACTGGTGCCCGCAGGTTCAGGTGTACACGCCGAGGGCCCGCCACGCCGCCAGGGCGACGAGTGGACCTCAGCCCGGTCGTCACGGCCCGGCGACAGGTCGATCCCGTCTACGCCCTGGAGTTGACCGGCGGACCGTCCGGGCAGGAGAACGACCCCGACGCCCTCCGCGAACGTCTCCACAACGAACAGCTGCGCCTGCACGAGGAAGGCGACGGCGACAACACCCACTGGTGGACCGACGTTCCGGATGGAATGGACAGCGACGGGCAGAACGAGATCGCCAACGACGAGATCAGCCCGCACACCGGCAGGCAGTACGAGTACCAGTAGGTTCGCGGTGCGGAAGAGCGTCGTGACGTGCTGCCGGACATCGAGAAGTCCGTTGCCGAGGGCAGACCCGTCCCCATCGAAGTGGACTTCTTCGACTTCAAGGCCGTCGGTCCGGGCACGACGAAGATCCGGCTCATCCAGTGCCCGCACGGTGCCTGCGCCGACGGCGGCGATGCCGGCGGTCCCGTCACCCCGTCCCCTGTCCCGAGCGGCAGCCCCACCCCCGCCGAGAAGTACCGGGCCACCATCCACACCTACACCGTCACCGTGAGCAAGCCATGACCTCCGCGCCGCAGACCCCGCAGACCCCGCCCCCCGGCCGGACCGACGACGAGCTGGCGCAGTCCGGCGAGAGAGAGCCAGAGCGCTCTCCCGCCGGGCCGTCGGCGTCAGCCGTCCCTGCCGTGGGGCCCGATCAGGCCTTTCAGGCCTTGTGCTGCATGGAGCTCCGTGCCGGGTTGCCCTGTTCGGCGGCCTTGGGGTCCTTCTCGTCGGCCTTGGCCCGTACGCCGTCGGCGATGCGCTTGCCGATGGTCTCGTCGATCTTCGACCAGTACGCGAACGCTCGCTCCAGGACGGGTTCGCTCACTCCGTTGAGGAGGTGTCCGACGACGTTGTCGACCAGGCGGTCGCGGGCGGCGTCGTCCAGGACCTCGCGCACCATGGTGCCGGGCTGGCCCCAGTCGTCGTCCTCGGGGTGGGAGACGTAGGCGGCCCGGGTGATCTCGCCGTCGGCCGTCCAGCTGGGCGGGGATCCGTAGTGCTCGGTGTCCGCCGCGGGGCCGCCCTTGGAGTTCGGGGCATACACCGGGTCGGTGGTGTTCCGGTAGGCCATCGCCCCGTCCTTCGAGTAGGTGTGGACGTCGACGACGGGGGCGTTCACCGGAAGCTGCTGGTAGTTGCCGCCGATCCGATGGCGGTGGGCGTCCGCGTAGGAGAACAGACGGGCCAGCAGCATGCGGTCCGGGCTCGGACCGATGCCGGGGACGAAGTTGTTGGGCTGGAACGCCGCCTGTTCGATCTGCGCGTGGTTGTCGGTGGGGTTGCGGTCGAGCGTCATGCGACCGACCGGGATGAGCGGGTAGTCGCCGTGCGGCCACACCTTGGTGAGGTCGAACGGGTTGAAGCGGTAGCCCGCGGCGTCCTCGTACGGCATCACCTGCACGTACAGGGTCCAGCTGGGGTAGTCACCGTCCCGGATGTGCTCGAAGAGATCCCGGGTGTGGTAGTCCGTGTCGGCCGCGGCCATCTGGTCGGCCTCGTGCTGGGTGAAGAACTCGATGCCCTGGTCGGTCTTGAAGGTGTACTTCACCCAGAAGCGTTCGCCGGCGGCGTTGATCCACATGTAGGTGTGGGAGGTGTAGCCGTTCATGTGGCGCCAGGTGCGCGGGATGCCGCGGTCGCCCATCAGCCATGTGACCTGGTGGGCGGACTCCGGGGAGAGGGTCCAGAAGTCCCACTGCATGTCGTGGTCGCGCAGGTTGTTGTCCGCGCGGCGTTTCTGGGACCGGATGAAGTGCTGGAACTTCATCGGATCCTTCACGAAGAAGACCGGCGTGTTGTTGCCGACCATGTCGTAGTTGCCTTCGCTGGTGTAGAACTTCACCGCGAATCCGCGCGGGTCACGCCAGGTGTCCGGGCTGCCGCGCTCGCCGGCGACGGTGGAGAAGCGGATGACCAGGTCGGTGCGCGTACCGGGCTGGAAGAGGGCCGCCTTCGTGTACGCACTGACATCGTGTGTCACCTCGAAGTGACCGAAGGCGCCGCTTCCCTTGGCATGCGGCTGCCGTTCGGGTATCCGCTCCCGGTTGAACTGCGCCATCTGCTCGATCAAATAGGCGTCCTGCAGCAGGATCGGCCCCCCGGGGCCCACGGTGAGCGAGTGTTCGTCGCTCTCCACCGGTGCGCCGGAATCGGAGGTGGTGGCGGGTCGGATCTCCGTCATGAGTCGTCCCTTTCCTGGTGTACCGGCGGCCAGGTCGCGACTCCCGTACGGACGCGGCATAGACGGTCCCAGCCGACACTTTTTCCCATATGGCGCGTGACCCGGAGGAGGCGAGATAAACGCCCTCGCCTCGACCCACCGGCATCGGGAGCGCAGGTAAGGAGTACGTGGGAAAATGTGCCCGCCGCGTCTCAGCCGACCTCATGCCCACCCGTGAAGGTCCTGCGCTCAGCACGCAATACTCGGGTCCCGATCCATCCCCACCTGGCATTATGGGAGCGGACGGTGATCCACCCGTTCTGTGTCGCAGTGGGGGCTAGAGGCAGTGCCACAACGGAATTCAGCTGACGATCACTTGCGCGCCCTTCACCAGCAGGGATGGGAGGCCGCATGTTCTCTCCACCGACACCTGCGCGGCGGAGGGGAGTTGGCCCCGATCGCCACTCCAGGTGTACTGCTCGAACAGGGTGAGATCGCATACGGCGACGTGGCGGCGGACTACTCGCGCTTTTACGGCACGAACGTGACCTACAACCAGCGCTCGGGCTTCTACTTCGGGTCACCGATGTTCGTCGCCGCCGGGCTGGTCGGAGACGCGCTCTCCAACAACAGTGCCCGCAACCGGGCGCAGGCGATGGCTCAGGCGCAGTGGCGCGACTTCTCCTCCTGCCGCGCGATACTCACCGACCGCCGCATGCTGCTGCATGTCGCGGCGGAGAACCGTTGGGTGACGGTTCGGCACCACGAGATCATCAGCTTTCTTCCCGTGCTCGAGCAGTGGGCGCTGTTCACCGACTACCAGCAGTGGGAGCCGATGCGGCTGGCCGGGCCGACCGTGCCGTGGCTGACCGCCGCGACGATCTCCGTGCTCAACCGGGGCCGCTCCGAGTACCAGCAGCTTCCGCCGCTGCCCCTCCCGGACTGACCTCCTGATCTGTGTCGGTTCACTTGCTGCGCTGCAGCGTTCCGGTGTCCTCCACGCTCGTCACCTCGTAGCGCAGAGCGCCGTCGCCCGAGGGGGTCAGGATGAGATCGACCTCGTCGACGCAGTTCATCGGGCTGCTCTCCTTGGTGATCTCCTCTCGGACCTGCACCGAATGCCCGGTGTCCATGGTGAGGATCCATCGGCCGCTGCACGCCAGTGACGGGTACTCGACGGTGGCCACCTGGTCGCCGATCTTCCCGCCCTTGTAGTTCACCTGGATCGAGTAGAGGCTGCCGTCCGACTCGCGCACGTTCCCGGTCCACTTGCCCTTGTAGTCGGCCGGGGACGCCTTCGGGGAGTTCGTGGAGGAACCCGCCCCGGACGCCCCGGAGTTGGCTCGGTCCCCTTTTCCTCCGAGGCCGGGAAGCGCCACGGACAGAACGATGGCGATCACGACGACGGCGGCAAAAGCGAGCAGCACGGGGCCGACCCGGCTCGCTCGGCTGCCGCCCGGCGGGAAGCCGCCCGGTACCGGCGGCATCGGCGGTGTGGTCACCGTTGTCCGTGGCGTCGGTGTCGGCATCGGCGGCATGGGGGACGGCGTCGGCGTGGGTACGGGGGGCATCGGTACCGGCGTCGGAGTGCCCGGCGGCGGGGCAGGGACGCGCCCGCCGTGCATGGTCGGCAGAGCGTGCACGTCGTCCCCGACACGACCCGGGGCCGGGTTGTCGACCCGGGTCGGCGGCGGCGCATCCTCGAGGTCGAGGAGGGCGGCGGCATGCCTGCCGAGCTCCGCCATCAGGGCGCCCGGAAGCCACGCGTCCGAGGGGGCATCCGCCGTGGCCGCCTCTGCCGTCGCCACGATCTCCGCCAGCGGAATCCGGTGCTCGGGCTGCTTGGCGAGGCACCGCCCCACGAACTCGGCCAGCGGCTCGGGCATCCCCTCCAGGTCCGGTTCGTCCTCGGTCACCCGCAGCATGATCGCGTGTGCGCCGCTGTCCGTGCCGCCGAATGCCTGTCGGCCCGTGGCGGCGAACGCCAGCACCAGGCCGAGACTGAACACGTCGCTCAGCCCGGTGATCTCGCTGCCCAGGATCTGCTCGGGCGACATGTACCCCGGAGAGCCGACCATGGCACCGGTGCGGGTCAGCACACTGGCCTCCGCCGCGCGGGCGACACCGAAGTCGATCACCCGGGGGCCGTTGACCGTCAGCATGACGTTCGACGGCTTGAGGTCCCGGTGCACCAGCCCGCAGCCATGGATGCTCTGCAGCGCACGGGCCAGACCGGAGGCCAGGTGCCACACCGACTGCTCCGGCAGCGGCCCGCCCATCTCGGTCACCGCCTCGTGCAAGGTGGGACCGGCGACGTACCCGGTGGCGACCCAGGGAGTGTCCGCCTCGGTGTCTGCATCCAGGACCGGGGCCGTCCACTCCCCGCCCACCTGCCGCGCCGCGGCCACCTCCGCGCGGAACCGGCGGCGGAACTCGGCGTCGTACGCCAACTGCGCATGGACCAGCTTCACGGCGACCGTGCGCCCCCGCTGCGACCGGCCGAGGAACACCCGCCCCATGCCCCCGGCTCCGAGCCGTCGGAGCAACCGGTAGTCCCCGACCTGTGTGGGATCGCCGGGCCGCAAGTTCTCCATGACGGTTTCGTCCCCTGTTTCTCTAGCTCCGAGTGCCCTCGGCTCAGCATCGCACTACAGCCCGACGCTCAATACAACATCACCGGTTGCGCCTGCGGGTGTTACAGGTGGATCACACTGCGGTCGGGGGGCCGAGGTCGCGTCGGGTCACTCCACCGCGGTGGGCCTGCGGCACGCCGCCATCGCCTCGTTGACGTCCCTCAGCGGGCGCAGCCGGTAGGTGTAGGAGTAGTCGCGGCTCGGGAACAGCTTGTACTGGTCGTGGGTGTGCGCGCCCCAGCTGTTGTCGCCGCCCAGGCCCATCTGACGGTGGTTCACGCGCAGGACGACCTCGTCGCGCGGGGTGAGCTGGTAGTCGTGGCGGACGCCGCAGGACAGGTCCTCCGGGGTGAAGTGCGAGGCGTTGACCTCCAGCAGGGGTTCGCCGGAGACGAGCAGGCCGGTGCCCCTGGCGTCGGTCAGGGCGATCCAGCGGACGTCGGTCTTGTTGCCGTTCTCCTGCGGGCGGATGTACGGGGTCCACTGCTCGGAGACGGTTCCGGCGTACACGCCCACGTCGGTGGCGTCGCGGCGGTCGACGTAGTTCTCCTCCGGCCCGCGGCCGTAGTAGCGCAGCCGCTCGAAACGTCCGGGCAGGCACAGCAGCGTGCCGACCTCCGGGATGTACGGCAGGGACGCGGCGCCCGGGTGCAGGGTGTTGTCGACCTTGATCTCGCCGTTGCCGAACACCGTGTAGGTGGTGGTGTACGTCGACTCGACGGAAGTCGGCAGGGTGCCGCTGACCTTGATCTCCACCGCCTTGTCGCGCAGGGCGCGCACCGCCACGTCCGTCACCTTGCGGTTCGCGCCCGCGTCGCGCCAGGTCTGGTTGCGGGTGTGCTGGCCGTTGCCGCGGTCGTTCTCGGTGGGTGCCCGCCAGTAGTTCGGCACCGGGCCGGAGGTGAGGAGCTGTGTGCCGCGGGACTCGTACGACGTGATGACGCCGCTGGTCTTGTCGATGGTGACCGAGAAACCCTCTCCCTTGACGGTGAGGACCTTGTCCCCCTCCTCGTGGCGGAGAGCCGGCACCTTCGCCAGGGGCACCGGCTCCACGGCCGGGGTGTCGGCGTCGATGGCGAGTTGCTGCTTGGCCACCTCGAAGCCCGCCTTCGCCCACGGGGTGGATTCCTTGGTGGTGAAGGAGAGTTGGAGGAAGTACTCGGTGCCCGGGGCCGGGTCGTCCGGCAGCTTCACCGGCACCGTGATGTCCTTGCTGCCGAGCGGCGGGACGTCCAGCTGGGCGCGGCTCAGCCTGCCGCGCCGCACCACCTCGCCGTCGGCGACGAGCTCCCAACGGCCGTCGAACTCGCGGATGTTGGTGAACAGGTACTCGTTGGTGAGGGTGATGGCGGCGCCGGCTGTCAGTGAGTCACCGGACGCCGGGGCCGCGTTGACCGCCTGGTAGATCTGCTTGATCTCGGCCGCCTTGCCGGTGTGGCGGCGGTCGGCGGTGACGATGCCGTCGGCGTTGGAGGTGCCGTCGTTGGGGTTGTCGCCCCAGTCGCCCCCGTACGGAAAGAAGGTCTTCGCGCGGGGCCGCTTCTCGGTGAGGTCGACGGTGGCCGCGTCGAACCAGAAACGTACGCCCTCGTCACCGGGACCCCGGCTGTCGCGGCCGAGTTCGGCGGCGCTGAGCGCACGCGCGTACACGCGGGCTCGGCGGATCGTGCCGCTGAACTCCCGCGTGGGGTTGTCCACGTCGGTGGCGAGGGCGAGGGGCGCGGTGGTGGTGGCGGGCCTGCGCGTGGTGGTGCGGGTGGACTTCACCTCGCCGTCGACGTGGAGGGTCAGCGTGCCCGTGTCCGCGTCGAAGACTCCGGCGATGTGGTGCTCGCGGCCGGTCCAGTCGGCCGGGAGGGCCCAGTTGGCGGTGATCCACTGGCCGTCGCCGTGGATGAAGAACTCCAGGGTGTCGTCCGACTGCTTGAGGGCGTACTGGGTGTCGCCCTTGGCGATGATCGGCTGGTGGTAGCCGGTGTGGTGCGGGGTGACCCAGGCTTCCAGGGTGAGCGAGCCGGTCAGGTCGAGGCGCTCGTCGCGGGGGAAGACGGTGGCCCCGGAGACGCCCTTGGCTCGGTCGAAGGTGCCGCTCGCGGTGAGGATCTCGCCGCGCAGCGCGCCCGGCCCGGCCTCGGTGAGGAACTTGCGTGTCGGCACGGGCCAGTTCAGCGACTGGTCGACGAAGTCCCAGATCCAGCCGCCCTGGAGGACGTCGTAGCGGCGGACGATGTCCCAGTACTCCTTGAAGTTGCCGTTCGAGTTCCCCATCGCGTGCGCGTACTCGATCATGACGTACGGCCGGGTGTCGGCGGTGTCCTTCGCGCGCTGCTCGACGCGGGACGGGCTGTCGTACATCTCGGAGCGGATGTCGCTGATCGTCGGCCGGTCGTCGCCCTCGTACTGGATCACGCGCGTGGTGTCGTAGGACTTGATCCAGTCGTGCATGGCGACGAAGGTGCTGCCGCCGCCGGCCTCGTTGCCGAGCGACCAGATGACGACCGAGGGGTGGTTCTTGTCGCGGTGGACCATGCTCTGGGCGCGGGCCACGCATGCCTTGGTCCAGTCGGCGTGATTGCCGGGGTACTCGTCTCGGATGCCGTGGGTTTCGAGGTTGGTCTCGTCGACGAGGTAGAGGCCGTACTCGTCCGCGAGTTCGTACCAGAGCGGGTTGTTGGGGTAGTGCGAGGTGCGGACGGAGTTCATGTTCATCCGCTTGATGATCTCGATGTCCCTGACCATGTGCGCGCGGGTGAGCGCCATGCCGCTGTCGGGGTGCATCTCGTGCCGGTTCGCGCCGCGGAAGGACACCGGCTTGCCGTTGATCCGCATCAGGCCGTCCTTGAGCGCGAACTCGCGCAGGCCGACGCGGTGCGACAGGGTCTCGATCACCTTGCCGGCCGGATCGCGCAGCCGCAGCACGGCGGTGTAGAGGTTCGGGTGCTCGGCGGACCACAGCTTCGGCTCGGGCACGGCTCTGCTCGCCCGGACGGTCACGTCCTCACCGGCGGGGGCGGACGCGAGGTCGACGGCCTGCTGGAGCGGCCTGGACCAGACGGCGTGGCCGCGGGAGTCGTACAGCTGCGTCTCGACGGAGTAGCCGCCCTCAGCCGTCCCGCCGTACGAGCGCACGTTGGCGGTGACGGACAGCTCGGCGGCCGTGTAGTCGTCGCTGAGCGGGGTGTCCAGCTTGAAGTCGCGCAGGCGGACTTCGGGCGTGGAGTAGAGGTAGACCGAGCGGAAGATGCCGCTCAGCCGGATCATGTCCTGGTCCTCCAGCCAGTCGCCGTCGGAGAAGCGGTAGACCTCGACGGCGATCTGGTTGGTGCCGGGCTTGAGGTGCAGGGTGATGTCGTACTCGGCGGGGGTGAAGGAGTCCTCGGCGTACCCCACCAACTCCCCGTTGATCCATACGTAGTGCGCGGACTTCACGCCCTCGAAGTGCAGGAAGGTGCGCCGCCCCGACCAGCCGCTCGGCACGGTGAAGGTACGGCGGTACTGCCCCACCGGGTTGAAGCGGGTCGGCACGGCCGGGGGCTGCGCCTCCTCGCCCAGGCCGTTGGGGCCCCACCAGGGGTAGGTGATGTTGACGAAGATCGGGCGGTCGTAGCCGTGCATCTGCCAGACGGAGGGGACCGGAATGCTGTCCCAGTCGCTGTCATCGACGTCGGTGCGGTGGAAGTCGGGGTCCCGGTCGTCGGGGCGGTCGGCGTAGGCGAACTTCCACTTGCCGTCGAGACTGAGGCGGTACGGCGAGCGGGTGCGGTCGGCGTCCAGCGCCTGCCTCACGTCCGCGTACGGCATGAGGGTGGTGTGCGGCGGCTGGGTGCCGATCCGGAAGACGTCGATGTGGCCGTTCCACTCCGGGGTGTCGGCCGCCGCTCCGGCCCCGTCGGCCGCGTGCACCGTGGCGGACGATCCGGCGACGGCGAGCACCCCGAGCAGGGCGGCTCCTCCCTCCAGGAGACGGCGGCGGCTGACCGGTACGCCCGGCGTGCGGGACGGGCCGGTGGGGGGCACGGGGGTGAGCGGCATCGACGTGTGGCCTTCCTCGGGACGACAGTGCGGCGCTGCACGGCTTGAGGGAGCGTCAGATCATGTGCGGTGCTGTTCGGAAACCCAACGCACACTAGGTTGTGAACACAGTGGAAGCAATGATGCTGTCGAGGTTTGTGTGTTCCTGATGGGTACGGCTGTCGACCTTGGCCGAATCCAGCTGCTCGAACTGTGTCCGGTACAGCTCGGCGTAGCGTCCGCCCGCCGCCAGCAACTCGTCGTGCGTGCCGTGTTCGACGATCCGACCGGCCTCGACGACCAGGATCAGGTCCGCCGCCCGCACGGTGGACAGCCGGTGGGCGATCACGACCGCGGTCCTGCCCTCCAGCGCCTCGGTGAGCGCCTCCTGGACGGCGGCCTCGGAGGTGTTGTCGAGGTGGGCGGTGGCCTCGTCGAGGATGACGACGCGCTGACGGGCCAGCAGCAGCCGGGCGATGGTCATCCGCTGGCGCTCGCCGCCGGAGAGCCGGTAGCCGCGCTCGCCGACCACCGTGTCGAGGCCGTCGGGCAGGGACCGTACGAGATCGTCGAGGCGGGAGCGGCGCAGGGCGTCCCACAGTTCGGCGTCGGTGGCGGTGGGGCGGGCCAGCAGCAGGTTGGCGCGGACGGTGTCGTGGAAGAGGTGGCCGTCCTGGGTGACCATGCCGAGGGTGGCGCGCAAGGACTCGGCGCTCAGGTCGCGGACGTCGGTGCCGGCCACGCGTACGGCGCCCTCGTCGACGTCGTAGAGCCGTGGGAGGAGTTGGGCGACGGTCGACTTGCCCGCGCCGGACGAGCCGACGAGAGCGACCGTCTGGCCGGGTTCGGCGCGGAAGGAGATGCCGTGCAGCACCTCGGCGCCGCCGCGCGTGTCGAGGGTCGCGACCTCCTCCAGGGAGGCGAGGGAGACCTTGTCCGCGGACGGGTAGCCGAAGCGGACGTTGTCGAACTCCACCGACACCGGGCCCTCGGGGACCTCCTTCGCGTCCGGCTTCTCCTCGATCAGCGGCTTCAGGTCGAGCACCTCGAAGACGCGCTCGAAGCTGACCAGGGCGCTCATGACCTCGACGCGGGCGCCGGCGAGCGCGGTGAGCGGCGCGTACATACGGGTCAGCAGCAGCGCCAGCGAGACGACGGCGCCCGGCTCCAGGGTGCCGCGCAGGGCGAACCAGCCGCCGAGGCCGTAGACCAGGGCGAGGGCCAGGGCCGACACCAGGGTGAGCGCGGTGATGAACACCGACTGGGCGACGGCCGTCCGTACGCCGATGTCGGCCACCCTGCGGGCCCTCGCCGTGAACTCCTCCGACTCCTCCCCCGGGCGCCCGAAGAGCTTGATCAGTGTGGCGCCGGGCGCCGAGAAGCGCTCGGTCATGCGGGTGCCCATCGCGGCGTTGAGTGCGGCGGCCTCCCGCTGCATGCGGGCCATGCGGTGGCCCATGCGGCGGGCCGGGATCACGAACACGGGAAGCAGGACGAGGGCGAGCAGGGTGATCTGCCAGGACAGGGTGAGCATGACGGCGAGGGTGAGCAGCAGGGTGACGAGGTTGCTGACCACGCCGGACAGCGTGTTGCTGAAGGCGCGCTGGGCGCCGATGACGTCGTTGTTGAGACGGGAGACCAGCGCTCCCGTACGAGTACGTGTGAAGAACGCGACCGGCATGCGCTGCACATGATCGAACACAGCCGTACGCAGATCGAGGATGAGGCCCTCGCCGAGCGTCGCCGACAGGCGCCTGGCGACGATCCCGAGCACCGCTTCCGCGACAGCGATCAGGGCGATCAGCAGGGCCAGGCGGACGACGGTGCCCTCGTCGCCGCCCGTCACGATCGCGTCGACGACGCGTCCGGCGAGTACGGGGGTCGCGACGGCGAGCAGCGCGGTCATCACCCCGAGCACGACGAAGAACGCGATCCGGCGTCGGTGCGGGCGGGCGAAGGCGGCGACGCGGCGCAGCGTGGCGCGGGCGAAGGGGCGGCGTTCCTGCTCGGCGTTCATGACGCTGTGCAGCTGGGTCCAGGCTGTGGTCTCCATGCTCATGCGAGAGAACGTAGAACCTCAAGCAATGTTGAGGTCAACACCGAAGTCCGTCCGCAGCCGGTCCGTAAGGCGCCGTCCCCGCTGTCGCTACCCGCAGTTGTCACAGCGTGGAGAACCTCTCCGAATGTGACAGCCGTACGACTCCCCGCGGGACGCCTGCTCAGACGTCTCCCGGTCCGCCGGATACTGGTCCTGCTTCCGCTCGCCCTCGTCATCGTGGTCGCGGTGCAGCACCGCTCCGTGCTCGCCGAGGGCATCGGTCATCTGGCGACGGCCAAGTGGCCGTGGCTGCTCGCCGCGGCCTGCGCCACCTGCCTCACCTGGGTCGCTGCGGCCGTCACCCGGCAGGGCGCCGTGATCGACCGGCTGCCCAGACTGCGGCTGCTCGTCACGCAGTTCGCGGCGGGCTCCGCCAACCACCTGCTGCCCACGGGACTGGGCGCGAGCGCGGTCAACCTGCGCTTCATGACGGTGTGCGGGCTGCCGCTCGCCCGTTCCTCGGCCGCGCTGGCCCTGTATCTGCTCGCGGAGAGCGTGGCCCGCGTAGGCCTGCTGGCCGCCCTGCTGATCGCCTTCCCGCACGCGCTGCAACTCGGGCCGCTCCTGCCGGAGGGGGCGTGGGGCCCGCTGCTGCTGATCATCGGCGCGGCGGCGATCGTGATCGTGGCCGTCTTCGCACTCGTACGCCGGCTGCGCACCGCCGTGTTCTCCTTCCTGCGCACCGCGCTGGACGAAGCGCGCTCGGTGCACACCCGTCCGTCCCGGGCACTGGCACTGTGGGGCGGTTCGCTGGCCTTCCCCGCGCTGCAGGCGTCCGGTCTGGTCCTGGTCGGGCTCGCCCTGGGGCTCGACGTACCGCCGGCCCACATGGCGCTCGCCTATCTCGCGGCGACCGTCGCCGTCGCCCTGGTGCCGACGCCGGGCGGGCTCGGCTCGGTCGAGGCGGCGCTGATCGTGGCGCTGGTGGCGGCGGGCGGCCCGGTTGCGGTGGCGACGGCGGTCGTGCTGGCGTACCGGATCATCACGGTGTGGCTGCCGCTGCTGCCGGGGGCACTGACGCTGGGGGCGCTCGTGCGCTTCAAGGTCATCTGATCGAGGCCGTCCGATCAAGGCGGTCCGATCAAGGGGCCCGATCCAGGCGGTCGGATCAAGGCCCTCCGACCGCTCGGTTCCGGTGGAAGGTCATGTGACCAGTCAGTAACGTACGGGGTCAGACCCACGGAAAGGACCCCGCCATGCCGGTCCGCGTCGAGCGCCAGGGGCACGTCACCACCGTCGTCCTCTCCCGTCCGGAGGTCCGCAACGCGGTCGACGGGCCCACGGCCGCCGATCTCGCCGACGCCTTCCGGGAGTTCGACGCGGACGACGAGACGCGGGTGGCGGTGCTGTGGGGTGAGGGTGGCACGTTCTGCGCGGGCGCCGACCTCAAGGCGCTCGGCAGCGGACGGGGCAACGAGGTCGCGCAGGACGGCGACGGCCCGATGGGGCCGACCCGGCTGCGGCTGTCCAAGCCGGTGATCGCCGCGGTCGCGGGACACGCCGTGGCCGGAGGTCTCGAACTGGCGTTGTGGTGCGATCTGCGGGTCGCCGAGGAGGACGCGGTCTTCGGGGTGTTCTGCCGCCGCTGGGGCGTACCACTGATCGACGGCGGCACGGTACGGCTGCCCCGGCTGATCGGCACGAGCCGCGCCATGGACATGATCCTGACCGGACGTCCGGTGCCGGCCGCCGAGGCGTACGAGATGGGGCTCGCCAACCGTGTGGTGCCGAGCGGACGCTCCCGCACCGAGGCCGAGGAACTGGCCGCCACGATCGCGCGGTTCCCGCAGGCCTGCCTGCGCGCCGACCGCGCCTCCGTACTCGACCAGGAGGGATTGGCCGAGCCGGCCGCGATGCGCGCCGAACTCCGCCACGGCATGGGCGTGTTGGCTCAGAGCCTGGAGGGCGCGTCCCGTTTCGCCTCCGGTGCGGGGCGGCACGGGTCGTTCTCGGACATGTGACGCGGTTCACCGCTGAGGCATCCGTACCGCATCCGCTACCCCATCCCGCGCCCCCTCGCTGCGGGAGCGCGCGCGGCGTGGAGCGCCCCCTGAGCGGCGCTCACGCATCAAGCGCGCCTGCGGAGGCGGTCGTTCCGCCCGCGGGGTGCCGGAAGTTCGAGGGAGAATGCCCGAAAGCGGCCGATGAGGCCGTCCGGCCGACGCTCCCGGCGCGAACACGTGTACCCGATACGGCAGGATGAGCCCTCGCGCCGGTCTCGGGGGACGGGGTGGCCGGCGCGACGGCACATCGCGGAATCGAGCAGGTGACAACGTGACGAGACTTCACATCCGGCCGTCGGCGAAGGGGTTCGCCGCAGCATTTCTCCTCGGGGGTGACCGGTGAAGCGCGCGCTCACTGTGGACGACCTGGTCGTCGCGGGGATAGCACTGGCGGCGGGGCTGCTGGCGGCCGTCCTGCTGCGGATGCTGCTGCGCTGGCTGGGCAAGCACGCCGACCGCACCCGCTGGAGCGGCGACGACCTGATCGTGGACACCCTGCGCACCGTGGTGCCGTGGGCGGCGTTCCTCGGCGGCGCGGCCTCCGCGGGCGCCGCGCTGCCGCTGACGAAGACGGTCCAGCACAACGTCAATCAGATCCTGACCGTGCTGCTCATCTTCGTCGTGACGCTGTCGGTGGCCCGCGGGATCGCCGGGCTGATGCGGACGGTCACCCAGTCCCGCCCCGGTGTCGCGGGCTCGGCCACGATCTTCGTCAACATCACCCGGGTGCTGATCCTGGCCATCGGCTTCCTGGTGGTGCTCCAGACCCTGGGCATCTCCATAGCGCCCCTGCTCACCGCCCTGGGCGTGGGCGGTCTGGCGGTCGCGCTGGCCTTGCAGGACACGCTCGCCAACCTCTTCGCGGGCATCCACATCCTCGCCTCCAAGACCGTCCAGCCCGGCGACTACATCCGGCTGAGCAGCGGCGAGGAGGGCTACGTCGAGGACATCAACTGGCGCCAGACGACCGTGCGCGCGCTCTCCAACAACCTGATCGTCATCCCCAACGGGGAGCTCGCCAAGACGAACATGACCAACTTCATGCGGCCCGAGCAGGAGTTGACGATCCTGCTCCAGGTCGGCGTCGCCTACGACAGCGACCTGGAGCACGTCGAGCGGGTGACCAACGAGGTCATCGCCGAGGTGATGACCGAGGTCGAGGGCGCCCTTCCGGACCACGAGCCGATCATCCGCTTCCACACCTTCGGCGACTCCCGGATCGGCTTCACGGTCATCCTGGGCGTCGGCGAGTTCAGCGACCAGTACCGGATCAAGCACGAGTTCATCAAGCGCCTGCACAAGCGCTACCGCACGGAGGGCATCCGCATTCCGGCGCCCACGCGGACGGTGGCGATCCAGCAGGGGGCGGTGTCGATACCGCAGCAGTCGATACCGCATCCGCGCCTCCCCGGAGAGGCGGACGAGGTGACCCCCGTCCGCCTCGACTGACCTGCTCGGACGTGCCTAGAGGGTGGCCGAGTTGTCGTGGGACCGGCTGCCCTTGCGGCTGTGCGGCGCGGCGAGGGCCGGATTCACCGGGGTGACCGTCCAGTCCGGGTGCCCCGGCATCCGCGGCGTCTTCGTGCCGTACAGCCAGTCCCGAAGGAATCCGGTCAGATCCTGGCCGGAGACCTCGGAGGCCACGGCGATGTAGTCCTCCGTGGACGCCGAGGAGTTGCGGAACCGGTCGAGGAAGGCGCGCTCAAGGGCGTTGAAGGCCTGCTCGCCGACGAGGTTGCGCAGCGCGTACAGGACCAGGACGCCGCCCAGGTAGCGCTGGCTGTCGAAGAGGTTCACCGCGTTCGGCGCCGCGACCGGCCCCGAGTCGTGGCGCCACTGGTCGCCGCGCGCGTAGGTGTCCTTCATCCGCGCTTCCATCGAGGTGAGGCCGAGGGAGTCGGCCCAGCCGCGCTCGTAGCGGTAGAGCAGCCCGTAGAAGTCGGCGTGGCCCTCGTTGATCCACAGGTCGGCCCAGGTGGCGGGGCTGACGCTGTTGCCGAAGTAGGAGTGGACCAGCTCGTGCATCATGTGCGAGCCGATCTTCGGCTCCGCCTGGAGCAGGTAGTTCGGCTTGTAGATGGTGAGGGTCTGGGTCTCCAGGCCCGTGAAGTCGAAGGCGTTCGGGTCGTCGGAGTTGCAGGGCAGCAGTCCGTACGTCTCGAACGGGTACGCCCCGAGCCGCGTCTCCAGCCATGCCACGATCCCCGGCGTGAGCGCCAGTGCCGGCTCCAGCGCCTCGGCCCGTGCGGTCGGGACGACGTCCCGCAGCGGGAGGCCGTTCGGGCCCTGCCGCTGCTTCACCACGTAGTCGCCGACCGTTATCTGGATCAGCTCCGTGGCCATGGGCTCGCGGGAGCGGTACGTGTAGGCCGTACGGTCGCCGTCCAGGCGCTGGGTGCGCACGAGCCGCCCGGTCGCCACGCCGCTCAGTCCGTTCGGGACGACGAGGCGGAAGGAGAAGTCGGCCTTGTCGGACGGGTGGTCGTTGCAGGGAAAGACGGTGTGGGCCAAGTTCGGCTGGCAGCACACGGCGAACCCGTCGGGCGTGTCGACCCAGCCGGTGTGCGGCTGCGGAATTCGGCGCGGGTCCGCCGAGTACTCGACGCAGACGGTGACCCGGCACTTGGCCGGCAGGGTCCGGGCGGGCGTGATGCGCAGCTTCTCGTCGACCTGCTCGAAGGCCGCCTTGCGGCCGTCGACGCGGACGGAGCGGATGTCGAGGCCCAGGGAGTCGAGGGAGAAGCGGCTCAGGGCCTGGGTGGTGCGGATCTTCAGGGTCGCGGTGGCGTCGACCAGGCGGGTCGTGGCGTCGTAGGAGAAGTCGAGGTGGTAGGCGCCGACGCGGTAGCCGTCGTTGCCGAGGGCCGGGTAGACCGGGTCACCGAGGGTCTCGGGGCCCGGGGTGCCGGAGGTCTTGGCGGCCGACGCCCCCGTCAGCGTCGGCGTCGCGTGGGCGGAGGGGGCGGCGGCCAGGGCCGCTGCCGTGCCGATCAGGGCGGCCGCGGGGGCCGTCACTCTGCTGCGATATCTCATGGTCCGCTTTCGCTCGGGCGGCCGGATGGTCATGGCCGGCCGCCGGATCGGTGGTGATCGCCTTACATGACTGCGGGACGGGCGATCCGGTTGCACGGAGGCGGTAGGTCCGGTTGCGCGGATTCGAGATCGCGGCAGATATCCCGCACCTCAGTGCGGACCCCTGTCGAGTACGGGTCGATCACGAGATATCTTGATGTCGAGCAATGTTGCAGACGTGGAGCGGAGCACCCGGTGACTGACTCGACCATCATCTATACGCACACTGACGAGGCCCCCGCCCTGGCGACGTATTCGTTCCTGCCGGTGGTCCAGGCCTACGCCTCGCAGGCGGGTGTCGCCGTGGAGACGCGGGACATCTCGCTGGCCGGCCGCATCATCGCGGTGTTCCCGGAGCACCTGACCGAGGACCAGCGCATCCCGGACGCCCTGGCCGAGCTCGGTGAGCTCGCCAAGACGCCGGCGGCCAACATCATCAAGCTGCCGAACATCTCGGCGTCGATCCCGCAGCTCAAGGCCGCGATCGCCGAGCTCCAGGGCCAGGGCTACGCGCTGCCGAACTACCCGGACGACCCGAAGACCGACGAGGAGCGGGAGATCCAGGCCCGCTACGACAAGGTCAAGGGCTCCGCCGTGAACCCGGTCCTGCGTGAGGGCAACTCCGACCGGCGCGCCCCCGCCTCGGTCAAGAACTACGCCAAGGCCCACCCGCACCGCATGGGCGCCTGGTCCGCCGAGTCCAAGACGAACGTGGCGACCATGGGCCGCAACGACTTCCGCTCCACCGAGAAGTCCGTCGTGATCTCCGAGGCCGGCACGCTCAGGATCGAGCACGTCGCCGAGGACGGCACGACCACCGTCCTGCGCGAGTCCGTACCGGTCCTCGCCGGTGAGGTCGTCGACGCCTCCGTGATGCACGTGGCCGAGCTGCGTGAGTTCCTCACCGCGCAGATCGCCGAGGCCAAGGCCCAGGGCGTGCTGTTCTCCGTGCACCTCAAGGCCACGATGATGAAGGTCTCCGACCCGATCGTCTTCGGCCACGTGGTGCGCGCCTTCTTCCCGAAGACCTTCGAGCAGTACGGCGCGGCCCTCGCCGCCGCCGGTCTGTCCCCGAACGACGGTCTGGGCGGCATCCTCAAGGGCCTGGACGCGCTGCCGAACGGCGCCGAGATCAAGGCGTCCTTCGAGGCGGAGATCGCCGAGGGCCCGGAGCTGGCCATGGTCGACTCCGACAAGGGCATCACCAACCTGCACGTGCCGTCCGACGTGATCGTCGACGCCTCGATGCCGGCCATGATCCGCACCTCCGGCCACATGTGGGGCCCGGACGGTCAGGAGGCCGACACCCTGGCCGTGTTGCCGGACTCCTCCTACGCCGGCGTATACCAGGCCGTGATCGACGACTGCCGTGCGAACGGCGCCTACGACCCGTCGACCATGGGCTCGGTCCCTAACGTCGGCCTGATGGCGCAGAAGGCCGAGGAGTACGGCTCCCACGACAAGACCTTCGAGGCCAAGGCCGCCGGTACGATCCGCCTGGTCGACCAGGCCGGCGACGTGGTGATCGAGCAGGCGGTCTCCGCCGGTGACATCTTCCGCGCCTGCCAGACCAAGGACGCCCCGATCAAGGACTGGGTGAAGCTGGCCGTCACCCGCGCCCGCGCCACCGGCGACCCGGCCGTCTTCTGGCTGGACGAGACCCGCGCGCACGACGCCAACCTGATCGCCAAGGTCAACGCGTACCTGCCGGAGCACGACACCGAGGGCCTGGACATCCGCATCCTCGCCCCGGTCGACGCCACCAAGCTGTCGGTGGAGCGCATCCGCCGCGGCGAGAACACCATCTCGGTGACCGGCAACGTCCTGCGCGACTACCTCACGGACCTCTTCCCGATCCTGGAGCTGGGCACCAGCGCCAAGATGCTGTCGGTCGTCCCGCTGATGGCGGGCGGCGGCCTGTTCGAGACGGGCGCCGGCGGCTCCGCGCCGAAGCACGTCCAGCAGCTGGTCAAGGAGAACTACCTGCGCTGGGACTCCCTCGGTGAGTTCTTCGCGCTGGTGCCGTCCCTGGAGCAGTACGCGACGGCCACGGGCAACACCCGCGCGCAGGTCCTCGCCGACACCCTCGACCGCGCCACGGCGACCTTCCTCAACGAGGACAAGTCCCCGACCCGTCGCGTCGGCGGCATCGACAACCGCGGCAGCCACTTCTTCCTGTCCCTGTACTGGGCGCAGGAGCTGGCCAAGCAGACCGACGACGCGGACCTGGCGAAGGCCTTCGCCCCGCTCGCCGAGACGCTCACCGCGGGCGAGCAGAAGATCGTCGACGAGCTGAACGCCGTCCAGGGCAAGCCGGCCGAGATCGGCGGCTACTACCAGCCCGACCCGGCCAAGGCCGCCGCGGTCATGCGCCCGTCGGCCACCTGGAACGAGGCGCTCGCCTCGCTGAGCTGACCCATCGGGCCTGAGGGCCCTGCCGTCTCCGCCCCGACCGGTGCACCGCCCGGCCGGGGCGGAGTCATGTCCGGGGGCTCTTTCCGGAGTCGTTGACGAGGGCGTTCCGAAGTCAGGCGATTTCTCTCACGCAATTGCGTGAGCCATATGCATGATCTCAACTATCCTCAGGCACAAGGAGATTGACGGCCGGACGCACTTGCCCGGCGCAACAGACGCGAGGGGTGAGGCAATGGCCACGGCCGGCGGACCCACGCTGCGGCGGCGCCAGCTCGGCGCCGAACTCCGCCGCCTGCGCGAACACGCGGGCAAGCGGATCGAGGACGTCGCGGCGCACCTGGAGTGCTCGATGTCCAAGATCAGCAGGGTGGAGACCGGACAGGCCCCCATCAAGGCCCGGGACGTCCGCGATCTGCTCCAGTGGTACGGCGTGACGGAGCCGGAGCTCACCGAGGCCGTCATGCTGATCCACAAGGGCGCCCAGCAGCAGGGCTGGTGGGCGCACTACAACGAGGTGCTGCCGTCCGGCATGGCCACCTACGCGGGCCTGGAGGCGGACGCCAGTGTCCTGCGCAGCTATGAACCCATGTTCGTGCACGGCCTGTTGCAGACCGCGGACTACGCCCGTGCCGTGATCGCCGCCGTCCGGCCCAACGAGCCGTACGAGGTGGACCAGTTGGTGCGCTTCCGCAAGGAGCGGCAGGCGCTGCTGACCAGGACTCCCGAGCCGCTGGAGCTGTGGGTGGTGGTGGAGGAGAGCGCGCTGCGGCGGCCGGTCGGCGGCACCGAGGTCATGGTGGACCAGCTGGAGCACCTGGCCAGGGCGACCGAGCTGCCGAACGTCACCATCCAGATCATGCCGACCGCGAAGGGCGCCCACGCGGCCCTCGCCGGGACCTTCTCGCTGCTGGAGTTCGGGCCGCGCGAGCCGACCGTCGTCTACGTCAACTCCATCGCCGGGAACGTGTACTTGGAGAAGGAACGCGATGTCCGCACCTTCATCCAGACCTTCGACCTCGTGCGGGCCGCCGCTCCCGACCCGCAGGAGACACCCACCACGCTGGAGCGGATCGCAAGGGAGATGCAGGGGTCATGAGCGCGCACGACGGACGGAGGCTGTCGCGGGTCGACCTGGACGGGGCCGACTGGCGCAGGAGCAGCCGCAGTTCGGGCAACGGAGCGTGTGTCGAGGTCGCGGCAGTCGCCGGCCTCGTCGCGGTCCGGGACTCCAAGATCGCTCAGGGACCGGTACTCGTGTTCACACCGCACGAGTGGCAGGCCTTCCTCGGCGGAGGAGTGCCCCTCGGCGCGTCGGGCTGCCCGTGAACGAGGTCACCTCTCTCCCGCCCGTCGCGTCCGGTGCCTTCTACACCGGGGAGACCTTCTGGACGGCGGCCGGCGTCGCCGGGACCGTGCTCGTCGGGTTCCTCGCGATGTGGACGGCGTTCCGCTCCACCCATCCCAAGCGGCGGCTCAACTACACCGTGAGCCACCAGCCGTTGGTGCAGCAGGTCATGTACGGGAGCCTGGAGATCCGGTGGAACGGTGCCTTACTCACCGATCCACACGTGGTTCGGCCGGTGCTGACCAACCCCGGGCGGTGGGACATCCCCAGCGAAGCGTTCGACCGGGGGGACCCGTTCCAGGTCGACCTGGGCGTGCCCTGTCTGGAAGTGCTGCGCACCGAGGCCGGCCCCGGCGCGGCCCGTGCCCCGCAGACGGAGGTGTGCGGTTCGCTCCTGCGCATCGGACCCGGCCTCATCGGCCGCGGCACGACGATCACCTACCTCCTGCTCGTGGACACGGCACCGGCGTACGACTGCCGGCACTCGCTCGTCGACGTCAAGGTGCAGCAGGTCTCCATGCCCGCACCCCGCCGGATCACCCGGCCACCCCTGACCAGGACACCTTGAGAGGCCCCATGCCTGCTTCCTTCGAGCTGCTGCCCGGCGCCGCCGACTCCCCCGTGATCCTGCACGTACCGCACTCCGCGCGGCAGATCCCGGCAGACGCGCGGACCTCGATCGTGCTGGACGACCGGGCGCTGGAGCGCGAGCTCGACCACATCACCGACGCGCACACCGCGGAGCTCGCCGAGGCGGCGGCCGAACGGGCGTCGCTCACGCCCTGGCGGTTCGTCAACCGGCTGTCCCGGCTGGTCGTCGATCCGGAGCGGTTCCCGGACGAACGGGAGGAGATGCTGGCCGTGGGCATGGGTGCCGTCTACACCCGGACCACGCATCGCGCGCAGCTGCGGCCCGCCGGCACAGACCCGGAACCGCTGGTCGAGCGGTACTTCCGGCCGTACTCGAAGGCCATGACGGCAGCCGTGGCCGACCGGCTCGCCGCCACCGGCCGGGCCGTGATCATCGACGTGCACTCCTATCCGACCGCCCGGCTCCCCTACGAACTGCACGGCGAGGGCCCGCGACCGCCCGTCTGCCTGGGCACCGACTCGTTCCACACACCGCCCGAGCTGCTCGCCGCCGCCCGGGAGGCGTTCGCGCCGTGCGGGGAGACGGGGCTGGACAGTCCGTTCAGCGGTACGTACGTACCGCTGGACTTCTACGGCAGCGAGCCCCGGGTCGGCGCCCTGATGATCGAGATTCGCCGGGACACGTACATGACCGAGCCGGGCGGCTCCGCAGGTCCGGGACTCACCCGGCTCTCGGCGGCACTGGCGGCGCTGGTGGACGCCGCCGCACGCTGACCCGGCGGGTCAGGCCCGCAGCCACTCCGTGACCACGACCTCCGCGCCCGTCCGCAGCCGCAGCGCGAAGGGGCCGTTCGGCGGTGCGTCGCTGGTGAAACGGCCCATGTCGTCGGCCTCCACCGGGATGGCCGTCTGCGGGCCGGCCAGCACCTCGATCCGCGCCTGCTGGGGCGGCAGCACCTGCCCCATCAGCCCCTGCGCGGTCACCTCCACGTCGACGGTCACCTCGCCCGCGCGGAACGTCAGCATCCGCGGCACGTCCGTGGCCCCCCTGACCGGAATGGCGTCCACCACCGAGTCGAAGGTCAACTCGGCGATCCGGGCGTCGAGGTCGTGCAGTGCGAAGGCCTCGACGGCGAGCTGCCGCAGCTGGGCCGGCACGGGGTCCAGGATGGCGGCGGCCTGGCGGAGTTCCTCCTCCAGCAGTTCGATGTCGAACCCGTCGTCGCCGGACCCGTTGTGGTCGACGGGCTCCTCGCCGGTCGCTTCGTCGTGCATGTCGTCGTTCACAACGCTCCCCGTGCGTCGAGTCGGGCCCTCAGTCGGCGCAGACAGCGCTGGCGCAGCGGCCCGATGCTGCCCACGGCGATGCCCAGTGCGGCGGACACCTCCTGGTAGCTGGGCGGCGGCGAGGCCATCAGCACGCGCAGCAACTGGCGGCAGCGGTCGCCGAGTTCCTCGAACTCCTGCCACATCCAGCGGATGCGCTCGGACTCGGCGGCGGCCTCCTCGGAGTCCAGGAGCGACTGTTCGGGCGTACGCTCCTCGCTGACCCGGTCCAGCAGCTGCGGATCGCTCGTCACGGTCAGCCGCCTTAAGCTCTTGAGCACCTTCAGGCATTCGTGCCGTGCGGTGCTCGCGAGCCAGGACCCGGCCTTCTCGGGTTCACGGATGCGCCCGAGATGCTGGGCGAAACGGAACCACACGGTCTGGTACACCTCGTGGGCGTCGGCGTCATTGAGCCGGTGCGCGCGCACGACGGACCACACCAGTGGGCTCATTCCTTCCACGAGCGCCTTCCAGGCCGCCGCGTCGCCGTCGACGGCGGACTGGACCAACGCACCGACATCTGCACGGTCCACAGCCCCACCCCTCGTGTACGGCAAGTCATCGTACGCCGCGGAGGGGGCGGTTCCGACCCTCATGAGCGAGGAGCCGGCGGTGCGACGGGGACAGGGCGCCAGGTCGGGGGGCGAAGCGCGGGTACATGCGCCCCCCGCACCTCCGCGAATCCGGTGTTCGCCGCGAGCATCTTGTACCGGGCGACCCGCGGGTCGTTCTCCTGCTGCGAGCTCATGTGGGTGGCGATCATCGCGGCGACGACGGGAGTGGCGAACGAGGTGCCGCTCCAGTGCGCGAACCCCTCGAACATCACCTGGTCGGGCTTGGTGCCGCTGCTCCCGCCCGTCTCGCTCAACAGGCCGGTGTGGCGCGGGGAGACGCAGGAGCAGGAGTAGCCGAAGCCGTACCGGCAGGCGTCGTAGGTGGAGTGCTGGTACACGTACGGCACGGGCGTGTCGAAGCCGGTGAGGACGCTGGTGAGGCGCTCGCCGGGGGCGTACACCTTGACCCAGGAGCCGTGGTTGCTGAAGCAGGCGCCGAACTCGCCGTCGCCGCGCAGCGCGCCGACCGACAGCACGGTGTCCTGGTAGTCGGGCAGGTCGGCGTAGGCGGCGGGCCAGAAGGGCGTGGCACTGCCGTTGTTGCCGGCCGCGGCGACGAGCAGGGTGCGCCGGCCGCGCAGTTCCTGCATGAAGGCCTCGACGCCGAGCAGGCCGTCGGTGCGGCCGTTGGAGGTGCCCGCGGAGAGGCTGAGGATGTCGGGCCAGCCGCCCGCGTCGACGGCCTCGAAGAGCTTCTCGCCGAATTCGGACTCCAGGATGGCGCCCGCGTCGTTGAGGGAGTTGCGCACCGTGACGTTCGTGTTGGGCGCGACGGCGGCGACGAGGCCCGCGATGAACGTGCCGTGGCCGACGTACTGCTGGAGGATGCCGTCGTCGTCGCACTCCTTGAGCTGCGCGTCGCCTTCGGTGTGGGCGAGCAGCGGAGCGGAGCGGAAGTCGTTCATGAGGCCGGTGTCGATGACGAGGACACCGATGGCGGTGTCCGGGTCGTGGGCGCCCTCCGCCACCGCGGGGTTGAGCTGCTCGGTGGCCGGGACGGGCACGGGCTCGTCGCCGGGGCAGGAGTTGACGGCGATCGAGACCAGGTGGTTGCGGCTGACCAGGCGGCGTCCGGCCCGGCCCTCCGTCTCGCGCAGGGCGCGCAGGGCGTGCGCGACCGGGCGGTCGCCGGCGCGGTCACCCTCGCCGGGGTCGCCGACCTGGATGCGGGTGATGCCCGAGCGGTTCGTCTGCGGGCTCATGCGCCGCACGTTGTCCTGCACGAGGTCGGGCTCGGCTGTGAAGTGCGCGCGTACGGTGTCCTCGACGAGGCGGGCGTCCTCGCCGTCGCGGACCAGGACGTAGCCCTTCTCGTAGATGAACTCGGCGGAGTCGTCCGGTCCCATCGCGAGGGGGACGTCGGGCATGGAGCGTTGGATGTGCTCGAACTGCTCGTGGAATCGCTGTGGTGCCATGGCGTGTCCTCCTGCTGAGGCGACGGTCGTCAATCAGAGCCGTGCGGTCACTGATTGATACAGCGCCAAACCTGTGTGGCACGGTCCTGGGGCAACTACCATCCGTGGAGTGACAGCGGGAAGCGAATCGGTTCTCGAACTGCTGCCGATGGTGTTCGCCGCCCCCAACGACGCCCTGGCGAGGGCGGAAGGGGTGCTCGACGCCGATCCGACGCCGTTGCACGCCTCCGTCGCCCACCAGGTGATCGGCATCTGGCAGCGGGACTGGGGCGACATGCGCATCGCCCTGTATCACCTGCGGCGTGCCCGGGACCTCGCGGCGCGCGCGGAGTCGGCCGACCGGGAGGCGGACGTCCTGGCCGCGCTCGGGGTCGCGCTGGTGCACGCGGGGCGCACTCAGCAGGGGCTGGCCGCGCTGGAGCGCGGCGTGGCGCGCGGCAGCGGGCACACACGCGCGCGCGTGCTGTTCCGCCGGGCCTACGCCCGCTGGGTGCTGGGCCATCACCGGGAGGCGCTGGAGGACGTACGCAAGGCGATACCCGTGCTGCGGCAGATGGACGACGTGATCTGGACGGCGCGGGCGCTGACGCTGCGTGCGACGGTGCATCTGGCGGTCGGCGCGGTGGACCGGGCGGATGCCGACTTCACCGCGGCCGAGGCGCTGTGGGACACCACGGGCCAGGAGCACGACAAGGCCGACGCGGTGGAGAGCCGGGGGCTCGCGGCGTTCCGGGCGGGCGACATCCCGGCCGCGCTGCGGCTGCTCGACGAGGCCGAGGAGCGGTACGCCAAGCTCGGCACGCCGACCTTCATGCTCAACATCCGCCGCTGCGAGGTGCTGATGGCCGCCGGCCTGGCCCCGGAGGCACTGACAGAGGCCGACGCGGCGATCGCCGTGCTCGACGGCATCGGCGGTCAGTCCACCCGCAAGGCCGAGCTGCTGCTGGCCGCCGCGCGTGCCGCCCGGCTGGCGGGCGAGGCGCACACCGCGATCGCGCGCGCCGACATGGCCGTACGGCTGTTCGCGGGGCAGCGCCGCGGCTGGTGGGAGACGCATGCCCGGCTGGTGCTGATCGAGGCGCGGGTGGCCGCCGGGCGCAGTTCCGGGCGGCTGGTGGCCGACACGGCGGCGGTCGCCGAACGGCTGGCCTCGTTCGGCGCGCCGGCCGCGCCGGAGGCCTCGCTGCTCGCCGGCCGGATCGCGCTCGGCCTGGGCTGGCGGGCCGACGCCGAGCAGCATCTGGCGGTGGCCGCCCGCAGCAGGCGCAGCGGGCCGCCGCTGGCGCGGATGACGGGCTGGGCGGCGCAGGCGCTGCGGGCCCAGGCGGCCGGGTCGGGGCGCGGCGTCCTGGAGGCCTGCCGGCGGGGCCTGGACGTGCTCGATGCGCACCGGATGACGCTGGGCGCCTCGGAGTTGCGTGCCCGCGCCACCGAGCAGGGCGCGGAGCTGGCCGCGCTGGCCCAGCAAGCCAGCCTCGACTCCGGCAGTCCACGCCGGCTGCTGGTGTGGAGCGAGCGCTGGCGGGCCACCGCGCTGTCCACCCCACCGACCCGGCCGCCGGCGGACCCGGAGCTGCAGAGCAACCTCACTGCGTTCCGGGAGATCGCGGCCCGCGCGGAGGCCGCCCGCATGGAGGCGCGTCCCGTTCCGGCACTGGAGCGCGAACAGCGGCGTCTGGAGCGGGAGATACGCTCCCGGACCCTGCACATGCGCGGCGACACACCCGGCGACGGCCACCGCTTCGACCCGGGCCGGCTGCTGGAGCGGCTGGGCGACGAAGTCCGGCTGGTCGAACTCGCCGTGCTGGACGGGCGCGTTCAGGTGCTGCTGTGCGGGCAGGGGCGGGTGCGTCGGTACGAGGCCGGGCTCCTGGCCGACGCGGAGAGGGAGGCCGAGCACGTCCAGGCCGGGCTGCGGCGGCTGGCCCACCCGGGTGCGGAGGGACGGCTTCCGGTGGTGGAGGCTGCCGGACGGCGGCTGGAGGAGCTGCTGCTCGGTCCGGCCGCGGCCCATCTGGGCGACGGCCCCGTGGTGGTCGTACCGCCGGCCAGGCTGCACCGCGTGCCGTGGGCGCTGTTGCCGTCGCTGCGGGAGCGGGTGCTCAGCGTGTCGCCGTCGGCGAGCAGTTGGCTGCGCGCCCGGGAGACCGAACCGCCGCCCCCCGGCCGGCATGTGCTGGTACGCGGTCCGGGACTGGCGACCGGCGGCGCGGAGGTGCCGCACCTGGCCGGCCGGTACGGCGGGTCGGTCGTCCTGGAGTACGCGGACGCGCGCGTGCCGCGTGTCCTCGAGGAGCTCGACGGGGCCGAGCTGGCGCACATCGCGGCGCACGGCACGTTCCGTGCGGACAGCCCGCTCTTCTCCGACCTGCGGATGGCCGACGGTCCGCTCATCGTCCATGACTTCGAGCGGCTGGACCGCAGCCCGTACCGGATCATCCTGTCCTGCTGCGACACCGCCCGCTTCGCCTCCGTCGGCGCCGACGAACTGCTCGGCCTGGTCACCGCCCTGCTGCCGCTCGGCACGGCGGGCGTGGTGGCGAGCAGCGCGCCGGTCAACGACGCCGCGGTGGTGCCGCTGATGCTCGCCCTGCACAAGGGGCTGAGCCAGGGGCTCTCCCTGGCGGAGGCGCTGCGCGACGCGCGGGCGGCGCTGCCAGGGGACGCGCTGCATCAGGCGACGGGGTGGGCGTTCTCGGCCTTCGGAGCGGCCTGATCCGGTTTGGCCTGATCCCGATACAGCGTGACCCCGGTACGGCCTGAACAACTCCCTTACGCCGGCTGCGCGTCCGGTAGTTCCACCAGCCATGGCAGGGCGCCTCGGTCGCTGGCGCCGAGGCGGGCGTAGGCGCTGTACAGGTGGTTGCCGACCGTGCGGACGGAGAGCGTCAGCTTCTCGGCGATCTGGCGGTTGCTCAGGCCGGTTGCGGCGAGGGTGACGATCTGGCGCTGCCGGGTGGTCAGTTCGCCGAGGACCAGGCCGGACAGGGCCGGGGTGCGGGCGCCCTGGCAGCGGCGGGCCAGGGCGACGGCACGCGTGCGTGCGGTGCGGGCGGCACGCGGGTCGCGGTGGGCCCGTACGGCATGGGCGTGCGCCTCGGCCGCGAACAGCAGGAAGCCGCGCTGCTCCAGCTCCTGGGCCACTCGGTCAAGGGCGGGGCCGTCGCCACGGTCGAGCGCGGCGGCGTGCTCGGCGAAGACGCCGGTCAGGCGGCCCGCGGCGCGCTCCGGGTCGCCAAGGCGGACGGCGTCGTACGCATCGCCGGAGAGTGCCTGGACACTCCCGTCGAGGTCGCCGCCCCGCGCCTCGACGGTCCCGTCGGCGTGGCCGCGGGCCGCTGTCGGCCGGGTGACCGCCCCACCCCCGTGGGGGCGGCCACCCAGGATCTTGTGCGCGGCCGTCGGATCGCCCGACTGGGCCGCGGCGAGGGCGAGTTCGAGGCGGCAGGATGGATCGTCACGGCCGTCGAGCAGGCCCTCCCGCGCCCATGCCGCCGCCTCACGCAACTCGCCGCGCAACCGCGCGAACCCGGCGCGCACGGCCGCGTACCCGGACGGCACCGGTACGCCCTCCGCGACCAGCCACTCCCCCACCGGCGTCGGCAGCGCCCGTACGTCCGCTCGTTCGATGGCGTCGGTCAGTGCGGCCTGCTCGGCGTCGAGGGCGGGCCGGCACCGATCCGGCGTACTGGACAGCCGCCTCGCCCGCAGCCGGCCGGCCGCGGCCCGCAGCACCGGGCCGTGCAGGGGGTGGGCGAGGCGGACGGCGCCCCGGTCGTCGACATGGACCAGGGAGTCGGCCTCCAGGCGTTCGAGGGCGCGAAGATCGAGTCGGTACGGCTCCGAGCCCTGTTCCGGCCGCTGTTCCGGACCCGTTGCCGGAGCCGGTTCCAGAGCCGGTTCCAGATCCAGGGACAACGGCTCGGCGAAGGCCAGGCGTTCGAGGATCTCGCGCTCTTCGGAGCAGGCACGGTCGAGGACCTGTGCGGTGTGCTCGCGCACCGCCGCCGTGACCGGCACCGGGCCGCGCCACGCCCACTCGTCGGAGTCCGAGTCCGGGCCCGAGTCGGCGGCCCGGCTGAGCAGTCCGCGCTCGCGCACCGCGCCCACCAGGTCGCGCAGCAGCCGCAGGTCCCCCCGGCACAGGCGGTGCAGCCGGTTCACGGTGAGAGGTCCGAGGCCACCGGCGCCGACCGCGGTTCCGGCCGCCAGCAGGTGGGCGGTCTCCTCGCGGGGCAGCGGCTCCAGGGTGAGGCGGGGCAGGAGTTCGCCGGTCCACAGCCGGGAGATCGCGCCCGGGACCGGGGCGCCGTAGGTGGTGACGACCAGGAGACGAGTGCGTCCGTGCACCGCCAGCTGATGGACGAGGGCGGCGGAGGCGTCGTCGAGCAGGTGCGCGTCGTCGACCAGGAGCAGCCGTACGCCGGACAGGTGCTGGAAGGCGCCGTGCAGGGAGGCCGACTCCGGTACGAGGTGCGCGAACGCGGCGAAGCGGATCCGGCGCGTCTCGGGGGTGCCGGCCACCCGCGCGCAGTCGGTGCCGCGGACGGCCTCGGTGACGAGGCGGGTCTTGCCGCAGCCCGCCGGACCGGTGATCACGAGGCCCTGGCGGCCGGCGGTCAAGGAGTCCCGCACCAGCTCGATCTCGTTCTCCCGGCCGGTGAACGGCCAGGGCAACTCCAGGGTCTTCGCGTCACGTTCGAAGTTCGTCACGGCAATAGGAGCGCGGTGACTCATCCTTGATACAGGGGTACTTGAGTAGCCCTCGACTCAGGCGCCCGGGGCGGGCCGACGGCAGGCTGTCCGCATGACCGCTCGCTACTGCTCCCTCGCGCAGCAGTCGGCCCCCGCTTTCGCCCCGGGGCTGGCCGCCGAGCGGCTCAGTGCGCTCATCGGCGGACGCCGGATGTGGGTCAACGGCACCGTGCTGCACTACTGCTTCCTCGACCGGGACTCGGACGGATCCGTGATCCCCGATCCGGAGACCGGCGAGACCCGGCGTGTGTCGTGGGTCGGCAGCAAGGAGCAGCAGGACGTCGTGCGCGAGTGCTTCGAGGAGTGGCAGGGCCTCGGCATCGGGCTGTCGTTCGTAGAGGTGGGCGACCGGTCGGAGGCCGAGCTGCGCGTCGGATTCCAGCTCGGTGACGGCTCCTGGTCGACCGTGGGCAAGGACGCGCTCCGGGTCGGCCTCAACGAACGCACCATGAACTTCGGCTGGGACCTGACCGTGCCCGGGGAACGCGGAACGGCCCTGCACGAGATCGGGCACGCGCTCGGCATGCTGCACGAGCACCAGAGCCCGTTCGCCGGCATCCACTGGGACGACGAGGCCGTGTACGCGGATCTGGCGGGCCCGCCGAACTTCTGGAGCCGGGACAGGACGTTCTTCAACATCCTGCGCAAGCTCGATCCGAACGAGGTCAACGGCTCCGCCTGGGACCCGCACTCGATCATGGAGTATCCCTTCCCGGCCGGGCTCATCCTGGAGCCGGAGCAGTTCCGCGCGGGCCTGAACCCGCCGGGTGTGCTGTCCAAGGCCGACAGGGAGTTCGTCCGGCGCTGGTACCCGCCGGCCGAGACGCCGGGGCCGCGGGAGCTGGTGCCGTTCCGTTCGGTGCCGCTGCGGCTGGGTCCGGCGGAGCAGGCCGACTTCGTCGTCGAGCCGCCGGAGACCCGCGAATACACGGTGGGCACCTTCGGCGACAGCGACACCGTCGTCGTGGTCTTCGAGGAACGGGACGGCGAACCCCGGTACCTCACCGCCCAGGACGACGGCGGCACCCCGGACAACGCCACCGTCAGGGCCCGCCTCGTCAAGGGCCGCCGCTATCACGTCAGAGTGCGCCTCTACTCCAGCTGGGGTTCGGGGGAGACAGCGGTCATGTGCTGGTGACGGCACGGATCGGCTGACGCGCTCGGACGTGAGAGTCCACAGTCCGGCGCCGGGGAAAGTGGCCGGGAACGCCACCTTCGGGGGAGGGTGACGTTCCCGGCCACGCCGACGCCACGGCACCGGCCGGCACAGGATGTCCTGCCGGTGTTCCAGAGAGTGGACGCCTCTTGGTGACGGGTTGCGGCTGGGGTAGAAATGGGCCTCATGAATCCCGAGCCCTTGGTGCGACGCCTGGTCATCGACCTGTGCCGACGCCCGGGCTCGGGTTGTTGTTGCTGACGTAGCCCTGTCGCACGCGCCTGGCCGCCCGGTGGTCGCACCCCGGCGAGGGCGTTCCCGCACCCTGTCGCAGGGTGCTCTCTGCGCTTCGTTCAGCATCACTCCCGCTCGGGGCCCGCCGCCCATGTCGGTCGACGGCAGCAGCTCATGTCCCGGCGCCCCATGGAGGACGCCCCGTGTCCACAACTCCCCCTCTGTCCAAGCCTGATCGCACCCCTACGCCTGCCGATGTGCCGCCCCGGCCCGGCTCGCCTGCGCGGGGCGTGTGGGCACGTGTGCGCCCTGTCGCACTGCCGGTCGGCTCGCTCCTGCTCTTCCTCGTCCTGTGGCAGCTGCTGGCGGCCAGCGGGACATGGAGCGCCACGCTGGTTCCGCCGCCGGCCAGGGTGTGGGACGCGTTCATCGACGTCTCCACCACGCACGACGGCGTACGGGGCTACAACGGCACCACTCTCGTCGAGCACCTCGGCATCAGCCTGCGACGCATCGCGCTCGGGGCCGGCATCGGCATCGCCGCCGGGGTGGTCTTCGGGCTGCTCATGGGCACCGTCGGCTGGGTGCGCTCGCTGTTCGAGCCCTGGATCACCTTCCTGCGGACGCTGCCGCCGCTGGCGTACTTATCCCTGCTGATCATCTGGCTGGGCATCAACGAGGAGCCGAAGGTGACCCTGCTGGCGGTGGCCGCCTTCCCGCCAGTGGCGGTGTCGACGACGACAGCCGTGGCGGCCGTACCGAAGAGCCTCATCGAGGCGGCCCGTGCCCTCGGCGCGTCGCGGCTGGACGTCGTCCGGGACGTCGTCGTCCCGTCCGCTCTCCCGGAGACGCTCACCGGAGTGCGGCTCGCCGTGGGGGTGGCCTACTCCTCCCTCGTCGCCGCCGAGTTGGTCAACGGACTGCCCGGCATCGGCGGCATGGTCAAGGATGCCGCCAACTACAACAACACCCCGGTGGTGCTCGTCGGCATCATCGCCATCGGCGTCTCCGGGCTCGTCATCGACGGGTTGCTGCTACGGCTGGAACGCGCCGTCGTCCCGTGGCGCGGCCGCGCATAGCGCACAGCGCACAGGACCGCTTGGAAGTCACCCCTCTGCTCACGCAGAAGAACCCCCTCTGTCTCGCGTAGAAGAACCCCTCTGCACAGAAACGGCCCTGACATGTCCCGTGTCCCCTCCGGCCCGTCCCGTCGGCTCCTGCTCGCCGGCGCCCTGGCCACGGTCTCCGCCGGCGTCACCGGCTGCTCCTCGGACAGCTCGGCGGCCTCGTCCGGCGGCTCCAGGCAGCTGCGGATCGGCTACTTCGCCTTCCCCAGCGGGGACTTGATCGTGAAGCAGCGCAAGCTGCTGGAGAAGGCGCTGCCGGACTACAAGATCTCCTGGATCAAGTTCGACTCCGGCGCCGGCGTCAACCAGGCCTTCATCGGCAAGTCCCTCGACATCGCCGCGCTCGGGTCGAGTCCGTTCGCCCGCGGAGTGTCGGGCAGTTCGCCGGTCCCGTACAAGGTCGCCTTCATCCTGGACGTGGCGGGCGAGAACGAGGCCCTCGTGGCCCGTAAGCAGAGCGGCATCACCGACGTCGCCGGCCTCAAGGGCCGGACCATCGCCACCCCGTTCGCCTCCACCTCGCACTACAGCCTGCTGGCGGCGCTGGAGCAGGCCGGGCTGAAGACGTCCGACGTCAAGCTGATCGACCTGCAGCCGCAGCCGATCCTCGCCGCCTGGCAGCGCGGTGACATCGATGCCGCCTATGTCTGGCTGCCCACCCTCGACGAACTCCGCAAGACCGGCAAACAGTTGACGAGCAGCAAGGAGATCGGCGCTGCGGGCAAGCCGACACTCGACCTGGCCGTCGTGTCGGACGAGCTGATCGCCCGCGCTCCCAAGGTGATCGACACCTGGCGGTCGGTGCAGGCTCAGGCGCTGCGGCTGCTGAAGTCCGACCCGGACGGAGCGGTCAAGGACGTCTCCGCCGAGCTCGGCATCAGCACCGCCGACGCCAAGGCACAGCTCGCGCAGGGGGTGTTCCTCACCCCGGAGCAGGTCACCTCCGCCGACTGGCTGGGCACCGACGGCAGCCCGGGCAAGTTGCTGACCTACGTCACCGACACCGCCCAGTTCCTCGCCGGCCAGAAGCAGATCGACGCGGCACCCTCCGAGGCCGTCGTCCGCAAGGCGTTCTACCTGAAGGGACTCCCCGATGTCCTCAAGTGACACTGTCGAGGGTGCAGTCGAGCCCGCGCTGGACGGTTCCGTCCGGATCGAGCACGTCACCCATCGGTACGGTCCCGTCACGGCCGTCGGTCCGGTCGATCTGACCGTCCCCGCGGGCGAGTTCCTCGTCCTGGTGGGCGCTTCCGGCTGCGGCAAGAGCACCCTGCTGCGGCTGATCGCCGGGTTCGAGCGGGCCACGCAGGGTTCGGTGCGGGTGTCCGGCAAGGCGCCACGGCCCGGCGAGGCGGCCGGGGTGGTGTTCCAGTCGCCGCGGCTGTTCCCATGGCGGACCGTGCAGGGCAACATCGACGTGGCGCTGCGGTATGCGGGCGTGGAGCGCGCCCAATGGCCGCTGCGGCGGTCCGAGTTGCTCGCCCGCGTCGGCTTGGGGGGCACCGAGAAGCGGCACGTCTGGGAGATCTCGGGCGGGCAGCAGCAGCGCGTCGCCATCGCCCGTGCCCTGGCCGCCGAGAACCCCCTCTTCCTGCTCGACGAGCCGTTCGCGGCGCTGGACGCGCTGACCCGGGAGCGGCTCCAGGACGACGTACGCCAGGTCACCGGCCGGACCACCGTGTTCGTGACCCACTCCGCCGAGGAGGCGGTGTTCCTCGGTTCCCGCATCGTCGTGCTGACGAAGGCTCCGGGGACCGTCGCCCTGGACCTGCCGGTCGACCTCCCCCGCGATGGGGTCGACGCCGACGAGCTGCGCGAGTCACGGGAGTTCGCCGAGCTGCGCGCCCAGGTGTCCCACGCCGTCAAGACAGCCGCCGCTGCCTGAACTCCGTATCCAAGAAGGGATGTTCGGATGACCGTCATCGCCCCGCCCCAGCTCCCCCTCACCCCCCTCGGCCCGAACTTCGGCGCCGAGCTGCACGGTGTCGACCTCGCTCGCCTCGGCGACGAGCAGATCCAGGCGATCCGGGAAGCGCTCGTGGCGTACAAGGTGCTCTTTCTGCGTGGCCAGGACGGCCTGGACGACACCGCGCAGATCGAGTTCGGCCGCCGCCTCGGCGAGGTCACCGCCGGGCACCCGATCCACGACTCCGGTGACGTGGCCGCCGAGGTGTACGCGCTGGAGAGCCAGGACAACGGGTTCTCCACCTACGACTCCACTCCCGCGCCAGCAGTTCGTACGACCGCACCCGGTCGGCGTGGTCGTGCGTGATCGTCGTGATCAGCAACTCGTCGGCACCGGTGGCCTCCTGAAGCTGCTCCAGCTGATCGGCCACCCGGCCCGCCGACCCCACGAACCGTGTATCGACGCGGTCCTGGACCAGCGCCCGGTCCTCGTCGCTCCACGGGTGGGCGCGGGCCTCCTCGGGGGTCGGGTACTCGATGGCGCCCTCGGCGGTGCGGATGCTGCGGACCCAGGGGCCGTAGCCCGCCGCGAGTTCGCGGGCCGTCGCGTCGTCGGCGGCGACCACGACGTCGGCCGAGACGCTGACGTAGGGCTTGTCGAGGAACTCGGAGGGGTGGAAGAAGGAGCGGTAGCCGTCCACCGCCTCCAGGACGGAGGCCGGGCTGACGTGGTAGTTCGCGGCGAAGCGCAGGCCGCGGGCGCCTGCGGCCTCGGCGCTCTGGCCGCCGCTGCTGCCCAGGATCCACACCTCGACGTCGGCGCCCTCGCCCGGCACCGCGTGTGCCTCGATGCCCTCCGGGGAGCGGTAAGTGCCGGCCAGCAGGGCGAGGATGTCGTCGATCTGCTCGGCGTAGTCCTGCGACTCGGCGCCCGGCAGCAGGAGCAGTGTGCGCTGCAGGGCGATGCGGGGTGAGCCGAGGAGGTGCTCGAAGGAGAAGCGGGGCGGGATGAGCAGGCCGTTGGGGGCGCGGCCGTCGACGACCGGGGTCGCCGTCGCGGTCGTCGCCCTCTCCCCCGGTGGGCGGCCGGCCGAGCGGCCGAGGCCCAGGTCGAGACGGCCGGGGTGCAGGGCGTCGATCAGGCCGAACTCCTCGACCGTGGACAGCGCGGTCCGGTGACCGAGCTGTACGGCCCCGGAGCCGAGCCGGATGGTGGAGGTGGCCGCGGCGGTCAGAGCCAGGGCGACTGCGGGGGACGTACCCGCCACGCCGGGGTTGAGATGGTGTTCGGCGAACCAGTAGCGGGCGTAGCCGAGGCGTTCGGTCTGCCGGGCGAGGTCGATGGAGTTGCGCAGGGCGTCCGCTGCCGTCGAGCCGGAGGAGATCGGGATCAGGTCCAGGACGCCGAGGGGGATGTCAGACATGGACTCGCTCCTGCGCGGTCGGTGAGGCCGGAAGCACCGGGGCCCATGCGAAGGGCGGGTCCGGGATGTCCTTGCGCAGCACGGGTGTCACCGCCGACTGGAACAGTTCCAGCGAGTCGCGGTGCTGGGTGTCGGTGAGGCCGCTCGCGTCCGCCTGGACGTGGACCGCCGTGTGGCCGAACTGCTCGTGGTAGCGGTGCACCTTGTCGATGACCTGCTGCGGGCTGCCGATCAGGGCGGAGCTGCGCTCGACGAAGTCCTCCAGCGTCTCGAACACGACAGGCAGCCCCGCCTGCCGGTAGAAGGCCAGGTTGGCCTCGAAGACCGGCCGGTAGGCGGCCAGGGCCTGCTGGGACGTGGGGGCCACGTGGATGCCCGCCGTGCCGGCCCCGATCGCGATGTCCGCCGCGTCGTGGCCGTAGTGCTCCCACCGCTCGCGGTAGTGGCGGATCAACTCGGCGTACGGCTCGATGGGGTGGGTGACGTTCGCGGAGAAGAGCGGGTCGCCGTAGCGGGCGGCCAGGTCGACCGACTCCTTGCTGGTGGCGCTGCCGTGCCAGACCCGGACGGGCTGCTGGTAGGGCCGCGGCCACACCTCGGCGTCCGTCAGCGGCGGGCGGAAGCGGGTCGCCGCGGTCACCTTGTCCTGGCGCCAGATCCGCCGGAAGACCTCGTAGCTCTCTGCGTTGCGGTCCCACTGGTCCTCGGGTGTGACGTGGAACAGGTCGCGCTGGGCCGCGCCGTTGCCCTTGCCGATGATCAGGTCGAGGCGGCCCTCGGAGAGGTGGTCGAGGGTGGCGTAGTCCTCGTAGGCGCGCACCGGGTCGAGCAGGCTGAGCGTCGTCACGGCCGTGAAGAGCCGTATCCGCTTCGTCAGGGCTGCGACGTGGCTGAGGACGACCGTGGGGGACGAGGAGATGAACGGCCGCTCGTGCCGCTCCCCCACGCCGAAGCCGTCGAAGCCCAGCTCCTCGGCGAGCAGGGCGTTGTCGAGGACCTCGCGGAAGCGCTCGTGCGTCGGCTTCTTCGCCCCGGTGACCGGATCAGGGCGGTGCACGATCAGGGTGATCGCGATGAACTTCACGACGCGAGCCGCTCGTCGCGGTGCCCGTCGGGGTGCGTCAGGCCGAGGTGTTCGCGCAGGGTCGTGCCTTCGTACTCCGTGCGGAACACGCCCTGTTCCTGAAGCAGCGGGACGACCTTGTCGGCGAAGTCGTCGAGGCCGGCCGGGGTGATGTGCGGGACGAGGATGAAGCCGTCGCTCGCGTCGGCCTGGACGAAGTCGTTGATGGTCCTGGCGATGGTGGCCGGGGAGCCGACGAAGTTCTGCCGGTTGCCGGTGTTGATGACCAGGTCACGGATGGACCACTTGTTGGCCTCGGCCAGTTCGCGCCACTCACGGGCGGTGGCCAGCGGGTCCCGGTACATGCGGACCTGGGCGCGCCCCTTGGAGATGTGGTCGTCGCCGACGTCCGGGTCGATGTCGGGGAGGGGCCCTTCCGGGTCGTACGAGGACAGGTCCCGGTTCCAGACGAACTCCAGGTGCTTGAGGGCGGTGGCCCCGCTGACCTGTCGGCGGCGCACCTCGCGGGCGAGTGCCTCGGCCTCGGCGTCCGTGTCGGCGAGGGCGAAGGTTGCGGCGGGCAGGATGAGCAGCTGGTCCGGGCCGCGGCCGTACTTGGCCAGGCGGGACTTCACGTCCGTGTAGAAGGCCCGGCCGCCCTCGAGGGTGCCGTGCCGGCTGAAGATGGCGTCCGCTTCCGCGGCGGCGAACTCGCGGCCCTCCTCGGAGTCGCCGGCCTGGAAGATGACCGGGCGGCCCTGGGGCGAGCGCGGGACGTTGAACTGTCCGTGGATGTCGAAGTGCTGCCCGGTGTGGACGAAGGCGCCGGCCTTGGCGTCCCGCAGGAACGTGCCGGTCTCCTGGTCGGCGACGATCTCGTCGCCGTGCCAGGAGTCGAAGAGCTCGTTCGCCGTGGCGAGGAACTCCTTGGCGCGGGAGTAGCGCTCGTCCTGCGGCAGGAAGCCGCCGCGGCGGAAGTTCTCGCCGGTGAAGGCGTCCCAGGAGGTGACGACGTTCCAGGCGGAGCGGCCGCCGGAGAGGTGGTCGAGGCCGGCGAACTGGCGGGCGACCTCGTAGGGCTCGTTGAAGGTGGAGTTGATGGTGCCGGTCAGGCCGATGTGCTCGGTGACGGCGGCGAGCGCGGCGAGGATCGTGAAGGTGTCGGGGCGGCCGACGACGTCCAGGTCGTAGATCTTCCCGCCCTGTTCACGGAGCCTGAGTCCTTCGGCGAGGAACAGGAAGTCGAACTTGGCGCGTTCGGCGGTCCGGGCGAAGTGGGCGAAGGAGCTGAACTCGATGTGGCTGCCGGCCCGCGGGTCGCTCCACACGGTGGTGTTGTTGACACCGGGGAAGTGGGCGGCCAGGTGGATCTGCTTCAGCGGTTTGGTCATGGCTGCGGGTCCTTCCGGCTCAGGCGATGGGGGTCCCCCCGGGCTCGAGCGAAGTCGAGAGCCTGGGGGAGTAGCGGTTGGCGGGGCGGGCCAGGCCCAGCAGGCCGCGCAGGGTGGAGGCCTCGTAGGCACGGCGGAAGGCGCCCCGGCGCTGGAGTTCGGGGACGAGTCCCCGGGTGATCGCCGGAAGGTCATGGCCCGCGACGGCGGGCCGAAGCCGGAAGCCGGAGAGCCCTGCCCCGCGCAAGTCCTGGAGCAGATCGGCGAGTTGAGTGGGGGCACCGGCGAAGATCAGGGCGTCACTCGTGTACGGCTGTCCCGCGAGCACGTCCAGCCGTTCCCGGCGTGCCCTTGCGGCGGCCGGGTCGTCGTCGAGGAAGACCACGATGTCTCCGAAGATGTGCAGGGGCTCGGCGGCCCGACCCGCGGCGTCCTGCTCGGCGCGGACCCGGTCGACGATCGCGCGGGCCTCGTCGGCGTCGTGCGGGGTGACGTATCCGACGTCGGTGGCGCGGGCCACGAGCCAGTACGGGACGGTGTCGTGGGCGAGGGCGCTGACGATCGGCTGGCCCTGCGGCGGGCGGGGTGTGATGGAGGGGCCCCTGACGCTGAAGCGCCGGCCCTCGAAGTCGATGTAGTGGAGCTTGTCGCGGTCGATGAAGCGCCCGGTGGCGGCGTCCCGGATCTCGGCGTCGTCCTCCCAGCTGTCCCAGAGGCGGCGCACCACCTCCACGTGGTCGGCGGCCTCGTCGAAGAGGTCGGTCACGACCTCCTGCGCGGCCGGACTGTCGTAGGCCTCGATGCGCCCGACGGTGCGGCGGCCGAAGTGCGCGGCCTCATTCGGGCGGGCGGTGATCTGCACGCGCAGACCGGCGCGCCCGGCGCTGACGTAGTCGAGGGTGGCGATCGCCTTGGAGATGTGGAACGGCTCCGTGTGGGTGGCGACGACCGTCGGCACCAGACCTATGCGGCTGGTCAGCGGGGCCACACGGGAGGCGATGAGGACGGCGTCGAGGCGGCCACGGACCTGGTCGGTGCGCTCGTCCGGATCCAGGAAGTGGGAGGACTGGAGACCGAGGCCGTCCTCGAGGGTCACGAAGTCGAGCAGTCCGCGCTCGGCCTCGGTGACCAGGTCGGTCCAGTACCCGGCGGTGAACAGGTCCCGGGGGCGGGCCACCGGCTCGCGCCAGGAGGCGGGATGCCAGCCGGTGCCGTCCAGGGCGACGGCGAGATGCAGGGAGGGAGAGGGTGTTGAGGACACGAGTCGGTGCCTTCCTGGAAGTCCGTGACAAGAACGCCGAGGGGACTCACGCAGGGGTGGGCTCGGCGGTGGAGGAACGGGTCAGGAGCAACAGAGCGCGCCGGCCACGCGCTGGAGGTCGATGTGGGGCCGGGAGTGGAGGTGGACGGCGTGGAACATGTGCGTCACGTCCGCCACCTCCGTCCTCCACGTCGCGCGCTTCGCGCCTCGCACATCTCGACATCAGTCACAACGCGCCGACGTCGGCAGGTTGTTCCCGTCAGGAGTTGTCCAACGGCAGCCCGGGCGGGTTGACCTCCGACTTGGCCACTGCCTCGCCCGAGAGGTTCCAGGCGGCGAGCCACTTGGCGTACTGGCCGTTGTCGATCAGGTGGTTGATCGCGTCGGCGAGGGGCTGGGCGAGGCCGCTGTCCTTCTTCGGCCGCTCGACCTGCGCTCGTGCCCCGGTTCCGGCTGCCGCGTGGGCCGCCCAGTCCAGGATCTGGACGGCCGCTCCGGCGTCCTCCAGGCCCCGGCAACGGGCGTGGTGGCGGCGGGAGATGGCGTCGAGGTCGAGATGCGCACCGAAGGCCGGGTGCGCGGCGAGCCGGCGGGCGTAGGCCCACAGGGTGGCGTGCGCGGCGACGCGCTGCACCGCTGCGGCGTCCAGGTGGTGCCGGTGCACGGTGTCGAGTTGGACGAGCGTGACCCACAACTCGACGTCGGCGGCCGTGATCTGATCGCGAATCAGGTATTCGCGCCCGTCCAGCCACCGGTCCAGCGCGCCCAGCGCACGCAGCAGGGTCCCGAGCGCCTCGTCCCGCTCCGCCCGCTCGGCACCGGCCGCCCCCGCGGCCTGCGCGGCCTCCTCGATGTCCTGTGCGCACATCCGCTCGACCGCCTCGATCTCCGACTCCGCGCCGCACGGGTAGAGCTCCAGGCGACAGCCGCCGAAGCGCCGGGCGAGGTCGCGGGTGATGTCGGGGGCGTGCGTGCTCACGATGCGCCCGGACCAGTCGTCGCTGAGGACCGGCGCGAGGGCCGGTCCGGCGTACCGGTGAACACTGGCGTCGTACAGCGGACGCAGCGCTGCGTGCCCGCCGTCGGCGCAGTCGGGGATCGCGGGCAGGAAGGTCGCCGGACACACGTCGTCGAGGCGCAGCAGGCTGTGGGCGACGGCGATGCGCAGGCCGTCCGCACAGGCGGTCGTCAGGTGGAGGCGGTAGCGGCGCGGCACGGCGTAGTGGCCGCTGCGCTCGTCCCGGCCGATCCGGCCCCGGAAGGCGGGAGCGGTCGGTGCGGACGGATGGGCGGCCAGCGGTGTGACGGACATGACTCTCCCCGGGGCAGGCGTGTGGACGTACACGTACGGAAGCGACGTGGAGGCTCGGCTCAGGGGGTCAGATCGCGCTGCAGACGCGGAGCAGGTCGATGTGACGGCGGGACGTGAGAAGGGGCGTACGGCTCACTCGACCGGTGACCGACTCAGGACGCCCCATGCTTCCCTACCAATTCACTAGGAAATCTGATGAGAGTGTCGGTCCGCGCGCGGCCCACGTCAAGACGGCGTCCGCGGATTGAGCAGTCACATTCACGCCGCGCGTACCGACAGGGCGTGGCGGAAGACGTCGCGGGGGTCCCACTTCGCCTTGACGCGCCGGAGGCGGCGGTGGTTGTCGCCGAAGTACAGGGTCTGCCAGGGAGCGCCGGTGTTCCGGGCGGGGTCGGCGAGGTCGGTGTCCGGGTAGTTGATGAACGCGCCGTCGGCCGCCGCCGGGGCGCCGCCGGTGTCGGCGTACACGTCCTCGTAGAGCTCGCGCAGCCAGCCGATGTGCCGGGCGTCGTCCCGGGGGTCCTCCCATCCGTTGACGAAGAACATCTTGATGATCGCGTCGCGGTGGGGGGTCGCGGTCGTGTCCGGCGCCACGGCGTTGACCTTGCCGCCGTGGGTGTAGAGGCTCACGCTGCCGGCCGGGTGGTCGTAGTCGGAGCGGGTGAGGTGGTGGTGCAGGGCGTCGATCTGCCGGTCGCTGAAGCGGCGGCGCAGATAGCCGGACTTGACCTTCAGCCGGTAGCGGGGGCCGGGTCGCCCGGCGAGCCGGCCAGGGCGGCTGCCAACCAGGCCTGGTTCCGGACGGTGCGCACGGGCTGGACCGGCACGCCCCGGTTGATCGCGGCGAGGTGCTCGTCCAGCATCCGCTCGGCGCCGGAGTCCGCTGCCACCTGCCCGATCATGAGGACCGTCCCCGACGGGCGGCGGGTGAGCGCGAGTTCGCTGTAGAGGGCGAGGTACGGCGAGTCCGGGGCGCTGTGCTTCTCGGCCCACTCCCCGTGGTTGCGGACCAGCCGGGCGAAGGACGTCCTGTCCAGTTTCTGCCAGTCCCAGGTGACCGAGAAGCTCAGCACGCTCGACGGCGGCGCGGGCAGCAGGCCGGACGGGTCGTCGCCGGCGGCGCCGGGGGTGCGGAACCAGTAGCGGGTGACGATGCCGAAGGTGCCGGGTCCGCCACCGGTGTGGGCCCACCACAAGTCCCGGTGGGGATCGGAGAGTTCGCGGGTGGCCACCACGGCACGCGCCCGGCCCTGCCGGTCCACGACGACCACCTCGACCGCGTGCAGATGGTCGACGGACAGGCCCATCAGCCGCGACAGCGGACCATAGCCACCGCCCAGGACATGCCCGCCGACGCCCACGTCGGCACACCAGCCGGCCGGAACCGTCACTCCCCAGCCCAGATACAGCCTCCGGTACACCTCACCCAGCAGGGCACCGGCCTCGACGGCGAAGGCTCGGCGGCCGGGGTCGTAGGAGACACCTGTCAGGGCGGACATGTCGACGACCACCTCCACGGCCGGGTCGGCGACGAAGTTCTCGAACCCGTGGCCGCCGCTGCGGACCGTGATCCGGCGGCCGCTGTCGACCGCCTGCTGCACGGCCCGGACCACGTGCGCGGTCGTACCGACCACCCAGACGTGCTCCGGCTCGCCCACGAACCGTCGGTTGTACCCCCGGGACGCCAGGGACCGGTACCGCGGATCACCTTGTCCGACCATCGCCGGTCCGGGCGGCGGCGGGCAGGACGCCTCGTCCGCAGCCGCGACCGCTCCCGCGACCGTCCCGGGCGCCACGACCCCCGCCGTCGTGGCGACCAGGCCGCCGCGCAGCACGTTCCTCCTGCTCATTGCCCCCATGACCGTTCCCCCTAGTCCCTTGGAATTCCTGGCTTCCTCCTGCCACGAAGCTAGGCGGAGACGGTGCCGAGGGCAGTCGTCCCAGCCCCCGGTTCACGGTGGTGCCAGCACCCCGGTCGAGCGACGGCCGACGGCGAAATTCACGTGCCCCGCGGCGGCGGTCGGCAGTACCGTCCCGGTGTGATCGATGAAGACGGCTACTTCGGAGAGAACATCGCGGCCACCTACGACACGTCAGCGGCGGACATGTTCCGCGCCGACGTGGTGGGCCCCGCGGTCGACCTGCTGGCCGGACTCGCCGGCGACGGCCCGGCGCTCGAACTCGGCATCGGCACCGGCCGGATCGCGCTGCCGCTGGCCGGCCGCGGGGTCCCGGTGCACGGCATCGACCTGTCCCGCGCGATGGTGGACAGGCTTCGTGCGAAGCCCGGCGGTGACGCCGTCGAGGTGACGATCGGGGACTTCGCGACGACGCGGGTGGCGGGCGAGTTCGCGCTCGCCTACCTCGTGTTCAACACGATCGACAATCTGACGACCCAGGACGCCCAGGTCGACTGCTTCCGCAACGCGGCCGCCCATCTGCGGCCCGGTGGCTGCTTCGTGGTGGAGGTGGGCGTGCCCGCTCTGCGCCGGCTGCCGCCCGGGCAGAGCGCCGTACCGTTCCACATCAGCGACACCCAGTGGGCGTTCGACACCTACGACGTCGCCACCCAGGCGATGAGCTCCAACTACGTCACCATCGTGGACGGCCGTGCCGAGCACTGGTCCATCCCGTTCCGGTACGTCTGGCCGGCCGAGCTGGACCTGATGGCCCGGCTCGCCGGTCTGCGGCTGCGCGACCGGTGGGAGAACTGGACGCGCGAGCCGTTCACGAGCGAGAGCGGCAAGCACGTGTCGGTGTGGGAGAAGCCGGCCGACTGATGCGGGCGCCACCGAAGAGCTGCGAGACGCCGGTCAGGGGTTCGTCCACGCATCGGGGTCGTCCGCGAGGCTCAGGACGTCGTCGGGCAGCTTGGCCGCTGCCACGTGGGCCAGAGTGACCTCGCCGAGGATCTTGCGGACGTTCGCGCGTACGGCGATCCACAGCGGCAGCAGGGACTCCGCGGGGCCGATGTAGGAGAGGTCCGGCGGGCGTACGCCGCGCACCGAGACCAGGGGGCCGTCGGCCACGCGGATCACGTCCGCGATCGGGATCGAGTCGGCCGGGCGGGCGAGCCGGTAGCCGCCTTTGCCGCCGCGCTGACTGACCACGAGTCCGCCGCGGCGCAGGTCCCCGAGGATGCCCTCCAGGAACTTGTGCGGGATGCCCTGGGCCGCCGCGATCGCTTCGGCCTTGAGCGAGGTGTCGTCACCGGCCGCGGCCAGCTCCAACGCCGCCCGCACCGCATAGTCCGCCCTCGCCGAGATCCGCATGCTGAGATTATCCATCACTGCCGCGCTCGTCCCCACCGGCCGACTCGTCGGGTCAGGCGGGAAGGCTGAACGGCGGGTGCGCCCCGTTGAGGAAGTAGTCCCCGACCTCGCGCAGTCTGTGGGCGATCGGCTCACGCAGGGTGTGCGTGCGGGTGTCGCGCCAGAAGCGGTCCAGGCCGTGGCGGGCGAAGGCGGCGGGCGCGCCCACGGCGTCCAGGGCCCGGGCGGTGATCTCCTGCGCGGCCCGGGAGGCGGCGGCCTCGGCCGCGCTCGCGAGGACGGCGATCTCCGCGCACTCCTCGTCGTCGAGGTCCTCGCCCCGCGTCAGACCGCGGTTCAGGGCGTCCACCGCCTGGTCGGCGAGGGCCGAGGCGGCACGTGCGCCGACGGCGAGCTCACCGAACGCCGTCAGCACGTACGGGTCCTGTGGCGGGTGCCCCGGCCAGGGTTGCGGGGAGAACGGCTGCCAGGGGGACCGCACCGCCCGTCCGTGCTCGCGGACTTCGCCGAGCAGCCCCTCGGCGACGCCGAGGCAGAAGTGGGCGGAGACCAGCCGTGCGGTCGGTGCGGCGAGGCCGGCGAAGGGTGACAGAGCGCCCTCGTCGGAGGAGAGGGAGCCGAGCACGTCGTCGGCCGCGACCGACACGGCGTCGAACCCGACACCGCCGGCGGCTGCCAGCCGCTGGCCGAAGGTGTCGCCGCCGCTGCCGCTCACGAGGCCGGGGTGGGCGGGGTCGACCAGGACGGCGAGGGGTTCGCCGATGCCGGGCACGGCGGCGCGGACCACCAGCCGGTCGGCGACCCCGACTCCGGAGCCGTACCGCTGATGGCCGTCCAGCAGATAGCCGTTGGCCGTGGGGGTCAGCATGAGCGGCGGTTCCTGCGAGGCGATACCGCCGCCCCAGTACCACTCCCCCGCCGTGAAGGCCCGCTCGATCCGCGCGGCGCGGTCGGGGCCGGCGAAGAACCGGGCGCAGAAGGACAGGAAGTAGTGGCTGCCCAGCAGGTGGCCGATGGCCCCGTCGGCAGCGGCGATGGTCCGGACGACGGCGTAGGCGGTGCGCCAGTCCGCGCCGCCTCCGCCGTGGTCGGCCGGTACGAGCAGCGTGAGCATGCCCGATTCGCGCAGCCGGGCGACCTCGTCGAGGGGTGGCTTGCCGGCCTGCTCGCGCTCGACCGCGTCCGTGGCGAGGTCGTCCGCCAGCTCACGGGCCGTGTGCAGCCAGTCGACACACCTCGTTCCTGTTTCGGTTGTCATGGCGGACTTCCTTCATGGCCGAAGAGAACGCGGTGCCTGGCTGCCCGGCCGACCGGGTCAGCGTCATCCTCACTCGCTCCACCGACCAGGGTCAACACTTCCCTAGTAATTCGATAGGAAATCTAGGGAATATGTGTCCCTCGTGGCCGATTACCGCTCAGCGAAGGGGATCTGAGCCTCGGGGCGAGGTGCCGTCGCGCTGCGGAACGGGTGGCTCCACAGCCCCTGCGCCTCCAGTCGCGGCAGCACGCCCTCGCCGAACGAGTACGCCTCCTCCAGGTGCGGATAGCCGGAGAGCACGAACTCGTCGATGCCCAGCCGGTGGTACTCGGCGATCCGCTCGGCGACCTCGTCGTGACTGCCGACGAGCGCGGTGCCCGCCCCGCCACGCACCAGCCCGATCCCGGCCCACAGGTTCGGGTAGATCTCCAGGTCGTCGCTGCTGCCGCCGTGCAGCGCGAGCATGCGCCGCTGCCCCTCGGACTCGCTGCGGGCGAGACCGGCCTGTACGGCCCGCACGGTTTCCGTGTCGAAGCCGGCCAGCAGCCGCCCGGCCTCCGCCCACGCCTGCTCGGCGGTGTCCCGGGTGATGACGTGCAGACGGATGCCGAAGCGGACGCTGCGGCCCTCCTTCTCGGCCAGCGCCCGGACCCAGGCGATCTTCTCGGCGACGGCGGCCGGCGGCTCTCCCCAGGTGAGGTAGACGTCGACGTGCCGGGCGGCGATCTCCCCGGCGATCGGTGAGGAGCCGCCGAAGTACACCTCCGGGACCGGGTCGGGCACCCGGGCCAGCCTCGCGTCCTCGACCTGGAGGTGCTCGCCGACCAGGTCGACGGTCTTGCCCTCCCACAACTCCCGCACGATCTGCAGGAACTCACCGGTACGGCGGTACCGGTCGTCCTTGTCGAGGAAGTCGCCGTAGGCGCGCTGCTCGTGGTTCTCGCCGCCCGTGACGACGTTCAGCAGGAGCCGTCCGCCGGACTGCCGCTGGAAGGTGGCCGCCATCTGCGCCGCGAGGGTCGGCGAGACGAAGCCGGGCCGGAAGGCGACCAGGAACTTCAGACGCTCGGTGTGCTGGCTGACCATGGCGGTGGTGAGCCAGGCGTCCTCGCACCAGGCGCCGGTGGGGGTGAGCGCGCCGACGAAGCCCAGGTCCTCTGCCGCGCGGGCGATCTGGCTGAGGTAGGCGACCGTCGGCGGCCGGTCCCGGCCGGATGCCGTCGCGGGGGTGCCGTGGCCGCCGCCGACGACGTGGCGGCTGTCGCCGTTGGTGGGCAGGAACCAGTGGAAGGTCAGGGACACGCGGGGCTCCGATCGGGGAGGTGGTTGAGGGGAACGCTCGTCAGAGCAGGCCGTGCCGGGGCGGCCTGGTGCCGTTCAGCACGTAGCGGCCGATGTGCTGGACCTTCCAGCGGGCCGGATCGTGCAGGGTGTGGGTGCGGGCGTCGCGCCAATGGCGGTGCAGGCCCAGGGAGTCGAGGGCGGAGCGGGTGCCGGCCACCTCGAAGAGGGCACTGCCGACCTCCAGGGCCGCTTCCGCCGCCGTCACCTTGGCGGCTGCCACGTCGATCGAGGCCTCGGCTGCCGAGTCGTCGGTCAGGTCGGCGCGGGCGGCGTCCACGGAGCGTGCCGCGGTGACGAGCAGCGCGTCGGCGGCCCGTACCCGGATCGCCAGTTCGCCGAAGCGCTGGATCAGCAGCGGGTCGTCGGCTGCGGTGGCGTGGCCTTCGTCGACGCTCTCGAACCAGGGGCGGCTCTTCGTGCGGACGAACTCCACGGCCTCGGCCAGCGCTCCGGCGGCGATCCCCGCATCGATGGCCGCGTGCAGCAACTGGGCCACGGCGCCGTGGAGTTGAGGCCCCCGGAAGGTGAGGTGGTGCGGCACCACGCGGGCGGCGGGCACGGGCACCGACTCCAGGCGGACGGTGCCGCTGGCGGTGGTGCGCTGGCCCATGCCGTCCCAGTCGTCCACGACCGTGAGGCCGGGTGCGTCCCGCGGCACGTACGCCACGTGCAGGTTGTCGTCGTCGGCGCGGGCGAGGACGGGTCCGGTCGGCGAACAGGGCGCCGGTCGAGTAGTGCTTGACGCCGTCGAGGACGTACGAGCCGTCCGGGCGGCGCCTGAGCCGGGTACGGATGTCCTGGACGTGGCTGGTGCCCGCCTCGGACTGGGCGTTGCCGAACCGCTTTCCCGCCAGTACCTCGCCGAAGAGGAACTCCTGCTGCTCCCGCGTCCCCTGCCGGCGCAGCACGCCCACGTACACGAAGTGGCTCTGCGGGATCTGGGCGAGGCTGGCGTCCGCCGAGGCCAGCAGCCGGAAGATCTCGGCGAGGGTCTCCGTACGGACGTCCGCACCGCCGAACTCCGCGGGCACCGTCACACCCAGCAGCCCGGAGGCGGACAGCCGCTCCAGTTCCGGGTGCGGAAGCCGGCGCCGCGCGTCCCGCTCGGCGGCGTCCTTGCGGAAGTCCGCGGCCAGTTCGGCGGCGACGCCGAGGGCCTCGGCGTCGCCGGCGAGCACGGTCGCCGCGGTCATCCGGTGGCCGCCAGCACCGTCGGGCGGCCACCGAGGGCGAGCGAGAACTGGTCGGTGACCTGGGCCAGGGCCTCGGCGGCGCCGGGCGCGACGGTCAGGGTGCCGTCGTCGGCGACGGTGATCTCCTTGTCGAGTGTGAACCAGCCCGGCGTGATGTGGGCGGGGCCCATGGAGTTCAGGACCGGGCGCAGGGCGTAGTCGATGGCCAGGACGTGGGCGGTGGTGCCGCCGGTGGCCAGCGGCAGGACCGTCTTGCCCGCCAGCGCGTACTGCGGGAGCAGGTCGAGCAGCGACTTCAGCAGGCCGGAGTAGGCGGCCTTGTAGACGGGGGTACCGATCACGATGCCGTCCGCCTGCTCGAAGAGGGCGGTGGCCTCGACGATCGCCGGGTGCCGGAACTGGGCGTGCAGCAGGGCCTCCGGCGGGAGCGCGCGGACGTCGAGCGGGATCACGTCGTGTCCCTGGGCGATCAGCCGGTCGTCCAGGTGACGCAGCAGGCGCGCGGTGCGGGAGGTGGCGGAGGGGCTGCCGGAGACGGAGAGGATGGTGGCCATGGGAGGACCTTTCAGGAGTACCAGGTGGGCTGCGGCAGTTCGCCGGTGAGGACGTGGCGGCCGATCTCGCGGCGCTTGTAGGCGACGGGGTCGTGGAGGGTGTGGGTGCGGACGTTGCGCCAGAAGCGGTCCAGGCCCTCGGCGGAGGCGGTGGCGCGGGCGCCGGTCACCTCGAAGATGCGGTTGGTGACCTCCAGGGCCACATCGGTGGCGCGGGCCTTCACCGCGGCCACCCGCACCTCGAACTCGCCGCGGGCCCGTTCGGTGACCGCGTCGGGGTCGTCGTGCAGCTTCTGACCCTCGGCGGCCACGGCGTCGGCCAGCGCTTCGGCGGCCCACAGCTTGGCGGTGAGATCGCCATAGGTGTCGATGACGTACGGCTCGTCGACGGCGTGCTCGTGGCCGCCGTGCAGCCAGGCGCGGGACTTGGTCCGGGTGTAGCCGGCGGCGGTCTCCAGGGCGCCTGCGGCGATGCCGAGGTAGAAGCTGACGAAGACGAGCTGGATGGTCGGCACGTTCAGGGTGTTGTAGACGCGCGGCCGGAACCTCTTGTCCACATAGCCCGCGGCGGCCGACCAGGGGACGCGTACGGCGTCGAGGGTGACGCCGCCGCTCTCGGTGAGGCGCTGCCCGATGTTGTCCCAGTCGTCGTGGAAGATCAGGCCCTCGCTGTCGGACGGGACGATGGCGAACACGTGGTCGTCGGTGCCCTCCAGGACGCCTTCGAGCACGGTGACGTCGGAGACCTTGCTGCCGGTCGAGAAGGACTTGCGGCCGGTGAAGGTGAGGGTGTCGCCCTCGTCCTTCACCACCACGTCCTCGTCGCGCGGGTTGACCGCGCCTCCGAAGAACCACTGGTTGCGGGCGGCCTCGGCCTCCACGTGCTCCCACTGTTCGCGGGTGGCGACCAGCCGGGCGGCCCAGTTCCACAGGTAGTGGTAGCCGAGCAGCTGGCCGATGGAGCCGTCCGCCTTGGCGACCTCGCGGACGACGCGGTAGGCGGTGGGCCAGTCCTGGCCCGCGCCGCCGTGCTCGACGGGTCCGAGGAGGGTGACCAGGCCGGCGTCCTTCAGCAGCTGGACCTCGGCGTACGGGGTGGCGGCGGCCTTGTCGCGGGCGGCGGCGTCGGTGGCGAGGACTGCGGCGACCTCGGCGGCACGGGCGAGCCAGCCCTCGGTGTCCTTCGGGGTGGGGGCGGTCTTCCAGTCGGCCGGTGTGGCGGTGCTCATGGGAACCCCTTTTCGTCTCGTGTGGGGGAGCGGATGCGGATGGCGGTCAGGCGTGGGCGGCGGCGACGGGCTCCGACTCGGCCTCCTGGGCCTCCAGTTCGCGGACGAGGGGCAACACCCGCTTGCCGAAGTACTCGACCTCTTCCAGGTAGTGCAGGAAGCCGAGGAGGAAGAGGTCGACGCCGAGCCGCTTGTAGGCGACGATCCGCTCGGCGATCTGCTCGGGCGTGCCGATCAGACCCGTGCGGAAGCCGTCGTTGTACTGGACCAGGTCCTCGAAGCTGGAGTCCTGCCACATGCCCTTGCCGTCGGCGGTGGACGGACCGGCCTGCTGGACGGCGTCGCGGAAGCCGTGGACGGCCTCGGTGTTGGCCTTGGCGACGATCTCGCGGAGCGTCTCGCGGGCCTCGGCCTCGGTGTCGCGGGCGATGAGGAAGCCGTTGAGCCCGAACTTCGGTGCGCTGCGGCCCGCTCGGGCGGCGGAGGCGCGGACGTCGTTGATCTGCTCGGTGACGCCGTCGAAGTCCTTGCCATTGCTGAAGTACCAGTCGGAGACACGGCCGGCCATGGCGCGGGCGGCGCTGGAATTGCCGCCCTGGAAGATCTCCGGGTGCGGCCGCTCGGGGGTGTTGAGCGGCTTGGGCTTGAGGGTGAAGTCGCGTACCCGGTAGAAGTCCCCGGCGAGTTCGGCGTGGTCCTCGGTCCAGATCCTGCGCAGCGCGCTGATGAACTCCTCGGCGCGCCGGTAGCGCTCGTCGTGCTCCAGCCAGGGTTCGCCGAGGGCCGTGAACTCGCCCTTGAACCAGCCGCTGACGACGTTGACGGCGAAGCGGCCGTTCGACAGGTGGTCGGCGGTGGCACCGAGTTTGGCGAGGACGCCGGGGTGCCACAGACCGGGGTGTACGGCGGCGATGACCTTCAGGCGCTGGGTGGCGAGCAGCAGGGCGAGGCTGAAGCTGGTCGACTCGTGCTGGAACTCGGCGCCGTAGCCGGCCATGTAGCGGACCTGGCTGAGGGCGTAGTCGAAGCCGTTGTTCTCGGCGAGGACGGCGAGCTCGCGGTTGTAGTCGTAGCCCCAGTCGGTGCGCTGCTCGATGGTGCTGGTGACCAGGCCGCCGCTGACGTTCGGCACCCAGTAGGCGAAGCGCAGGGGGTCGGATCCGGGCGGTACGGGCATGGGGAACTCCTGGCATGACTGCGCACGCGAACAGGGCGCGTGCGTGGCAGGGAAACGTGTTCAGTGATCGGGATTCAGGCGTGCGGAATCGCCGTCCCGGGGAAAGCCGAAATCACCGCGGAAATCGACCGGCAGTGAAATGCGCGAAGAGAGCGGCGCGAGTGCGAGGGTTTCCCTCGGTGCGCTCAGACCCGACAGCGACAGCAGGAGCTGGAGACACGCGCGAGGTCGACATGGCGTCGCCGCGTGAGGTCCTGTCGCTTCATGCCATCGATCAAAGCAGCGGGTACTCCGGCAGGTCAAGAATGCCCGGTTGGGATTCCACATGCTGAGAGTCGGTATTCACGAGGTTGTGACAGGGCTTCACTTGAACGCGGCGCGCGGCCCGGGTCACGCTCCTGGCGTGCGTATCAAACAGCTCGAATACATCGCCGCCGTCGCGCGACTCGGTTCGCTGCGGCGCGCCGCCGAGGAACTGCATCTGTCCCAGCCGGCGCTCAGCGAGACGGTGCGCAATCTGGAGCGTGAGCTCGGCGTTGACCTGCTGGAGCGCAAGCGGTCCGGTGCGAAGGTCAGCGACGAGGGGCGGGAGCTGCTGCCGCACATCATGAGCGTGCCCCGAGATGGGCAAGCTGATGGTCGCCGAGGGACTGGGGGCGACCGTGCTGCCCGACTTCAGTGTCATCGGGGACCTGCTGGAGCGGCGGGGCGCGATCACCGTACGGCCGCTCGCCGGCGACGCGACCGACGTGCTTCTGGTGCTGCAGAGCCGTCCGGCCGGCCCGGTTCCCCGGGCCGTCCGCGATCTGCGCGGGCTGTTCGTGCGCAACGCGCGGGCGCACGGCGCCCCTTCGTGAACCGGCCCTTCGTGAAGCGCCCCGCCGTGCAGCTGCCCGGTCAGATCACGGTCACCGGATGCCGGACCACCGCGTCGAACAGATAGCCCTGGGTGTTGGGCACGGCGACGTCCGGCTGGCGGCGACCGGCCGTGTCGGTGGCACGGGCCAGGAGGTGGGTGGCACCGGTCGCGTCGGGCTTCCAGGTGACGGACCAGCGGGTCCAGGTGTCGGCTCGGGGCCGGTCGTGCAGCCGGGCCCTGCGCCAGTTCGCGCCGCCGTCGGTGCTGACATCGACGCGCGCGACGGCGCCCGCGCCCGACCAGGAGCGACCGTGCAGCACCTGTCCCCGTCCCACCGGGAAGGTCGCGCCGCTCGCCAGCTCGAAGACGCTCTTCATGGTCTGCCGGGTCACCGGCGCGCTGCCCTCCTGCGGGTGGGCGGGGCCGAACAGCCGGTAGAAGGTGGTGTTCCACGGCGAGAACAGCGGCTGCGCGGACACCTCGATGTCGCCGACCCACTTGATCGACGCGATCCCCACCCACGAGGGCACCAGCACCCGCACCGGATACCCGTGGTCGTACGGCAGCGGCTCGCCGTTCATCTCGTAGGCGAGCAGGACGTCGTCCAGCGCCTTGGCCAACGGCAGCGGCCGGCGCACCCGGCCGAGGCTCTCGCCACCGCTGACGTACTCGGCGTCCAGCCCGCGCGGCTGCAGGTCCACGGCATACGGGGACAGCCCGGCCTTGCGCAGTACGTCGGCGAGGCGTACGCCGCGCCAACGCGCCACGCCGACCGCGCCCAGCGTCCACGAGGTTCCGGAGACCGCTTCCTGCTGCTGGGTGGTGTAGTAGCTGCGGCCGTTTCCGGCGCACTCGACGAACGCGGTCCGGGTGACGGCGGGCAGGGCGCGCAGATCGTCGTACCCGAACTCGACCGGGCGGCCCTCGGCGGGCTTGCCGCGCAGCCCGTCACCCCAGAGTCTCAGCCGCCAGTCGGCGGCATCCAGAACAGGTGTCGCCGTGTGGTTGCGCACGAAGAACAGCTCGTTGGGGGTGTGATGTCCCGTTCCGCGCAGCGCCTCCCAGCGGGTCTCGGCGTTGGTGCCACGCTGGATGAACCACTCGGGCGGCAGCGGTTTGACGATCGGAGTGCCGGCCGCTTGCGCCGGACGCGGCGCGGGCAGCGCGGTCGCGGCCGCCGTGGCGGCGAGCAGGGTGAGCAGCCGGCGGCGGCTGACCCCGTCCGCCCGGGCATCGCCGGCGAGCCACTGGCGCAGTCTGCGGCGGTCGTAGGCGCTCTCGTCGACGCGGGACGTGGGACGGGGCGAGGGTGCAGGGGATGCGGGCATGACGGGTCCTCGTCATCGATGGTCAGGCCGGAGGGTGAGACCGGGCGTGAGGGCGCTGCGGCACAGCGCGAGTCGGGCTGCCAGCCAACGACACCAGTGGGTACGACTGTGGGAGGCGTGGCCGGGAGAGCATGCGTCAGCCGGGGAACCGACACAGCGCGGCGGCCACGCGGACGAGGTCCACGGCACGGCGGCGTGTCAGAGGCTCCAGCGGTGGCATGGCGCGATGCAAACACGCTGGGTGTGATGGTGTCAACGGAGCGTATTCGGCGCCGAGTTGGGGTTCGCGCTTCTTCAGAGGACCTTGGCGAGGAAGGTGCGGGTGCGCTCCTGCCGCGGGTTGTCCAGGACCTCCGCGGGCGGTCCCTGCTCCACCACGACTCCGCCGTCCATGAACACCACGGTGTCGGCGACCTCGCGGGCGAAGCCGATCTCGTGGGTCACGACGATCATGGTGGTGCCGCTGCCCGCCAGGTCCTTGATGACGTCGAGGACTTCGCCGACCAGCTCCGGGTCCAGGGCGGAGGTGGGCTCGTCGAAGAGCAGCACCTTCGGTTCCAGGGCGAGCGCGCGGGCGATGGCCACGCGCTGCTGCTGGCCGCCGGAGAGCCGGCGTGGGTAGGTGTCGGCCTTGTCCGCGAGGCCGACCCGGTCGAGGAGCCGCAGAGCGGTCGCCTCCGCCTCCTTGCGCGGGCGGCGCAGCGCGGAGACGGGAGCCTCGACGACGTTCTCCAGCACGGTCAGATGCGGGAAGAGGTTGAAGTTCTGGAAGACGAACCCGATGTCGGTGCGCTGCTTCAGGACCTCCTTCTCCTTCAGCTCATGCAGCTTGTTCCCGGAGCGGCGGTAGCCGATGAGCTCGCCGTCGATGCTGACCCAGCCACGGTTGACCTTCTCCAGGTGGTTGATGGTGCGCAACAGCGTGGACTTCCCGGAGCCGGACGGACCGAGGATCACGGTGACCTCGCCGGCGCGGACCCGCAGGTCGACGCCGCGCAGCACCTCCAGCGGGCCGAAGCTCTTGTAAACGCCGTGGACGTCGACCATGACGTCGCTCATGTCTTCTCCGTAGGTCGTGTCACGTGTGCTCGGGCGGGTTGATCCGGGACGTGTCGATCGCGGAGGCGGAGGTGCCCCACTTCTTGAGGATCCGGGCGTAGGTGCCGTTCTCGATCAGCTCGTTGACGGCGGCCCGGAAGGCCTTGGTGAGCGGGGAGCCCTTCTTGAACGCGAAGCCGACGTCGAGGCGGTGGAACTCCCCGAGGAAGGCCGTCCGCGATGCGGGCTGTGCCGCCTGGTGGCGCAGGCCGTTGATGGTCGACATGATCACGTCGATACGGCCCTGCTGGAGCGCGGTGAGCGTGGCCGCGTTCTCCGAGTAGACCTTGACGTCGTAGGGCTTCTTGCCGGCCTTCGCGCACACCCCCTTCTGCGCGGTGAGAGTCGCCTCGAAGGTGGTGCCGGCGCCCGTGCCGATGGTCAGCCCGCACAGCTGGGTGAGGTCGGTGACCTTCGCCTTGAGGGCGGTGTTGCCCTTCTTCACCGCGAAACCCTGGCCGTCGTTGATGTAGGTGACGAAGTCGATGGTCTTCAGACGCTCGGCGGTGACGCCGAAGTTGCCTGTACCGAAGTCGTACTTGCCGCTGCCGAGGGCGGGCAGGATCGTCTCGAAGGACGCGTCCTGACGCTCCAGCCCGACGCCGAGGACCTTCGCCACCGCGTCGGCGAGGTCGATGTCCTGGCCGGCTGACGCCTTGTCCGTGCCGTTCGGGTAGTAGGCCCCGGGCGGGAATCCGATCGAGCTGCCGACGCGCAGCTTGCCCGCCTTGCGAACGTCGGCGGGCAGCAGGGCGGCGGCGGAGTCCACCTTGCGGACGGCGGCCACCGGGTCGTCGGTCGGTGCGGGCGAGGCCTCGGCACCGACCGCCGCCGTGCCGCCGGTGCCGCCGGAGCCGCAGGCCGTCAGCGCGAGCAGGGGCAGCAGGGCGAGGGCGGCGGTGCCGCGCAGACGGGTTCTGAGCGTGCGGATGTTCACTGGGCGGGGGCCTTTCCCGTGTGTTCCTGCACTGCGAGGTGCTTCTCGAAGGGCAGCGGGCCGATGGTCTCCGGGTCGGCCTCCGTGTCGAACAGCGGTGTGTAGCCGGTGGCCAGGTACAGGCCGCGGGCCTCGGGCTGGCGTGGACCGGTGGTCAGGTACACGCGGCGATATCCCCGGACGCTCGCTTCGCGTTCCAGTTCGGCTACGACGCGGCGGGCGAGGCCGCGTCGGCGGTGGGCGGAGTGCGTCCAGATCCGCTTCAGTTCGGCCGTGGTCGCGTCGTATCTGCGGAAGGCGCCGCCCGCCACGGGCTCGCCGCCCTCCAGCAGCAGCAGGAGCAGGCCGCCGTGGGGTTCGGTGAACTCCTCGTCGGGGTAGCGGGAGATCTCGGCGTGCGCGTCCTTGCCGTAGCGCGTGGAGTACTCGTGGCCGAGCTCGCTCAGCAACGGTCTCACGCGCGGGTCGGACACCGGTACGTGAACGACGGTCAACTCGGGTGCGGAGGTCATGCGTTCACCGCCACCGGCGTCCGCGCCTCGCTCGCTGCCCGCTCGGCGTCGCGCTTGGCGACCTCCTCGCGCACGATCGGGATCACGTGCCGGCCGAAGTCGATGGCGTCGCCCAGCAGGTCGTAGCCGCGGGCGGAGAGGATGTCGACGCCGAGGTCGTAGTAGTCGAGGAGCGCCTGGGCGACCGTCTCCGGGGTGCCGACCAGGGCGTTGGAGTTGCCCGCGCCGCCGGTCGCGGCGGCGGTCGGGGTCCACAGGGCGCGGTCGTACCGCTCCCCGGCCTCGGCGATGGCGATCAGGCGCTGCGAGCCGACGTTCTGAGGTGGTGCAGCCTGCGGCTGCACGTGTCCGTTGTGACGCTTGGTGATCGCCTCGCCCCGCTCCCTGCGAGCCTTGATCGCACCTACCGTGCGGTGCGCCTTCTCCCAGGCCAGCTCCTCGGTCGGGGCGATGATCGGGCGGAAGGCGACCTGGATGCGCGGCACGTCGGTGCGGCCCGCGGCCTTCGCGGCGGCCTTCACGTTCTCGATCTGCTCGGCGGTCTTCGCCAGGGGCTCGCCCCAGAGGCAGTAGATGTCGGCCTCGGCGCCTCCGGCGGCCAGCGCGGCGGGCGACGAACCGCCGAACGACACGTTGGGGCGGGGCTGCTGGACCGGGAAGACGTCGCTGACGAAGTCGCGGAAGCGGTAGTGCTCGCCCTCGTGGTCGAACGGCTCGTGGGTGGTCCAGATCTTCTTGACGACACTGATGTACTCGCGGGTGCGGGTGTAGCGCTCGTCCTTGGTGAGCGTGTCGCCCTCGCGGCCCTGCTCGTGATCGTTTCCGCCGGTGATGAAGTGGACGGTCAGCCGGCCCTCGCTGATCTGGTCGAGGGTGGCGAACGTCTTCGCGGCGAAGGTGGGGTACGAGACGTTGGGCCGGTGGGCGAGCAGGATCTGGAGGTGCTCCAGCCGGCTCGCGATGTATGCGGCGGCCGGTGCGGGGTCCGGCGATCCCGAGCCGTAGGCGAACAGCACCCGGTCCCAGCCGTGGTCCTCGTGCGCCCGGGCGAGGCGGAGCGTGTAGTCCTTGTCGAAGGCGGCGCCGGAGCGCGGGGTGGTTTCGGAGCCGTTGTTGGTGGCGGCTATACCGAGGAACTCCACGGGCATGGGAATGACCTCTCGGGACATGCGCGTGCGGGCAGGCTGAACCGCCTGGTACGCAGAGGTGAACGGGCGAGTGAATTCAATGCGAGCGTGACGACGCAAAGCGTCGGAATGTGGTGCTGCGGCAGCGCGCGAAGAAAGGAGAACTCGGCCCGCGACGGGGTCACCGAGGGAGGGAAGGGCCGGTCAGAGGGCCCGCTGCCGAGTCAGGCGCAACACGCCGCGGACCACACTCGACCGAAGTCGATGTAATCGCGCGAGACCAAGCGCTGCTGGGCAGTCATGCGACCAATTGAGCAGTACATCGTGCTCCCCGTCAAGCAGCTCCCGGATGCCGGAACGCCCGGACATCCGCGTCCCGGCCCGCTGTTGACACATCGATGGCATGGGCACATACGATCGACGCCGGATCGGCTCCGCGTTGCGCGGCAGCCTCTCCGGCCGCGTTGAGGGACGTGGCGAGCGTGATGACGCCGGCCCCGGCCGCACCGAGTGCCCTGGGGTCACCCACGCCTGCGTTCCCTCCCCCGGAGAGCCTCCTCATGGTCACGTCGCCCGATCTCACCTCCAGTCCCGCCACGAAGAGCCCCCCGCTGGTCGACGTCGACCCGCCTCGGATCGTCCCGCGCCGGCACGTGGGCCGGTGGCTGACCGCCGCCGTCGCGCTGCTGTTCTTCGCGATGGTGCTCAACTCCGTGATCCGCAACGACGCCTTCCAATGGGATGTGGTGGGCCGGTACTTCACCACGGCCGCCGTGCTCGACGGACTGCTGCTCTCGCTGTGGCTGACCGCTGTGGTGATGGTGCTCGGCTTTCTGCTCGGCACCCTGCTCGCCGTGATGCGGCTCTCCGCCAACCCGGTGCTGCGCACCCTGAGTTGGGGCTATGTGTGGATCTTCCGGTCCACGCCCCTGCTGGTGCAGCTGCTGTTCTGGTTCAACATCGGCGCCCTGTATCCGACGCTCGGCCTCGGCATCCCGTTCGGCCCGGAATTCATCACCTTCAAGACGGTCAATCTGCTCGGGCCCACCCTCACCGCTGTCATCGGCCTGACCCTGCACGAGACCGCCTACGCCGCCGAGGTGGTGCGCGGCGGCATCCTCTCCGTGGACGCCGGGCAGACCGAGGCCGCCCAGGCACTCGGGCTGAGCAGACGCCGCACCCTGCGCCGGATCGTCGTGCCGCAGGCGATGCGCTCGATCGTGCCGACGGCCGGGAACATGCTGATCGGCACCCTCAAGGGCACCAGCATCGTCAGCGTGCTGGCCGTGCACGACCTGCTGTACTCGGTGCAGTTGATCTACAACCAGACGTACCAGATCATCCCGCTGCTGATGGTCGCCACCCTGTGGTACATCGCGGTCACCACGGTGCTGAGCGCGGGCCAGTTCTACGTCGAGCGGTACTACGCGCGCGGCAACTCCCGCACGCTGCCGCCCACTCCGCTCCAGCGACTGCGCGGCCACCTGACCGCCGTGCGCCTGCGGCTGCGGGCGGCGACGGCGGCAGACGCCCGCCCGGCGATCGGCGGTGACCGGTGAGCGGCAGCCCTGCCACGTCGGTCCTGGTCGTCGTGGGCGCCGGCCCGCGGGCCACGGGCCTGCTGGAGCGCATCGGCGCAAACGCCCCCGAACTGTGGGACGGGGAGGGGGAGTTGCGCATCCATCTGGTCGACCCGCATCCGCCCGGGCCGGGTCGGGTATGGCGGGACGAACAGTCCGCGCTGCTGCGGATGAACTCGATGGCGGAGGACGTCACGATGTTCACCGACGAGTCGTCCACCATCGACGGTCCGGTGCGGCCCGGACCGTCGCTCGCCGAGTGGGCCGCCCAGTTCTCCGGCCGGGGTCCGCGCCACGCGCCGTACGCCGAGCCCGCCGACCCGGAGGTGCTCGCCGAACTGCGCTCGCTCGGCGGTACGGACTTCCCCACCCGCCGGGCCCAGAGCGCCTATCTGGACTGGGTGTTCCGCAGGGCGCTGGCCCAGCTGCCGCCCACCGTCACGGTCGAGTGGCACCGCACGACCGCGACCGCGGTCACCGGTCCCCCGGACGGCCCGCAGCACGTGCACCTGGCCGACCGCGCCACACCCCTCACCGCCGACCTGGTGGTCCTGGCCCAGGGACACATCGGCTCCACCCCAGCCGCGGAACACCGCGCCCACGCCGCCTTCGCCCGCCGCCACGGCCGCTTCCACCTGCCGCCCGAGTTCTCCGCCGACGCCGACCTGTCCGCACTGCGGCCCGGCGAGCACGTCGTCCTGCGCGGCTTCGGGCTCGCCTTCATCGACCTGATGGCCCTGCTCACCGAGGGCCGCGGCGGCACCTACCGCACCGAGGCCGACGGCAGCCTCACCTACCTGCCGTCGGGTCGCGAGCCCGTACTCCACGTCGGATCGCGGCGGGGAGTGCCGTACCACTCCAAGACCCGCTACCAGCTCCAGGGACCCAGGCCACCGCTGCCCCGGCACTTCGGTCCCGAAGCGGTCGACGCGCTGCTCGTCGAGGGGCGCCCGCTGGATCTGCGGCGCGATGTGTGGCCGCTGATGGCCAAGGAGATCGGCTTCGGCCACTACCACGAGCTCTTCCACGCCCACCCCGAGCGCACCGTCGTCCCCTGGCCGGACTTCGTCGCCGCCTACGACCGTCTGGACTGGTACGCCGACGACATGGCCGACCTCGTCGCCGCGGCCGTACCCGACCCGGCGGACCGGCTGGACTTCGAGACACTTGACCACCCCCTGGACGGTCTCGCGTTCCCCGCGCCGGACGCCTTCCAGGCGCACTTGCGGGAGCGGATCGCACGGGACGTCGCCCGCCGCGAGGACCCGGAGTTCAGCGCCGACCTCGGGGCGTTCCTCGCGCTGCTCTCCATCTACGGGCAGTTGCCCCGCCTGGTGGCCGGCGGACGGCTGACCGCTCGGTCCGTCGCCGAGCAGCTCGACGGCTGGTGGCACGGGTTCTTCAGCTTCCTGGCCTCCGGGCCGCCCGGCTTCCGGCTGCGCCAGCTGCTCGCCCTGTCCCGGGCCGGGGTCGTCCGCTTCCTGGGCGCCGGCATCCGGATCGGCACCGACGAGGCCACCGGCACCTTCACCGCGGCCGGCTCCACCGTTCCCGGGCACACGCTCCACGCCACCGCCCTGATCGAGGCGTATCTGCCCCGCCCCTCCCTCGACCGCACCGAGGACCCCCTCCTGCGTGACCTGCACCGGGTGGGCGCCCTCACCGAGGAGGTCATCGCCGACCCCACTCACACCCACCGGTCCGGCCTGCTGGCCGTCTCCGCCGCGGACGGCCACGTCCTCGACCCGTCTCTCGGCGGCACGCACCCACGCCGTATCGCCCTCGGCGCCCCCACCAACAGCCGGGCCGTCGCCGCGTTCGCCCGCCCGCGCACGAACGCCCCCGCCTTCCGCCAGAACGACGCCGTGGCGCGTGCATTGCTGTGCGCCCTGAGCTCGCAGTTCCCAAAGGAAGAGATGGCAACGTCCACTATGTGAAATCCCTCTTGGGGTGAGCGCCACCTTCTGCCACGATCCCCATCAACCAGGTAGGAAAACTAGGAATCGGTGGGATGGGGGGGTGGCCATGACTGTGCGCGATCACGCAGGCCTCGTCCGGCCCCTTCTGACCTCGCGTCGCCACATCGATTTCGCGCGTACGTCCAGCGCCATCTGTCGGCTCGTCTGAAGCCGTTCGCGGAGCCTGCCCGTGCTCCGCGCAAGCGCCGCCGTTCTCCGACGTACTCCGCACTCCCCTGTCACTCACCTGCCACTCATTCCGAGAGGACACCTCCGTGTCTGCCGCAAGACCGCTCACCACCCTGCGCACCCTCGCCGCCATAGCGGCGCTCCCTCTGCTGCTGACCGCCTGCGGCTACGGCGCCGACTCCACCGACGACGGCAAGCAGGCCGAGGTCGCGGCGGACGCCAAGAAGCTCTCCGTCGACGAGGTGAAGATCGGCTACTTCCCCAACCTCACGCACGCCACCGCGCTGGTGGGCGTCCAGGAGGGCCTGTTCCAGAAGGAGCTCGGCGGCACCACGATCAAGCCCTCGACGTTCAACGCCGGGCCGTCAGAGATCGAGGCGCTGAACTCCGGCTCCATCGACATCGGCTGGATCGGCCCGTCCCCCGCGATCAACGGCTACACCAAGGCGGCCGGGAAGAACCTGCGGATCATCTCGGGGTCGGCCTCGGGCGGGGTGAAGCTCGTCGTCAACCCGGAGAAGATCAAGTCCCTCAAGGACGTCAAGGGCAAGAAGATCGCCACGCCGCAGCTCGGCAACACGCAGGACGTGGCGCTGCTCAACTGGATCTCCGAGCAGGGCTGGAAGGTCGACGCGGAGAGCGGCAAGGGTGACGTCTCCGTCGTCCGCACCGACAACAAGATCACGCCGGACGCCTACAAGTCCGGCTCGATCGACGGTGCGTGGGTGCCGGAGCCGACCGCGTCCAAGCTGGTCGCCGAGGGCGGCAAGGTGCTGCTCGACGAGGCCGACCTGTGGCCGGACAAGAAGTTCGTGATCACGAACATCATCGTGCGGCAGGAGTTCCTCAAGGAGCACCCGGACGTCGTCGAAGCCCTGCTGCGCGGTTCGGTGAAGACCAACGAGTGGATCAACGCCAACCCGGACAAGGCCAAGGCCTCCGCGAACAAGGCCCTGGAGGAGCTCTCCGGCAAGGCCCTGCCCGCCGAGGTCATCGACCCGGCGTGGAAGTCGATCACCTTCCTCGACGACCCGCTGGCCGCGACCCTCGACAGCGAAGCGGAGCACGCGGTGAAGGCCGGCCTGCTGGAGGAGCCCGATCTGAAGGGCATCTACGACCTCACGCCGCTCAACAAGGTCCTCAAGGCCGACGGCAAGGACGAGGTCGACGACGCCGGTCTCGGCGTCAAGTAACCACCGCATCCGCCCAGTTCCCAGGAGGTGACGACCATGGCCACCCTGACGGCCACGACCGCGAAGGTCGCCGAGGACGCCGCGGCGGTGACGTATGCCGCCCGTGTCGAGCATGTCTCGAAGTCCTTCGCCGGCCCCGCCGGGCAGCAACTCGTCCTCGACGACATCACGCTCGATGTCGCGCCCGGCGAGTTCGTCACCCTCCTGGGGGCCTCCGGCTGCGGCAAGTCGACGCTGCTGAACCTGGTCGCGGGGCTGGATCGGCCGTCCGCCGGTTCGATCGGCACGGACGGCCGGCCCGCCCTCATGTTCCAGGAACACGCGCTGTTCCCCTGGCTGACCGCCGGCAAGAACATCGAGCTCGCGCTCAAGCTGCGCGGGGTCGCCAAGACGGAACGCCGCCCCGAGGCGGAGCGGCTGCTCGAACTCGTCCGGTTGCAAGGGGCGTACGGCAAGCGGGTGCACGAGCTGTCCGGCGGCATGCGGCAGCGGGTTGCCCTGGCCCGGGCGCTGGCCCAGGACAGCCGGCTGCTGCTGATGGACGAGCCGTTCGCCGCACTGGACGCGATCACCCGTGACGTCCTGCACGACGAACTGACCCGCATCTGGCGCGAGACGGGCGTGTCCGTCCTGTTCGTCACACACAACGTGCGCGAGGCGGTCCGCCTGGCCCAGCGTGTGGTGCTGCTGTCCTCACGGCCCGGCCGCATCGCCCGGGAATGGACCGTCGACATCCCGCATCCGCGCCGCATCGAGGACACCGAAGTCGCCGAGTTGTCCGTCGAGATCACCGAAGAACTGCGTGGGGAGATCCGCCGCCATGGCCGGCACTGACAACCGCGTCGACATCAAGGTCGACGTCACCAAGGACGGCTCCGAGACGGCCGGGGCGCCGCAGGATCCCAACGATCTGGCGGGACTTGAGGCCGGGCTCGACGCGCTGGATTCGGTACGGGTGGACCGTACGCCGTTGCGCGAGACCCTGGTCCGCAAGGTGCTGCCGCCCGTCACCGCTGTCGCATTGGTGCTGGTGGTCTGGCAGTTGCTGGTGTGGGCCGAGGTCGCCCCCGACTACAAGCTGGCCTCGCCGTCCGACGTGTGGGGCGAGGTCCGCGAGGCCTGGCTCCAGGGCACGTTGCTCGACTACATCTGGACATCCGTCTCTCGCGGCCTCCTCGGATTCCTCCTCGCTCTCGCCATCGGTACGCCGCTCGGTCTGCTGGTCGCCCGGGTGAGGTTCGTCCGGGCGGCCATCGGCCCCATCCTGTCGGGCCTTCAGTCGCTGCCGTCGGTGGCCTGGGTGCCGCCGGCCGTGCTCTGGCTGGGCCTCAACAACTCGATGATGTACGCCGTGATCCTGCTCGGCGCGGTCCCGTCCATCGCCAACGGCCTCGTCGCGGGCATCGACCAGATCCCCCCGCTGTTCCTGCGCGCCGGTCGGACCCTGGGCGCGACCGGGCTGCGCGAGGCCTGGCACATCGTGATGCCGGGGGCGCTCCCGGGCTATCTCGCCGGCCTGAAGCAGGGCTGGGCGTTCTCCTGGCGCTCACTGATGGCCGCCGAGATCATCGCCTCCTCCCCCGATCTCGGCGTCGGCCTCGGCCAGTTGCTGGAGAACGGCCGCAACAACAGCAGCATGCCTCAGGTGTTCCTGGCCATCTTCCTGATCCTCCTCGTCGGAATCGCCATCGACCTGCTGATCTTCAGCCCGCTGGAGCGGCGGGTGCTGCGGGGGCGGGGGTTGCTGGTGGCTCACTGAGGGCGGGTGGGGCCGGGCCGGACCGAGCTGGGACGAGCCGACTGCGCGGTGCGGCCCCGCGACCCACCGCCCACTGCCGGTCGCACGCCGACCTCTTGGCCCCCGCGGGTCCACCGCCGCACGCCGCCCGCAGCAGCCCCCGCGAAACACTCCCGGGGGAGTGCACCCACCTGGTTCGCCGACGCCGGAGTTCAACTCCACGTCCTGCGCAGGATTGTGCTGCGCGCACCGCGCTCGCGAAATGATCAAGGGCCGGTTTCGGATCTCTCCGAAACCGGCCCTGACCTGTGACTGTCTTCAGTCGGGACGACAGGATTTGAACCTGCGACCCCTTGACCCCCAGTCAAGTGCGCTACCAAGCTGCGCCACGTCCCGATGCCTGCCCCGCGGTGAACCGCGTGATCATGCAGGTCAACCCTACCTCATGGGTGGCCCCGCCCAGCCGGTCCGACCTCTTGACCCATTATTGCCGCCATCTATAATTGCCTAACTCAAGGAGGGCCGGTCCGCTGCGGGACAGGCCCACGGGCCGCGACCGAACGGAAGCCATATGTCCCTCCTGACCCGGCCTGCGGTGGCCGGCCTCGTCGCCAAGGTCATGCAGCGCGTGACCGTCATGGCGGACCGGCGTTCCGGCGGCCGGGGCTCCGCCGCCGCCTCGCACGCCCGCTTCCCCGAATATCCGCGCAGTATAAGGGAGTTGACGATCCCGACATCGATCGCTCCCGCCCGGGCCACGGTGTATCTGCCCGCCCATGACGAGCCGGCCCCGCCCGTGCACGTCAACTTCCACGGTGGCGGCTACGTCATGACGCTGACCGAGCTGGACGATCCGCTGTGCCGGTTCCTCGCCGCCGAGGCGGGGGCGGTCGTGATCAACGTGGACTACGTCGTCGCGCCGCAGCATCCGTTCCCGGCGCCGCCCCGGCAGGCATACGAGATCGTTCGGTGGGTCGCGGCGCACGGCGCCGAGGAGGGGTGGGACGGCGGACGGCTCACCGTGGGCGGGCAGAGCGCCGGCGGCGGGCTCGCGGCGGCCGTGGCGCGGCAGGCCTTCGAGGAGGGCGTGCCGTCGATCGCGCTCCAGGTGCTGCACTATCCGCCGCTCGACCTGGCGACGGGCGTCCGGAACAAGCGCGCCGCCATCGCCAAGCCGATGCTGCGGCCCTGGATGGGCGACGTCTTCGACTCGTCGTACGTCCCGGATGTCCGGCGGCGCCTCGATCCGCTCGTGTCCCCGGCGCACCCTTCGGACACCGCGGATCTGAAAGGCATCGCGCCCGCGCTGGTGATCACCGCCGAATACGACCTGCTCCGGGCCGAGGGCGAGCATTACGCGGAGCGGCTCCGGGCCGTCGGTGCGCTGGTCGACCACCATGAGGTGCGCGGCGCCGATCACGGGTACGACGGGACCGACGACGAGAAGGCGCGGGACGTTTACACGATCATCGCGCGACGGGTCCGGGAGGCCGTCGAGGTCTGACGGAACCGCGGGGCTGCGGGGCTGCGGGGCGCGGGCCTAAGAGCCCAGCCCGCTCTGCCCGTTGGCGACCACTGGTTGCCTCTCCGCGGCCGCGCGGGTCCCGGCACTCGCCACCGGCACGCGGTACTCGTCCGGGGACGGGACGCGCACGTTCACCGGGACCACCGGCACGACGACCGAACTCCGGTCGGCCGAGGGCCAGATGGGCTGAGCCGCCGGGGCGGATGTCGGGGTGGTCCGGGACCCTCGCCCCGAGCCCCCGGACCTCCCCATGCCGAACCCCGACATCAGCAGGGCCACGGCCACGACCACCCACCACGGCAGGCCCGCCTTGGCCATGAACGCGACGACGGCTGCCAGCGCGAGAAGTGCCGTCACGTCCCTGCTCCCCCTTTACCGAACAACTCAACAGCCCCGGGCGCACCGAGAGGTGCCCTCCATCACTACGGGCATATGACGCAACAATACGCGAGACCGTCGTATAACCCAGTTCGGCTCATCTGTACATATGGTTCGTCAGTACATATGACGGGCGGTCAGTGTGCTCCTACGAGTTTCTGCTCGCTGTCACTCCCAGTGGTCCGTTTCGAGCCGCGCAGTGCGGCGATCCCGATGAAGACCATGGACGACAGGCCGGCCAGGGCGAACGCGGTGAAGCCCCAGTCGCCCTTGTTCGCGGCGAGCAACTGGCCGCCCAGCCATGGCCCGAAGACGGCGCCGAAGCGGCCCATGCCGGAGGTCCAGCCGACGGCAGTGGCGCGGTTCTCGGGGCGGGAGCGGATCGAGACGGTCGCGTAGATCATGGTCTGCGCGCTGTTCAGGAACACCCCGGTGAGGAACACCACCCCGAAGGTGAACGCCAGCGGCATGTGCACGCTGAGCAGGAAGACACCGGCGGCGGTCAGCGCGAACCAGATCGCCGAGATCCGCGGGGCGCCGAACCGGTCGGAGGCGCGGCCGGCGACGAGCATGCCGACGATGCCGCCGAGGTTGAACAGGACCACGAAGGTCAGTGCGGAGCCGAGGTTGTAGCCCTCACCTCGCATCAGGGTGGGCAGCCAGGTGGCGACGCCGTAGACGAGGAGGAGCCCGCCGAAGGAGGCCAGCCAGTACAGCAGGGTCTGGCTCCACTCACCGCCGCGGAACAGGCCGGCCAGGGCGTTGAAGCGGCCGGCGGCGGCCTGATTGTCGGCGGCGGAGGCGGCGGGAGCGGCCGGCAGTGCGACCTCGTAGCGCCGGGCCAGTTCGCCGGCCTCCTCGCTGCGGCCCTTGACGACCAGGAAGCTCAGCGACTCCGGCAGGAACCTGACCAGGACCGGCACGAACAGCAGGGGGAGCACGCAGAACCAGAACGCGGCCCGCCAGCCCAGGGGTTCGACGACCCAGAGGGCGACATAGGCGGAGAGGATGCCGCCGGCGTGGTGGGCGGTCATCAGCATCCCGATGGTGAGAGCGCCGCGGCCGCGCGGGGCGTAGTCGGAGACCATGCTGATCGCGGTCGGCAGCAGACCGCCCAGGCCGATGCCGGCGAGCGTGCGGCCGAGTCCGAACACCCCGACACTGCCCGCCGTCGCGCACAGCCCGGAGGCAAGCGAGAACAGCGCGACGCAGGCGACCATCAGCTTCTTGCGGCCGATCCGGTCGGCGACCGTGCCCGCGGTCAGGGCACCGACCAGCATGCCGAAAGTGGCGTAACTGCCCAGGTCACCGGCCTAGAGCGAGAGAGTCAACAGTTTTGTCAACAATCTCAGCGACAATCCAGGGCTGCTCAAGAAAGCGCCTGAGCGCCTTCTCAGGCGACCGGCGGCGTCCCGTGCGTGTGGAAGGACTCGATCGTCTTCAGGCCCCATGCCTGCCCCTTGGCCCGCTCGGCCTCGGTCCAGGTGATCAGCGGCCAGTCCGGGGCCAGCACCAGCCGCGTGAGCGGGTTGCACAGCTCGATGCGGTTGCCGCCGGGCTCGTAGACGTACAGGAAGAACGTCTGCTGGATGGCGTGCTTGTGCGGGCCCGTCTCGATGAACACGCCGGTGTCGACGGCGAGGTCGGCGGCGCGCAGGATGTCCTCGCGGGTGTCGGCCGCGAAGGCGATGTGGTGCAGCCGGCCGGTGGAGCCGGTCCAGTCCGAGGTGTAGACGACGTCGTACGACTTGTCGGTGAAGGTCAGCCAACGGGCCGCGATCTTCCCGGAGTCGAGCCGGATCTGCTCGGTGGGCCGGGCGCCCAGCACCTGTTCCTGGAACTCGGCGTTGGCGAGCACGTCGGCGGCCAGGAAGTTGACGTGGTCCAGCCGCCGTACACCCACGCCCCGGTTGGGCTTGGCCTGCGGCTGGTTCTTCAGCGCGGGCTTCAGCTCCGCCCGTGCCCGGTAGTGCTCGCTCTCCCAGTAGAGGGCGTGTTCGTGCCCGTCGGGGTCGGTGGTCAGGTAGAGCCTGCCGATACCGGGCTCGTCCTCGGCCCACTTGCCGGAGCCGCCCGCCGCCTCGATCGCCTGGATACGGCGGTGCAGGGCCTCCTCGCTGGAGGTGCGCAGGGCGAGCCGTCCGAGGCCCGGCTGTTCGCGGGCGGTGAGGACCAGGCTGTGGTGCTCGTAGTCGTCGTAGGTCCGCAGGTAGACGGTGTTGCCGTCCTGCCCGTTGACGGTGAGGCCCAGGTAGTCGGTGAAGAAGGCGACGCTGGCGTCCAGGTCCGGGGTGAACAGCTGGGCGTGGCCGATGTGGGCGATGTCGCCGAGCGGCGGGGTCATCGGGGGCCTCCGGGGGTGGGTACGGGGAGTGGGGCCGTCTCGGCGGGCCGGGGGAGGACGGTGCCGTCGAGGATCTTGCGGGCGGTGCGGACAACGGCCGTACGGCGGGCTGTGGGCAGGCCCGCCGAGTCGGTGCCGAGGCTGCTCTCGATGTCCAGGAAGCCCGTGGGGTGTTCGATGCGGACCCGGTCGCCCTCGGGCGACAGTTCCGCGAGCTCAGCGCCGACGCCTCCTTCGAGGCGCAGTCCGGCGGCGACACCGGCCGCGCCCAGCACGCCGATCGACGTGTGGCAGCGGACCGGGATGAAGGTGCGGGTGGTGACCGCGCCGCCGTGGCGGGGCGGGGCGAGGAGCGTGACCTTGGGGACGGTGGCGTCCGAGACGTCACCGAGGCCCATCAACTTGCCTGCCACCGACCGGAGTTTGCTCAGGCGGGCGGCGAGAGCCAGGTCCTCCTCCAGCTCCTTGGGCGTCTCGTAGCCGGTGACCTTGAGCGCGGCGGCCCGGACGAGGACGGTCGGCATGCCGTTGTCCACACAGGTCACGGCGATGCCGTCGATCTCGTCACGGGCGTTCCCGGTGGGGAGCAACTGCTGTGTACCGGACGGGAATTCGATCACCACGGGGGCTCCCGTGCCGGGGACGCCCGAGATCTCGGCATCTCCCGTGTAGTCCACGCGGCCACCCGGGGTCGGGAAGGTCACGGTGGCGAAGTCGCCGGTGTTGACCATGCGGATGCGTACCGAGGTCCGCTCCTCCCCCGCTGCGACGAGACCGCGTTCGACGGCGAACGGCCCGATGCCCGCGAGGATGTTCCCGCAGTTCTGACGGGCGCTCACCTCAGGCTTGGCGACGGCCACTTGGAGAAAGAGGTAGTCGACATCGGCTCTCTGGTCCGACGACGGCGACACCACGGCGACCTTGCTCGTGAGCGGGTGCGCGCCGCCCAGGCCGTCGATCTGCCGCTCGTCGGGACTGCCCATGATGCGCAGCAGCAGCTCGTCGCGGGCGCCGGGGTCGGCGGGCAGGTCCGTGGCCAGGAAGTAGGCGCCCTTGGAGGTGCCGCCGCGCATCAGCATGCAGCGGACCTCCGCCTGCCCGGTCACGGCTGTGCCTCCCCACGGACGTACTCGTCATGGGACTTGTACGTCACGCCGAGCCGTACGAGCGTCTCTCGCAACCCGTAGCGGTCCAGGCCCAGTTGGCCGCCCAGGAAGGCGGCGCGGGTCGCGGCCTCCTTGGCCTCGCGTGCCTCGGCGCTCGCCGCCGTCTCCCCGGCGCGCTCGCGGGGTACGACCACGACGCCGTCGTCGTCGGCGAGGATCACGTCGCCGGGGCGGACGACCTGGCCGTCGATGGCGATCGGCACGTTCACGGAGCCGCCGGTGGCCTTGACCGTGCCCTGTGAGGACACCGCCCGGGACCAGGCGGCGAAGCCCATGTCCCGCAGCTCCTGGGTGTCGCGGATGCCCGTGTTGAGCACGACACCACGCACGCCGCGCTGCTGGAGGGCGGTCGCGAACAGCTCTCCGAACAGACCGTCCGTGCAGGGCGAGGTCGTCGTGACGACCAGGATGTCACCCTCGCCGCACTGCTCCACGGCGGCGTGGATCATGAGGTTGTCGCCGGGCCAGCTCAGCACCGTGACGGCCGTGCCGGCGACCCGTACGCCCTGCTGGACGGGGCGAATCCCCGGTCCCAGCAAGCCGGTTCGGCCCATCGCCTCGCTCACCGTCGCCACGCCGAAGCCGGCCAGCGCGTCGACGTCCCTGCGCTCCGCCCTGGGCGGGTTGGTGACGATCACGCCGCTCATGCCAGCTCCTTCGCGATCTGCGGGAAGGGGCGCATGTAGGCCTCGGCCATGGTCCGGTGGGCCAGGCCCAGGTTGGGTCCGGCGTTGCGCCTGAGCTGGACGCCGCGGCGGACGGCGAGGTCGGTGTAGTAGTCCCACAGGTGCTGCTGGGCGCCGAGGCACTCCATGGCCGCACGCTTGGTCTCCCACACCTCGGTGATGTCGAGCAGGACCTCGGGGCGAAAGCCGCTCATCTCGGGCTGGTGCGGCTCGAAGTAGAAGACCGGCGGGGCGCCGATGATGTCGCCGTCCCCCGGGTAGCCGATGGCCTGCGCGAGGATCCGGGCCTCGAGGGCCATGCGGTTGGCGGCCGGGTGGTCGCCGTTGTAGGGGTCCTCGGCCGGGTGGGTGAGCACCACGTCGGGCTGGGTCTCGCGGTGGACGGCGACGAGTTGGTCGGTCAGCTCGGCGGTGGCGAGCAGCGGATAGTCGCCGGCGTCGAAGAAGCGGACCTCGGCGCCGAGGGTGGCTGCGGCGCGCTCGGCCTCGCCCTGCCGTATCGCCTTGATCTCCTCCAGCTTCCTGCCCTCGCGCCAGGCCTTGGCGGACTCGCCGCGCTCGCCGAAGGTCAGACAGGCGATGGTGATCTTCTCGCCGCGGGAGGCGGCCAGGGCGATGGCTCCGCCCGCCCGCCACACGAAGTCGCCGGCATGAGCGGTGATGACGAGGGTCGAGCGTGCTGCGGTCGGGGGCGCAACGGCGTGCGTCATTACGGGTCTTCTCCTTGGGTGACAGGTGTGCGCCCGCCCCTGACGCGCCGTCGCGCTGCGACGTGTACGACTCAGTCGCGCAGCGCCTCGATCACGCTGGTGAGGTGGGCGCGGACGGCCGCCTCGGCCGCCTGCGGGTCCCTGGACCGGATCGCCTCGATCATGGCCAGGTGCTCGTTCAGGGAGTGCTGGGGACGCCCCGGCCTGAGCGCCAACTGGAAGCGGTGGCGCACCAGTTGTGCGTTGAGCCGCTCCAGCAGTTCCGCGGCCGTGCGCTGGCCGGAGAACTCCCGGATTCTGGCGTGCAGTTCCTGGTTCAGCTCCGAGTACGTCATCGGCTCGCCGTCGGCCACGGCCTTGGTCATCGCCGCTCCGAGGTCCGCCAGTTGGGTCAGCTGCTCGTCGCCGGCCGCGACTGCCGCCTTGGCCGCGCACAGCCCCTCCAGGACCATGCGGCACTCGGTGATGGCGACCGCTTCCTCCACGGTCACCACCCGCACCCGCGAGCCGCGGTTGCGGATCCGCTCGACCAGTCCCTGTGCCTCCAGATCGATGAGTGCCGCGCGGATGCTGGCCCGTGTCACACCGAACTGCTCGGCGAGTTCGTTCTCCACCAGCCGCTGTGCCGGTGCCATCTCGCCGTGCAGGATCGCCTGCCGCAGCTGCGCGAGCGCATGCTGCTTGGCCTGCTCTCCGGTGCTCGGACGGGCTTCCTTCGGCATGTGCCCTCCCTGAGTGAGTGCCTGTCGAACGTAAATCTAGCCAAACATAATTGTCAACAATTTTGTCCGCCGTATTGAGCGCAAGGTCGGCCGAGTCCAGTCGGGGGTCCGCGGCGACGACGGAGTGTCCGCTCCGCGCCGCCCACACCCCACACCCTGTCCACGCCCCCGCCCCGCCCACCCCGGCTAGGGTCGCCGCATGACGCACAGCTTCGTACTGCACATCCCCGACGCCGAGCTCGAACCCGAGCCCCTCGACCCCGGGCAGATCGTCTCCGGCACGCCCGAGGTGACCGGCAAGGTGGTCTGGGAGTCGGAGGACGGGCGTCAGGTCCGGGGCATCTGGCAGATCACGCCCGGCGTGGTCACCGACACGGAGGCCGACGAACTGTTCGTCGTCATCAGCGGGTCGGCCACCATCGAGTTCGAGGGCGGGCCGACGCTGACGGTGGGACCCGGCGACATGGCCGTACTGCGCGAGGGCGACCGTACGACCTGGACGGTGCACGAGACGCTGCGCAAGGCGTACGCGATCAATCAGTGAGCGGGGGCGCCGTCGAGCCCCGGATCTCCAACGTCGGTGCCGCGAGGCGGACTTCGCCCGCTCCCCCACCGCCCTCGAACCGTTCGAGCAGACAGCGGGCCGCGCGCCGGCCGACCTCGTGGCTGGCGTTGTCGACGCTGGTGAGCCAGACGTGGCGCAGGCGGGCGATGCTCGTGTTGTCGTAGCCGACGACGGACAGGTCGCGCGGCACCCGCAGGCCCGACTCGTCGGCCGCCGACAGGGCACCGATGGCGGCGATGTCGTTGACGGCGAAGACGGCCGTCGGCCGGTCCGCCCGGCTCAGCAGACGGACCGTCGTGCGGTAGCCGCCCTCCTCGGTCATGTCGCTCGGCTCGACGACCGCCTCGGCCGCGAGGCCGTGCTCGCGCATGGTCGCCTCGAAGCTGCGCCGGCGCAGCTCACCGACCGCGCCGTACCCCGCGATGTGAGCGATGCGCCGGTGTCCGAGGCCGATGAGGTGCTCGGTGACCAGGCGGGCGCCCCGTTCGTCGTCGTTGGCGACGACGTCCACGCCGGGCAGCCGCGGCTCCCGCGCGCCCGCCACCACCACCGGGAGGCGCTCGGCGACAGTTCCGAGCGCGGCAGGGTCGGGCAGCGTGCCGACGACGATCAGGCCGTCGACCCCGAGGTCCAGGAAGGGACCGGTCGGGTCCTGTCCGGTACGGCGGTTGAGCCGGGCATCGGCGAGCAGCATGTGCAGGCCGTTGTCGTGCAGGAGCGAGTTCAGCCCGTCGAGCATGTCGACGAACCAGGGGTTGCGCAGGTCGTTCAGGAGGACGCCGACCGTGCGGGTGCGCTGCTCGCTGAGGCTGCGCGCGGCGGCGTTCGGGCGGTAGCCGAGCTCGCGCACGGCCCGCAGGACGGCCTCCCGCTTCTCCGGGCGCACCTGGTCCGAGCCGCGCAGCACCAGCGAGACCAGCGATTTGGAGACGCCGGCCCGGTCGGCCACATCACGGATCGTCGGCGCTCTCATGAACATGGACCGTTCCATGCGGTGCTCACCTTGTCAAAGGGACCGGGAAAGGGTTGACACCGGCGCCGAACCGCACTCAAGGTGATTTGGGCAAGAGATGGACCGGTCCAAAGGAAGTCCAGAGAAGGGCTGCAATGGTGGATACGCTCGGTGTCGCCGTCATCGGATTCGGCTGGATGGGGCGGGTGCACACCCAGGCGTACGCCCGTGTCCCGCACCACTACCCGCAGCTGGCCCTGCGTCCGCAGCTCGTGACCGTCGCCGAGGAGGTGCCGGGCCGGGCCGAGGAGGCCGCCGCACAGTTCGGGTTCACGTCGACGACCCGTGACTGGCGCGAGGTGGCCGCCGACCCGCGTGTGCGGGCCGTCAGCATCACCGCGCCGAACTTCCTGCACCGCGAGATCGGCGTCGCGATGGCGGAGGCCGGCAAGCACATCTGGATCGAGAAGCCGGTGGGCCTGACCGTCGCGGACGCCCAGGCGGTCACCGACGCCGTCGCCAAGGCCGGCGTCCGGGGCGCGGTCGGCTTCAACTACCGCAACGCGCCTGCCGTGGAGGCGGCCCGCGACCTCATCGCGTCCGGCGAGATCGGCACCGTCACCCACGTCCGCGTCCGCCTCTTCAGCGACTACGCCGCCCATCCCGACGGCGCCCTGACCTGGCGGTACGAGAAGGAGCGCGGCGGCAGCGGGGTACTGGGCGACCTGGCTTCGCACGGCGCCGACCTGGCCCGCCATCTGCTCGGCGACATCGCGTCCCTGACCGCCGACACGGCGATCTTCCTCCCGGAGCGGGCCCGCCCCACCGGCGCCACGGCCGGCCACAGCCGCGCCACCGGGGGCGAGCTCGGCCCGGTCGAGAACGAGGACTACGTCAACTGCCTGCTGCGCTTCGCCTCCGGCGCCCGCGGCGTGCTGGAGGCCTGCCGGGTCTCGGTCGGCGAGCAGAACAACTACGGCTTCGAGGTGCACGGCACCAAGGGCGCGGTCTTCTGGGACTTCCGCCGGATGAACGAACTCGGCATCAGCCGCGGCACGACCTACCAGGACCAGCCGGTCAGCACGGTGTACGTCGGCCCGGGCGACGGCGAGTTCGGCGCCTTCCAGCCTGGCGCCGCGAACGCCATGGGCTACGACGACCTGAAGGTCATCGAGGCGTACCGCTTCCTGCGCTCGGTCGCCGAGGGCGTTCCGCACGGGGCCACCCTTCAGGACGCGGTGCACAGCGCCGCCGTACTGGACGCGATGGCGCGCTCGGCCGAGAGCCGCGCGTGGGTGTCCGTGGACGTGTAGCCCGGGCGGTCAGGAGTCGTCGCGCCGGCGGGCGCGCCGGCCGAGGGAGAACTTGAGGGGAACCAGGACGAGCCACCACCACACGGCGGCGGCCCCGGCGACCAGCGTGAGCGGGATGGTGAGGAGGAACACCGCCACCGTCACGGCGAGATCGAGGGCGTACAGCCCGAAGCCGCCCACGGGAGTGACGTCGCCGCGCAGCCACGGGCGCCGGGACAGTACGGCGACCATGGCGAGGTGGGCGGCCCCGAGCGCCGCGACCGACGCGGCGTAGATGGCGACCGAGACGGGGTCGCGCCCGTACTCGGAGATCAGCCTGGTGGGGAACGGCAGCAGCGCCGCGATGCCCAGGCCGAAGACGGACAGGGTGATGAGCTGTCCGTCGACCTCGCGCACGGTGCGGAAGATGCTTCGGTGGTCGCGCCAGAAGCTGCCCAGCACCACCACGCTGAGGGCGTAGGCGCCGAAGTCCGGGATCACGTCGCGCAACGCGTCGTGGTACTGCCGCTCGGTCAGCTCCCGCGGCACGGTGAGGTCGAGGACGAGCAGGGTGATGGCGATGGCGAACACGCCGTCGGCGAGCGCCAGCAGCCGTTCGGGCCCACCGTCGGGGTGCGATTTCCACATGCGCACGACGGTAGGGAGCCAGGGCGCGTCGGGCGGGCGTACACGCCAGGGGCACGGCCGCGATCGTCATCCGATGGGCGTGGGCATGTTGTACGGGGTCACCACCTGGATCGCCGACGGCAGCGTGGGCCCCGCGGGCGGCAGCGCGCCGTGGGCCCGCATGACGATGTGGCAGGCCTCGCGCATGTCCTGGCGCAGGTCGTGATGGAGGACGGCGGACAGGCGGTGCTCGCGCAGCAGGCGGGTGTTGTCGTGGTCGAGGTCGTGCGCGACGAACACCGCGCACTGCCGGCCAAGGTCCTCGAAGGCCCGCAGCGTGGCGATGTTGCCGCCGCCGATCGAGTAGACCGCGCGGATCTCCGGGTCGCGCTCCAGGGCGGCCCGCACCAGGTCGTACTGGGTGGCGTCCAGGCCCTGTCCCTCGGCGAGTTCGACCAGCGTGCGGTGGGGGTGCCGGGCGCGCATGGCGCTGCGGAAGCCCATCTCGCGCTCCTCCTCGTTGCGGAAGAAGCCGCTGCTGAGGCTGGTGAGGACATGGCCGGGACGGTCGCCGAGCCACTGGCCCATGAGGTACGCGGCGGTCGCCCCGGCGGCCCGGTTGTCTATGCCGACGTACGCGAGGCGCGGCGTGGACGGCAGGTCCGTCACGAGGGCCACCACGGGGATGCCGGACTCCGTGAGCCGCGCGACGGCGGCGGTGATCTCGGGGACGTCCGGGGCCTTCAGGATCACACCCTGCGAACCGCGCCGGCCTATCCGGTCCAGGGTCCTCGTCAGCTCCTCGACCGGGCCCGTCTCCCGGAAGTGGAAGCGCGAACGCACGACGGCCGGATGCAGGGCCGGCAACTCGGCCTCGAGGGCGGCCCGTACGGCCGTCGAGAACCGCTCCGGCGTCTGCATCACTATGTCGATCATGAAGGTACGGCCCACCAGCCGGACCTGTGTGCGCTGCCGGTCCAGGTCGGCTATCGCCTGGCTGACCTCGCGCGCGGTGCTCTCCCGCACCCCTCCCCGCCCGTTCAGAACCCGGTCGACCGTGGCCTCGCTCAGGCCCGCCTGACGGGCGATCTCGCGGATCGGGAACGGGTGGCCCATGCGACGGCTCCTTGAGGGGTTTTTGATGGTCGCCTGCCGGTTGTTCGAGGGGATTGTCATGACAAGAATGGCATCGCTGAGTCGCCCCTGTCACCGAGAGGACGCCGATGTCCTTCACCCCCGTACACCGCCGGGCCTGGCTGTCCGAGCACGACTGCGACCTCGCCGACTTCCGTGAGGTGGTCGAGCGGACCACGGACCTCGCCGACCACCCGTACGCCTCCTCCGTGGAGCGCAACGTCCTGATCTACGACAGCGACCGCCTCCGCAAGGCAGAGGACAGCAGGGCGGTGCGGGCCGAGCTGGTGCGCGCCCTCACCGACGGGCCGGGCATCGTGGTGTTCAAAGGCGCCTTCCCGGACACCGAGATCGTCGACCGGCTCAGTGCCGTGTTCGACGCCCTGATCGCCGAGCAGCGCGCCTCGGGCGCGAGCGCCGGGGACCACTTCGCCAAGCCGGGCGCCAACGACCGGGTCTGGAACGCGCTGGAGAAGGCGGCCCTCTACGACCCCGAGGCGTTCGCCGACTACTACGCCAACGACATCCTCGCGCTGGTCTCCCGCGCCTGGCTCGGCCCCGGCTACCAGGTGACCTCGCAGGTGAACGTCGTCAACCCGGGCGGCGCGGCGCAGACCGTGCACCGCGACTACCACCTGGGCTTCCTCTCCAACGAGGTCGCGGCCGCCTTCCCGGCCCATGTCCACGTCCTCTCCCCCGTGCTCACACTCCAGGGCGCCGTCGCGCACTGCGACATGCCCGTGCAGTCCGGGCCGACGATGTACCTGCCGTACTCGCAGAGGTACGAGCCGGGCTACCTGGCCTGGCGACTGCCCGAGTTCCAGGAGTACTTCGAGGCGCACCACGTCCAGCTCTCCCTCGCCAAGGGCGACGCGGCCTTCTTCAACCCGGCGCTGTTCCACGCGGCCGGCACCAACCGGTCGGCGGACATCAGGCGGATGGCGAACCTCCTCCAGGTGTCCTCCGCGTTCGGCCGGGCGATGGAGACGGTGGACCGCGAGGCCGTCGCGAACGCCGTCTACCCCGTGCTGCTGGCGCGCGCGGGCGTGGACGAGGCGTGGACGGCGAACGTCATCGCAGCGAGCGCCGAGGGCTACCCCTTCCCCACGAACCTCGACAGCGACCCACCGGTCGACGGCCTGGCCCCGCCCTCCCAGGCGGACGTCGTACGGCGCGCGCTGCGCGAGGCATGGACTCCCGAGGCTCTGCGGGACGAGCTGCGGGCCGGCGCCGAGCGGCGCCAGAGCTGAAAGGACCCGAAAAGGCATGGGACTTCTCGACGACAAGGTCGTCCTCGTCAACGGCGGAAGCCAGGGCGTGGGCGCCGCCATCGCGCGTGCCGCCGTGCGCGAGGGGGCGGTCGTGGCCGTCACCGGGCGGCGCACCGAACCCGGTGAAGCCCTGGTGGCCGAGCTGGCCGCCGCCGGCGGCAAGGCCCTGTTCGTGCGGGCCGACCTGTCGGACGCCGAGCAGGCGAAGACCTCCGTCGCCGAGGTCGTCGACGCGTACGGCCGGGTCGACTGCATGGTCAACTCGGCGGGGCTGACGTCCCGCGGCACCCTGCTCGACACCACGCCCGAGCTGTTCGACCAGCACATCGCGATCAACCTCAAGGCGCCGTTCTTCGCCATGCAGGCCGCCGTCCAGGACATGATCGCCCGCAAGGCGCCCGGCACGATCGTCAACATCATCACGTCCTCGGCACACGGCGGGCAGCCGTTCCTCGCCCCGTACGTCTCCGCCAAGGCCGGTCTGATCGGCCTGACCCGCAACGCCGCGCACGCCCACCGCTGGGACCGGGTCCGCATCAACGGCCTGAACATCGGCTGGACGGCCACCGAGGGCGAGGACGCCACACAGAAGGCCTTCCACGGTGCCGACGACGGCTGGCGCGAGTCGGCTGCCGCCGGGCTGCCGATGGGGAAGCTCGGACAACCGGACGAGATCGCCGACTTCGTGGTGTTCCTGCTGTCGGAGCGGTCCGGGGTGGTCACGGGTTCGGTGATCGACTGGGACCAGAACGTCCTGGGCGGCCTCGACTAGATCTTCGTCAGCGCTCCGACCTCTCCCCCGCAAGCCCCGTACCCAAGGAAGCAGAACCATGCGTATTGGAATCCTCGGCCTCGGCCGCATCGGCGCCTTCCACGCCGAGACCCTCTCCGGACTCGACGCGGTCGACTCCCTCGTCGTCACCGACCCGTTCGCGGACGCCGCCAAGGCCGCCGCGGAGCGGTTCGGCGCCGAGGTCGTGGACTCGCCCGAGGCCCTGCTGGCCGCCGGCGTGGACGGCATCGTCGTCGCGGCGGCGACGGACGCCCACCCCGCGCTGATCCTGGCCGGCGTCGAGGCCGGCATCCCCGTCTTCTGCGAGAAGCCGGTCGCCAGGACCATGGCCGAGGGCGTCGAGGTGCTCAAGGCCGTCCGGGGCAAGGACGTGCCGATCCAGATCGGCTACAACCGCCGCTTCGACGCCGGGTTCGTCAACGCCCGCGCCGCAGTGCAGAACGGCGAGCTCGGCAAGCTGCACACGGTCCGCTCGACCACGCTGGACCCGGCGCCGCCGCCCGCCGCGTACATCGCCGCCTCCGGTGGCATCTTCCGGGACTGCTCGGTGCATGACTTCGACATCATCCGCTGGGTGACCGGCCGCGAGGTGAGGGAGGTGTACGCCGTCGGTGGCAACAAGGGCGCCGACTACATCAAGGAGGCGGGGGACGCCGACACCACCGGCGCGATCCTCACCCTGGACGACGGCACGATCGCGGTCGTCTCCAACTCCCGCCACAACGCCCGGGGTCACGACGTCCGCATGGAGATCCACGGCTTCACGGACTCCATCGCGGTCGGCCTGGAGGACAAGCTGCCGCTGCGCTCGGTCGAGCCGGGCGTGACCTTCCCGGCGGGCACGCCGCACGACTTCTTCATGGACCGCTTCAGCGCCGCATACCGCGCCGAACTCACCGCGTTCACCGAAGTCGTGGCGGGTACCCGGCCCTCGCCGTGCACGATCGAGGACGCCCTGGAGGCGGGCTGGATCGCCGACGCCTGCACGCTGTCTCTGCACGAGCACCGTCCGGTGACGATCGAGGAGGTACGGCAGGGATGAGCGAGACGGGCCGGGAGCCCCTGCGCATAGGTGTGCTGGGAGCCGCGCGAATCACCGAACGCTCCCTGATCGACTCGGCCCGGGCGACCGGCCACCGCCTCGTCGCGGTGGCCGCCCGCGACCGCGCCCGCGCCGAAACGTTCGCCGCCGGGCACGGCGTGGAGCGGGTGGCGTCCTCGTACGCCGAACTGATCGCCGATCCCGAGGTCGACGTCGTCTACAACCCGCTCGCCAACGGCCTGCACGGCCCGTGGAACCTGGCCGCCCTCGCGGCCGGCAAGCACGTGCTGTCGGAGAAGCCGTCGGCGAGCAACGCCGCGGAGGCGGCCGAGGTCCGGCAGGCTGCCGAGAAGGCCGGGACGGTCTTCATGGAGGCCTTCCACTACCTCTTCCACCCGGTCACCCGCCGCCTCCACGAGCTGCTGGCCTCGGGCGAACTAGGCGAACTGCGCCACGTCGAGGCCATGGTCGCCATCGCCCCACCGCCGGACACCGACCCGCGCTGGTCGCTGCCGCTGGCCGGCGGCGCCCTGATGGACCTCGGCTGCTACAGCCTGCACGCGCTGCGGATGCTCGCCCCCTGGGCGGGCGGCGCCCCACGCCTGGCCGCGGCCCGGGCCGGAGAGCGCGCGGGCGCGCCCGGGGTCGACGAGTGGCTGGACGCCGACCTGGAGTACCCCGGCGGCGCGACGGGCTCGGCCCGCTGCCACATGGCGTACGACGATCTGGACATGAGCATCCGGATCGTCGGTTCCCAGGGCGAGGCGACGGCCCCGAATTTCGTCCTGCCCCAGCTGGACGACCGCATCGTCATCCGCACCGGGAAGGGCGAGCGCACGGAACAGCTCGGCACCCGCTCGTCGTACACGTACCAGCTGGAGGCGTTCGCCGCCCGGGTGCGCGACGGCGGGCCGCTGCCGCTGGACGCGGACGACGCGGTGACGACGATGGAACTCATCGACGCGTGCTACCGGGAGGCCGGGTTCGAGCCGCGTCCGCGTACGGCACTCACGGGCTGAGAGAACGTCGGCCGCGACGATCGGGCGTGTATTGAGGGCAGTTGACGGTGATATCGACTCAGCCGGCACGTCCGAGTCAAACCCGAATACGCACTCCGAATCCGGGGTGTGACGGATATCCCGGACACTCCATGAATTTGAGCAAACCCTCCGGGTCGAATGATCCGGATTGGCGGACCTCCCTTCGAAAAGGCACCCGAAATGTTCCGAGAACCAGCCGCGCAGTAGATCATTTCATGTACCCTCCAACTGACCAGCGCGCCACAGGAAGTGGCGTCAGGGGGGAACAAGGAGGCAGCAACGTGAAGGTCAGGAGACTGATCGGCGCCGGGGTCGCAGCAGTGGCGATGACGGCCATGGCATCCGCACCGGCAAGTGCCGATGATACGGTCACCGGCGGCAATGTGGAAATGGTAATTTTCGGCAGCGGTACGCGCGTCAACTCTGTCACTATCCACGGGATCCCGGAACCTCAAGGCCCTGCCCAGTATCAGTTCACCTATTTCGCCACCACCTCGCCGACCAAGACGCACACAATGATTTGCGGTGGCAGCAGCACAGGGGGCAGCTGCAGTCACAAATTCAGCATCAATGCCACATACGCCAAGGGAGTCGGAATCAGAAGCTGCGGGTCGATCAAGCGTGTCGACAACCAGCAGATCCTCGGAACTGCCTGCAAGAAGTGGTGATGGAGTAAAGCCTCACCTGGCGCGGGGCACTCCACGATGATTGCGGACTTTCCGCCCCGACTGGGAGTCGGGGCGGAAAGTCGTAAGAGGCGTGAGACAGGGCTCGATCAAGCGGGACTCACCGGTACAGGGCGGGCTTCTCCACCAACGCCACCTCTACGCGGCCCCCGTCCTGAAGTGCCCGCACCCCCGCCTCGCACACCGCAGCCGCGGCGTAGCCGTCCCAGGTGCTCGGGCCGGTGACCTCGCCGTGGCGGGTGGTGTCGATCCAGGTCTGGATCTCGCGGTCGTAGGCCGTCTCGAAGCGTTCGGTCCAGTCCTGGGCGATGGTGCCGCCCCAGCGGCCGGCCATGTTGGTGATCAGGGCGTGGCCGTCGCCGATGCGGGCGGTGCCGCGTTCGCAGACCACCTCGGCCTGGACCTGGTAGCCGAAGCCGCAGTTGACGAAGATCTCGACGTCGCTGAGGGCGCCGCCGTCGGTCTCGAAGACGACGAACTGGGGGTCCTGCAAGGCCTCCGGGGCGCTGGCCGAGGGGGTGGGGCGCAGTACTGTGACGGCGGTGATCTCGTGGCCCAGCAGCCAGCGGGTCGCGTCGGCCTCGTGGGCGACGGAGTCGCTGATCAGCATGGAGCTGGTGAAGAAGGGCGGGCTGGCGACATTGCGGTGCCGGTTGTGCAGCATGAGCGGACGGCCCAGCTGACCGGTCGCCAGCAGGGCCTTCAGCTTCGCGTACTCGGGGTCGTAGCGGCGCATGAAGCCGACCTGGACCCGGCGGTGGCCGAGTCGCTGTTCGGCTTCGAGGACGCGCAGCGCCGACGCCGCGTCGGGGGTGAGCGGCTTCTCGCACAGGACAGGCAGATCGTGCTCGACGGCGGCGAGGAGGGCGGCCTCGTGGGCCGGGCCCGGGGAGGCGATCAGGACGGCGTCCACGTCGGCCGCCGTCATCGCGGCAGCCGGGTCGGTGTAGGCGGTGCAGCCGTCGACATGGGCGGCGACGGCCTTCGCGCGCTCCGCGTCGACGTCCACGACGGCCGCCACCCGTGCTCCGCTGGTGACTTCGTGGATGCGGCGCACATGGTCGGCGCCCATCCTTCCGGTACCGATGACCGCGACTCCCAGAGGGGCACGCTCCGTCATGGCCGTCCTTTCGGGTCGTCAGGCGCCGCAGGACCTCAGGAACTTACGGGTGCGCACCGCGATCGGCAGCGGCTTGTCCGGCTCACAGGGGTACATGTCCTGCTCGACGATGGCGAAGAGGTCCACGCCCAGCTTCTGGGCGGCCGTCAGGACGGGGCCCAGCTCCGGTACACCGGCGGGCGGTTCACACATCACACCGCGCGCGACGGCCGGGCCGAACGGGATCTCGTTCTTGACGACGTCGGCGAGGATCTCCGGGTCGACCTGCTTGAGGTGGAGGTAGCCGATGCGCTCGCCGTAGGTCTCGATCAGCTTGACGCTGTCGCCGCCGCAGTAGGCGTAGTGCCCGGTGTCCAGGCAGAGGTTGACCGCGTCGGAGTCGGTGGAGTCGAGGAAGCGCTCGACGTGCTCCTCGGTGTCGATGTGCGTGTCGGCGTGCGGGTGGACGACGATGTCCAGGCCGTAGCGGTCCTTCACCTCGCGGCCCAGGCGCTCCATGCCGGTGGTGAGGTTGCGCCACTGCTCGGTGGTGAGTTCCGGTGCCTCCAGGATCTCGGCGGTCTTGTCGTCGCGCCAGAAGGACGGGATGACGACGAGGTGCTTGGCGTCCATGGCCTGGGTGAGCGCGGCGACGTTGCTGACCTGCTCCCAGGTGGAGTCCCACTCGGAGGGGCCGCGGTGCAGTCCGCAGAAGATGGTGCCGGCGGAGACCTTCAGGTTCCGCTTGGTCACCTCGTCGGTGAGCCGGGCCGGGTCGGTCGGCAGGTAGCCGTACGGACCGAGTTCTATCCAGGAGTAGCCGGCCTCGGAGACCTCGTCGAGGAAGCGTTCCCAGGGCACCTGCTGGGGGTCGTCGGGGAACCAGACGCCCCAGGAGTCGGGGGCGGAGCCGACCCGGATGCGGTCGAGCGCGTGGGCCATGTCAGGACTTTCCTTCCGAGGACGTGCCTACGGGAGCGGTCAGGTCCCCCTCTTCGGGGAGCTCTTCGACGTCGACGCCGCGGACCTGCGCCAACTCGTGCTTGAGGGAAGCCAGTTCGGTGCCGCCGGCCATATGGTTGGTCAGCTCTTCGAGGCTGACCTCGCTGCGGGAGGCGGACAGTTCCATGGTGCCCAGGCGCAGCACGCTGAAGTGGTCGCCGACCATGTAGGCGTGGTGCGGGTTGTGGGTGATGAAGATGACGCCGAGGCCCTTCTCGCGGGCGGCGGCGATGTACTTGAGCACCACGCCGGACTGCTTGACGCCGAGGGCGGCGGTCGGCTCGTCCAGGATGAGGACGCGGGCGCCGAAGTAGACGGCGCGGGCGATGGCGACGCACTGGCGCTGGCCGCCGGAGAGCGTGCCGATCGGCTGCTCCATGTCGTCCAGGACGATGCCCATGTTGCGCAGCTCTTCGTCCGCGGTCTTCTTCATCTGCTCGATGTCGAGACGGCGCAGCGGCCAGGGGCCCTTGGTCATCTCGGAGCCGAGGAAGAAGTTGCGCCACACCGGCATCAGCGGGACGACCGCGAGGTCCTGGTAGACCGTGGCGATGCCCTTGTCGAGGGCCTCGCGCGGGGTGGAGAAGCGCACCGGTTCGCCGTCGACGAGGAACTCGCCCTCGGTGTGCTGGTGCAGACCCGAGATGATCTTGATGAGGGTGGACTTGCCGGCGCCGTTGTCGCCGAGGACGCAGGTCACCTTGCCGGAGTGGACTTCCAGGCTCACGCCGTGCAGGGCGCGGATGTTGCCGTAGGACTTGCCCGCGGCCTTCAGCTCGATCACGGGGCGTTCGTCCGCGGGCCGGGTGTCCTTCAGAACGGCCCCGTGGGTGCCGGTGGAGTTGCTTGTCATTCCGATCACCTCCGGGTCGCTTGCTTGCGGACCCACAGATTGACGAGGGTGGCGCCTACGAGCATCACGCCGAGGAAGGTCTTGAACCAGTCGGGGTTCCAGGTGGCGTAGACGATGCCCAACTGGACCAGGCCGAACATGAACGCGCCGAAGACCGGGCCGATGATCGTGCCGTAACCGCCGGTCAGCAGACAGCCGCCGACCACCGCCGCGGCGATGTAGATCAGCTCGTTGCCCACGCCCTCACCGGACTGCACGGTGTTGTACTGGAACAGGTTGTGCATGCCGACGAACCAGGCGCCGAAACCGACCAGCACGAACAGCGAGATCTTGGTGAAGTTCACCGGGACGCCGACGGCGCGGGCGCTGTCCTTGTTGCCACCGACCGCGAAGATCCAGTTGCCGTACTTGGTGCGCAGCAGGACCCAGGTGGCCAGCGCCGCGAAAGCCAGCCACCACAAGACAGTGATCTTGACGTTGACTCCGCCGACGTCAAAGGACGAGGCGAACACGGCCTTGGCCTGGTCGAAGCCGTCCATGTCGCTGATGTCGTCCGTGGCGACGTTGCCGGTGACCAGCTTGGTCACCGCCAGGTTCACGCCCTGCAGACCCATGAACGTGCCCAGGGTGACCAGGAAGCTCGGCAGCCCGGTCCTCACCAGCAGCCAGCCGTTGAAGAAGCCGATCGCAAGCGACACCACCAGGGCCGCGATCACGCCGACCCAGACGTTCAGGGTCAGCTCGAAGGCGGTCATGCTCGCCGTCAGCGCCGAGGCGACCGGCGCGACGCCGGAGGACAGGTCGAACTCGCCGCCGATCATCAGCAGCGCCACGGGCAGGACCATGATCCCGATGGTCGACGACTGGTAGAGGACCGTCGACATCGAACTGCCCTGGCGCAAGGTCGGCGCCATGATCAGGAAGAAGACCAGGATGGCCAGGGCGCCGAGGAAGACGCCCACCTCGGGCCGAGCGAGCAGTCTCAGCACCAGGGAGCGCTGCTGGGTCCGCCCGTCCTTCTCCTTGCCCGGGCCGGAGACCGGCGGTGTAGTCACCGCCGGCTCAGCCTGCTGGGTCATGCTCATCACCGGGTGCCCTTCGCGGCGAACTCGGCGATCTTGTCGACGTTGGACTTGTCGACGAAGGCCGGGCCGGTCAGCACGGGCTGCTCGCCGCCGCCGCTGTAGTTGCCGTTGTTCTTGTAGAGCCACAGACCGTCGACGGCCAGGTAACCCTGCAGGTAGGGCTGCTGGTCCACCGCGAACTGGATGTCGCCGCTCTTGACGGCCTTGATGAGTTCCTTGTTGAGGTCGAAGGTCGCGACCTTCGCCTTGCTGCCGGCATCACTCACCGACTGCACTGCGGTCAGCGCGAACGGCGCTCCGAGCGTGACGACGTAGTCGATGGAGGAGTCCTGCTTCAGCTTGGCGGTGAGCGTCGACTTCACCGACGGCTTGTCTGCGCCGTTGACGTTCTGGACGTCGAGCTTGCCGTCGAAGGTCTTCTCCACGCCGTCGCAGCGCTGGGTGAGACCCACGTTGCCCTGCTCCTGGATGACACAGAGGGCGTGCTTCGCGCCGACCTCGTTGAGCTTCTTACCGAAGGCCTCGCCCGCGACGGACTCGTCCTGGCCGAAGAACTCCAGCATGTTGAACTGCTTCCAGTCGCTCAGGCCGGAGTTGAGGCCGACGACGGGTATGCCGGCCTTGTCCGCCTTGCCGATCACGCCCTTCATGGCGTCCGGCTTGGCGAGGGTGACCGCGATGCCGTCGACCTTCTGGTCTATCGCGGTCTGGACCAGGTTGGCCTGGTTGCCCGCGTTCGGGTCGGCGGAGTAGATGAGCTTGATGTTGTCCTTGGCGGCCGCTGCCTCGGCGCCCTTGCGGACGGTGTCCCAGAAGGTGTCGCCGGGCGCCTGGTGCGTGACCAGGGCGACGGTCATGCGGGGCGTGGTCGCCTTGCCCGCCGACGCGTCCGCCGCGCCTTCCTCGGACTTCTTGCCTCCGGAACTGCTGGAGCAGCCGGCGAGGGTCAGGGCCGCTGCCGCGGCCACGGCGATGACGGGCGCGAACCTGCGGGAGCGGGGGTGAGAAGAGCGGTCCATCTTTCCTGGCACCTCACTGTGCTACTGCGGGGGAAAGGAAGGGATCACGAAGGGATCCGTGGTCCCGGAGCCTTACGGAGTCCGGATCATGATGCCGCAAACCGACTGTTGCGATGGCACGGGATACAAGTCGCTGCCACGCCCGCTGTCAATAGTTTGTTAAGACATCATTTCACAAGCAGGTCCGAATGTAAGTACAAACTATTGACAGCGCTGCCCTCCGAGACCTACACCTGGGAGGCGGCAGGTCCCGTGGATCCACGCCCCCACCGTGTCAGGGCGCTTCAGGACCCGCATCCCCAGCTTCCCGAGGAGGTCGCGCATGGCCGAGCCAGCCCAGTATTTCGATGTGATCACGATGGGCCGCATCGGGGTCGACCTCTACCCCCTGCAGACCGGCGTCCCCCTGGAGAGAGTGGAGACGTTCGGGAAATTCCTGGGAGGTTCGGCGGCGAACGTGGCGGTCGCCGCCGCCCGCCTGGGACGCCGCACGGCGGTGATCACGCGCACCGGCGACGACCCCTTCGGCACCTACCTGCACGAGGAGCTGAAGGCCTTCGGCGTCGACGACCGCTGGGTCACCCCGGTCGGCGCGTACCCGACGCCGGTCACGTTCTGCGAGATCTTCCCGCCTGACGACTTCCCGCTGTATTTCTACCGCCGCCCCAAGGCGCCGGACCTGGAGATCCACACCGACGAGCTGGACTTCTTCGCCATCCGCGGCGCCCGGATCTTCTGGATCACCGGCACCGGCCTGAGCGAGGAGCCGAGCCGCTCCGCCACGCTCGCCGCCCTCAAGGCCCGCGACAAGTCCGGCACCACCGTCTTCGACCTCGACTGGCGGCCGATGTTCTGGCGCGACCCCGAGGAGGCCCGCCCGTACTACCGCGAGGCCCTGCGGCACGCCACGGTCGCGGTCGGCAACCTCGACGAGTGCGAGATCGCCACCGGCGTCCGCGAGCCGCAGGCCTGCGCGGACGCGCTGCTGGAGGCCGGCGTGGAGCTGGCCGTCGTCAAGCAGGGCCCCAAGGGCGTCCTGGCCGTGCACCGCGACGGCACCCGGGCCGAGGTCCCGCCCGTGCCGGTCGAGGTGGTCAACGGCCTGGGCGCGGGTGACGCCTTCGGCGGCTCGCTCTGCCACGGTCTGCTCGCCGGCTGGGACCTGGAGCGGACCATGCGCCACGCCAACGCCGCCGGCGCCCTCGTCGCCTCGCGCCTCGCCTGCTCCTCCGCGATGCCCACCGCGTCCGAGGTCGCGGACCTCCTCGCCGGGGTGCCGTCGCCGAGCACCAGCCACTGATGCCGTCGCCGAGCACGAGCCACTGAAACGGAGCCTTCCTTGAACATCGGCATCACCGACCTCACCACGGTCAGAGCCCGCAACCCCGAGGCGGTCGCGGAAGCGGCCGCCCGCCGGGTGCGCCGTCCGCTGCTCGGCGACAGCGGACGGCTGATGATCGTGGCCGCCGACCACCCGGCGCGCGGCGCCCTCGGGGTCGGCGACCGGAGCTTGGCCATGGCCAACCGCGCGGACCTGCTCCAGCGCTTGTGCACCGCGCTGTCCCGGCCCGGCGTGGACGGGGTGCTGGCCACCGCCGACATCCTGGAGGACCTGCTGCTGCTCGGCGTCCTCGACGACAAGGTTGTCATGGGCTCCATGAACCGCGGCGGCCTGGCCGGAGCGTCCTTCGAGATGGACGACCGCTTCACCGGCCACCGCGCCGAGGACATCGCCCGGCTGCGCTTCGACGCGGGCAAGCTGCTGGTCCGCGTCGACTACGACGACCCGGGCTCGCTCACCACCCTGGAGGCCACGGCTCGCGCCATCGACGCCATGGCCGCGCTCCAACTGCCGCTGTTCGTCGAGCCCTTCATATCCCGGCGGATCGACGGCAAGGTACGCAACGACCTGTCCGCCGAGGCCGTCACCAAGTCGATCGCCATCGCGTCGGGACTGGGCGGCACCTCGGCGTACACATGGCTGAAACTGCCCGTCACCCATGACCCCGACGACATGGCCGAAGTTCTTCAGACGTCCACACTGCCCGTCGTCCTGCTCGGCGGCGAGGTCGGGGACGACCAGGAGGGTGCCTACGAGCGCTGGCGCAAGGCGCTCCGGCTCCCGACCGTCCAGGGAATGGTCGTCGGCCGCTCGCTGCTCTACCCGGCCGAGGGCAGCGTGGAGACGGCGGTGGACACGGCCGTCGGCCTGTTGTGACCCGGAGGAACACGATGACGTATCACCTTCCCGCGGGAAAGGCGCTCGGCGGCCCGTACGTCGTGGACGTCACGCCCGAGAAGGCCGGCTGGGGCTACTCCAGCCTGCGGATCCTGGAGCTGCCGCCCGGCGGCTCGCACAGCTTCGACACCGGCGACAGCGAGTGGATCGTGCTGCCGCTGAACGGCGGCTGCACGGTCGAGGCCACCGACGACTTCGGCCATGACACGTTTCAACTCACCGGCCGTGACAGCGTGTTCAGCGCCGTCACCGACTTCGCCTATGTGCCGCGCGACGCCAGTACGACCGTCTCGTCGCCCGCCGGCGGACGGTTCGCGCTGACCGGCGCACGGTGCTCCCGGCGGCTGCCCGCCCGCTACGGTCCGGCGTCGTCGGTGCCGGTGGAGCTGCGCGGCACGGGCAACAGCAGCCGCCAAGTGAACAACTTCGGTGCGGCCGGGGTCTTCGAGTGCGACAAGCTCATCGCGGTCGAGGTCATCACGCCGGGCGGCAACTGGTCGTCCTTCCCGCCGCACAAGCACGACGAGCACCGGCCCGGCGAGGAGTCGGTCCTCGAAGAGATCTACTACTTCGAGTTCGCCGGCCACGAGGGCACCCCCGGCCTCGGCTACCAGCGCGTCTCCCCGTCCGGACACGGCCGGAACACCGACGTCCTGGCGGAGGTGCGCGGCGGCGACGTGGTGCTGATCCCCGACGGCTGGCACGGGCCGTCCATGGCCGTGCCCGGCCACCACATGTACTACCTCAACGTCATGGCGGGCCCCGAGGCCGAGCGTGCCTGGCTGATCTGCGACCACCCCGACCACGCCTGGATCCGCGGCACCTGGCCGGACCAGCCCGTCGACCCCCGTCTGCCCCTCTACACCGCTGAGTCCCAGTGAGGTCCCCCGAGATGAGCCAGCCCACGATCCGCCTGACCGTCGCCCAGGCGCTGGTGCGGTTCCTGTCCGTGCAGTACACCGAGCGCGACGGCGTACGGCACCGGCTGATCGCCGGCACCTGGGGCATCTTCGGCCACGGCAACGTGGCCGGCATCGGCCAGGCCCTGCTCCAGGCGGGCGAGGACGTCATGCCGTACCACCAGGGCCGCAACGAGCAGTCCATGGTGCACGCGGCCGTCGGCCACGCCCGGCAGCTCAACCGGCTCTCCGCGCAGGCGGTGACCACGTCGATCGGACCGGGCGCGACGAACCTGGTGACGGGTGCGGCCCTGGCGACGATCAACCGTCTGCCCGTCCTCCTGCTCCCCGGCGACTACTTCGCCTCCCATGCCCCCGACCCGCTGCTCCAGCAGCTGGAGCACCCGACCGAGGCGGACGTGTCGGTCAACGACACCCTGCGCCCGGTCTCCCGCTACTTCGACCGGATCACCCGCCCCGAGGCGCTGATCCCGTCCGCGCTGAACGCCATGCGCGTCCTCGCCGACCCGGCCGAGACCGGTGCGGTCACGCTGGCCCTCCCCCAGGACGTCCAGGCGGAGGCGTACGACTGGCCGCAGGAGTTCTTCGCCGATCGCGTCTGGTACGTACGGCGTCCCGCGCCCGACCCGGTCGAGCTGGCGGCGGCCGTGGCGGCGATCCGGGCCGCCGAGCGCCCGCTGATCGTCGCGGGCGGCGGCGTCCACCACAGCGAGGCCGAGGCGGCCCTCAAGGCCTTCGTGGAGGCCACCGGCATCCCGGTCGCCTCCACCCAGGCCGGCAAGGGCTCGCTGCGGTACGACCACCCCGCCGACCTCGGCGGCATCGGCCACACCGGGACCTCGGTCAGCGACGACATCGCCCGCGGCGCCGACCTGGTGATCGGCGTGGGCACGAGATACACCGACTTCACCACCGCCTCCGGCACGCTCTTCCAGAACCCGGACGTGCGTTTCCTGAACCTCAACATCACCGGCTTCGACGCGCACAAGTTGGCCGCACGGACGCTGGTGTGCGACGCGCGGGCCGGCCTCACGGCCCTGACGGAAGCGCTTTCCGGCCACCGCGTGGACAGCGCGTACGAGGCCGAGTACGGCGCCGGCAGGGAGCGTTGGGACGCCGTCGTCGAGGCCGCCTACCGCGCCGACGACGAGAGCGCCGTACCGACGCAGACCCAGGTGCTGGGCGCGCTGGACGGGGTCGTCGGGGACGACGACGTGGTCATCAACGCGGCCGGTTCACTGCCGGGCGACCTGCACAAGCTGTGGCGGTCCCGCTCGCCGCGCCAGTACCACCTGGAGTACGGCTACTCCTGCATGGGCTACGAGATCCCGGCCGGCATCGGCATCCAGCAGGCCGCCCCGGACACGGCCGTGTGGTCGCTGGTCGGCGACGGCACCTATCTGATGATGCCGACGGAGATCGTGACCGCGGTCCAGGAGGGCCTGCCGGTCAACATCGTCCTGATCCAGAACCACGGCTACGCCTCCATCGGCGGGCTCTCGGCCGAGACCGGTGGCGAACGCTTCGGCACCGACTACCGCTACCGGGCCGCCGACGGCACCTTCACGGGCGCCCCGCTCCCGGTCGACCTCGCCGCGAACGCGGCCAGCCTCGGCCTGGACGTGCTGCGCGCCAAGACGGTGGGCGAGCTGCGCGAGGCGCTTGCCACCGCCCGCGCCTCCGACCGGCCGACCTGCGTGTACGTCGAGACCGACATCAGGAACCCGAACGCGCCGGGCGCCGAGGCCTGGTGGGACGTGCCCGTGGCCGAGGTCGCCTCCCGCGAGGCCGCCGTCGAAGCCCGCGCACGGTACGACCAGCACGTCACCGACCGCCGCCGCCACCTCTGAACTCCCCGCACACGAACCGCACTTGAAAGGCCCTTGCGCACCATGAAGACCATCACCCACTGGATCGACGGCAAGCCCGTGGAGGGCGGCTCCGGCCGCTTCGCCCCCGTCTACAACCCGGCCACCGGCGCCCAGGAGAAGCAGGTCGCGTTCGCGACCGTCGACGAGGTGGACGCCGCCGTCGCCTCCGCCAAGGCCGCGTTCGAGAGCTGGGGTCAGTCCTCCCTGGCCAAGCGCACCGCGATCCTGTTCAAGTACCGCGAACTGCTGGACGCCCACCGTGACGAGATCGCCGAGCTGATCACCGCCGAGCACGGCAAGGTGCACTCCGACGCGCTCGGCGAGGTCGCACGCGGTCTGGAGATCGTGGAGCTGGCCTGCGGGATCAGCGTGCAGCTGAAGGGCGAGCTGTCGACGCAGGTGTCGAACCGCGTGGACGTGGCCTCGATCCGGCAGCCGCTGGGCGTGGTCGCCGGCATCACGCCGTTCAACTTCCCGGCCATGGTGCCGATGTGGATGTTCCCGCTGGCCATCGCGTGCGGCAACACCTTCGTGCTGAAGCCGAGCGAGAAGGACCCGTCGGCGTCATACCGGCTGGCCGAGCTGGCCACCGAGGCCGGGCTGCCGGAGGGTGTGCTGAACGTCGTGCAGGGCGACAAGGTCGCCGTGGACCGGCTGTTGGAGCACCCGGACATCGAGGCGGTGTCCTTCGTCGGCTCGACGCCGATCGCGAAGTACATCCAGCTCAAGGCGGTTGAGCACGGCAAGCGCGTACAGGCCCTCGGTGGCGCCAAGAACCACATGCTCGTCCTGCCCGACGCCGACCTCGACTTCGCCGCCGACCAGGCGATCAACGCCGCCTACGGCTCCGCGGGCGAGCGCTGCATGGCCGTGTCGGTCGTGGTCGCGGTCGGCGACACGGGCGACGAGCTGGTCGGGAAGATCGCCGAGCGGGCGAAGAACCTGCGCATCGGCCCCGGCAACGACCCCGCGAGCGAGATGGGCCCGCTGATCACGCGCGAGCACCGCGACAAGGTGGCGTCCTATGTCGCTTCGGCCGCCGAGCAGGGCGCCGAGGTCGTCGTCGACGGCACCGGCTACTCGGTCGAGGGCCACGAGGACGGCTTCTTCCTCGGTGTCTCGCTGCTGGACCGGGTGCCGCTGACGGCGGACGCGTACCGGGACGAGATCTTCGGACCCGTGCTGGCGGTGGTGCGTGCGGAGACGTACGAAGAGGCCATCAAGCTGATCAACGACTCCCGCTGGGGCAACGGCACCGCGATCTTCACCCGGGACGGCGGCGCGGCCCGCCGCTTCCAGCTGGAGGTCAAGGCGGGCATGGTCGGCGTGAACGTGCCGATCCCGGTGCCGGTCGGCTACCACTCCTTCGGTGGCTGGAAGGACTCGCTCTTCGGCGATCTGCACGTCTACGGCAACGACGGCATCGCCTTCTACACCCAGGGCAAGGTCATCACCACGCGCTGGCCGGACCCGTCCGACGGCGGCATCAACCTCGGTTTCCCCAGCAACTCCTGACAACCCGACAGGGAGGGAGTCCCATGGCGAAGACCCGCGGCTCGGCACGTGCCGGGTCCGGCTCCGCGCTGGCCTCGCTGGACTTCGCCCTAGACCGGGGCAGTCCCGTGCCGCTGTACTACCAGCTCGCCCAGCAGCTGGAAGCGGCGATCGAGCACGGAGCCCTCGCGCCCGGCAACCTCCTGGGCAACGAGGTCGACCTGTCGGTGCGGCTGGGCCTGTCCCGGCCCACCGTCCGGCAGGCCATCCAGTCGCTCGTCGACAAGGGGCTGCTGGTCCGGCGGCGCGGGGTGGGCACCCAGGTCGTCCACAGCCAGGTGAAGCGCCCGCTGGAGCTCAGCAGCCTCTACGACGACCTGGAGGCGGCCGGGCAGGGTCCGACCACGCAGGTCGTCCGCAACGAACGCGTCCCGGCGGCTGCCGACGTCTCCGCCGCACTCGGCCTCGCGGAGGGCGCCGAGGTCACGGTCCTGGAACGGCTGCGCTGCACACACGGCCAGCCGGTCGCGATCCTCTGCAACTACCTGCCCGCGAGCCTGCTCGACCTCGACACGGCCCGGCTGGAGTCGACCGGCCTGTACCGGATGATGCGGGCCGTCGGCATCACCCTGCACAGCGCCCGCCAGACCATCGGCGCCCGCTGCGCCACCGCCGAGGAGGCCGGGCGGCTCGACGAGAAGGAGGGCGCCGCGCTGCTGACCATGCAGCGCACGGCGTACGACGACACGGGCCGGGCGGTCGAGTACGGGACGCACATCTACCGTGCGTCCCGGTACGCGTTCGACTTCCAGCTGCTGGTCAGGCCTTGAGGCGCGCGGTGAACGGCGTGACCGGCCGTTCCAGCCGTTCGCCGTCCACGGTGATCTCCACCGCCTCGTTGTAGAACGCCAGGAGCCCCTTGACGGGCGCCACCGCGGCCAGCGGCTCGGCATAACTCCAGAGGATGTTCCGCGGGACCTCGCCCTCGCCGCGCCAGTTCCAGTACTGGGCCGTGCCCTTGTACGGGCACCCGGTGCTGTGGTCGGTGGGCTCGAACAGGTCGAGCCGGACGTCCTCGCGGGGCAGGTAGTACCGCGTCGGCAGGCTGGTCTCGAACAGCAGCACCGGGCGGTGGGTGTCCGCGACGACTGTGCCGCCGATCTCGACCTGGACATGGCGGCCGCTGGGCATGGCGTCCACCCGTTTGTGCGGGTCACGGGGGTGGATGAAGATCTCTTCCTCTTCCTCGTACCAGTGGTCGAGGCCGGTGCCCCAGCGCCAGAACCACTCGAAGGCGATGTGTCCGGCGAGGTCGGCGGCGGGGAAGGTCCACGCCGCGTTCTCCACCGGCTCGCCGTCGACCTCGAGGTCGTAGAAGATCTGCGAGCCGGTGTGCTTGCCCGGCTGCGGGTTCTTGGCGGGGCGGAGGAGGTCCGTGCGGACCTCCTCGCGTGGGAACGCGTAGCACGGCACGGGCAGATCGGGCTCCCAGACCAGGACGGGGTGCCGGCTGTCGACGACGGTGACGTCGCCCTTGAGGCCTCGCACCCAGCGCTCGCTGGGCTCCCACAGGAGGCCTTCGGGGGTCGTACGGACGTGCCGCTCGGTGGGGAACAGAGGCATGGCCACTCTCCTTCGGCTCCTCTTCGGAGCGTACTCCGGGAGGGGTCAGTGGGCCCCGTCGAGCCGGGCCCGCTGGTCGGCGGTCAGCTCCAGGTCCACGGCGGCCAGGCTCTCCTCCAGCTGGGCCACGGAGGACGCTCCGACCAGCGGGACGATCGGCAGCTCGGCGCCGATCTGCCAGGCCAGGACGACCTGGTTGACGGTGGCGCCGGTCTCCTGCGCGACCTCGCGGAGCACCTTCAGGCGGGCCGGGGTGCCCGGGTGGTCGAAGTCGCCGGGCAGCGCGACGTCCGGGCGGGTGTAGGCGCCCTTGAGCAGCGGCGAGTAGGCGACCAGCGTGAGGCCCGGCTCGGCGCGCAGGTAGCTGAGCAGGTCGGGGCCGGCGTGGCCGAGGCTGCCGTCGGGGAACAGGCCCTCGGGGACATCGAGGCGGGGCCGCAAGTGGCTGTGGGCGTACTGGAGCACCTCGTAGCCGGGCAGGCCCGCCGCGGCGGCGAGGGCGCGGGCCCGCTCGACCCGCCAGGTGGCGTGGTTGCTGACGCCGAGCAGCCCGACCGTGCCCTCGGCGACCAGTTCGGCGAACCCCTCGACGGTCTCCTGGAGGGGGACCTGCTGGTCCTCGATGTGGGCGTAGAGCAGGTCCAGCCTGGCCACGCCGAGCCGGTCGCGGCTGCGTTCGGCGGACTCGCGGATCACCTTCGCCGACAGGCCCTCCGCGTTGTCGATGTAGCCGGTACCGGGGGCCAGCGGGCGGGCGCCGAGCTTGGTGGCGATGACGATCTCGTCGCCGACGCCCCGGCTGCGGCGCCACCGGCCGAGCAGTTCCTCGCTCTGTCCGCCCTGACCGCCGTCCTCCCAGAAGGCGTAGTTGTCGGAGGTGTCGATGAAGGTTCCGCCCGCCTCGACATAGCGGTCGAGGACGGCGAAGGAGGTCTCCTCGTCGGTGCGGGAGCCGAACAGCATCGCGCCGAGCGCGAGGACGCTCACCTCGCGGCGGGTGTTCGGGGCGGTGCCTATGGTGCGGTACTTCATGGATGACTTCCCTCCCGTTCGTGCGCCCGGAATTCGGGGCACGAACGGGAGTGTTCATCTTGAAGCGCACTTCAAGTCAAGGGCGTGGGCGCGCACTTGGTGTTCCTGGGCGTCACTTGGCGAACGGGCCGTCCAGCGCCGCCCACTGCAGCAGCATGATCGTCTTGGCGTCGGCGATCTCCCCGCTGCGGACCATCTCCAGGGCCCGGCGGAAGGGCAGCTCGACGATCTCGATGTCCTCGCCCTCCTCGTCCAGGCCACCGCCCTCGTGGGTGCGGGTCGAGGGGCCGTAGGCGGCGGCGTAGAAACTGACGCGCTCGGTGACCGAGCCGGGGCTCATGTAGACGTCGAAGACGTGCCGGACCTCGCCGATGGTGTGCCCGGTCTCCTCCACGACCTCGCGCCGTACCGCGATCTCCGGGTGTTCGTCATCGTCGTCGAGCAGCCCGCCCGGCGTCTCGACGAGCATGCCGTCGGGGTGGCCGTTGACGTACACCGGAAAGCGGAACTGGCGGGTGAGCAGGACGGTTTCGCGTTCGGCGTCGTACAGCAGCATGGTCGCGCCGTTGCCGCGGTCGTGCGTCTCGCGCTGCTGGGTGCTCCAGGTGCCGTCGGCGTGCTGGAAGTCGAAAGTCGTCGCGCGCTCGACGTACCAGTGGCTGGACAGGAGTTGCACGTCCCGCACCTTGATGCGCGGATTGCCGGTCAGGTCCCGGCCCGCCCGGTCGAGTCCGGTGCGGCCACGGCGGTCGGGGGTGTCGATGCCGGCGGTCATCGGGCACCGGCCGGGAGGATGAGCGAGTTGGTCATGGCCCGCTTCTACCACCCCGGCATGGCGTACGTCGCGCGGGAACATGAGGGGTGCGGGACATCCGGGCGTCAGCCCGCGACATCCGCCTTGTCCAGGACCTGCGCCCACGCGGGAGGCCGGACGTCCACCGGCTCGTCGAAGGCGCTGAACGACGTGGTGGTGACGTTCCCGCCGCCCTTGTAGACGGTCTTCAGCAGGTGGGGCTCGCCCTCGGTGGCGACGTAGAAGGTGTACGTCCCTTCCTTGTCGGCCTTGTCCGTGACGTGCAGTGCGATCGCTTCCCGGTCGCCGACGCGGGTGGCCTCGCCCTTCCTCACCTTGCCGAACGACTCGAAGGGCCAGGTGCACGCGGCCAGTCCGTCGCCCGGCTGCGCCTCGTCCGCGGGTACCTTCGCCCACTGTTTCGGACGGACGTCGGCGACCGGCCTGCCGCGCCAGTTCTCGAGGTACGTCTCGTCGGGGCGGACGTAGTCCGTCTCACCGATCCTGATCTGTTCGAGGCTGCCCTTGTCGCCCCAGGTGGTCTTCGCCGTGCACCGGTCCTTCAGATCGGTCCTCAGGCGCATCGACACCTTGCCGCTGTCCGCGGTGTTGGTCATCTCGACCGTGACGTAACGCAGGTCGCGCATCGCGTCGTTGGCCTCGTCGAGAAGCTCCGCCGCCGACTTCTCCGCGCCGCCGTCACCGGCCCCGCACCCGGTGAGCACGGCTGCGGTGAACAGACACGCCAGCGCCGCTGTCATGGGAATCGTCCGCATTGAGCCCCCCGCTCCGTTCCCGGTTCCCGGTCCCCGTTTCCCCGTTCACCGAAATGACCATGTTCATGATCGGCAGCGGGAGCCTACCAGCCCCGAGCAGTCCGTCCGGGGCCCTTGTCCGCCACTGTCGGGCCTGTTCAGGCCCCCGGCGGCACGGCATGCTCGAAGCCGAGGTCGCTCAGGGCGGTGCGGAGTTTGTCGGCCGCCTCGTCCAGTGCCGACATGTCCTCCTCCGGCTTGGCATGGGCGAAGTTCAGGTCGCCAAGACCCCACATGGGCGCCACATGAATGTGCAGGTGGGGCACCTCGAATCCGGCGATGAGCAGCCCGGCCCGCGGAGCGTCCCAGGCCCGCTGCACGCCCTGGCCGACGGCCTGGGCCACCTGCATGCAGTGGGACAGCAGGTCACCGTCGACCTGCGTCCACTGGTCGACCTCACGCCGGGGCACGACGAGGGTGTGGCCGGGCGTCAGCGGCGCGATGGACAGGAACGCCGTCGCGTGCGGGTCCTGCCAGACGAACCGGGCGGGAAGCTCTCCGTCGATGATGCGGGAGAAGACGGTGGTCATGCCGGGCCCCTTCGCTGCGGAAGATCTCTCGGAGCGAGCCTACGTTCCGAACAGCGCGTGCACCCGGTCCCGTTGACCTTCGACCGGGCATACGAGAAAGGGCCCCGCAGGCTCTCACCTGCGAAGACCCTTCGCACCGTCGGGACGACAGGATTTGAACCTGCGACCCCTTGACCCCCAGTCAAGTGCGCTACCAAGCTGCGCCACGTCCCGATGCCTCTCACGCGGTGAACCGCGTGATCGTGCGGACAGCACTTTACCGTACGGGGACGAGTGCGCCGAAGGGGGGCATCCGGCGTGGGGCCGGGCGATGGACAATCGGTGTATGGGCAGCACATCGTCAGGACACCAGGCCGAAGCGCGGGACCGGGACAGCGAGGGGCGGGCACGCAACGCACGGCCCCGGGACGGTCTCGGGCGCCCCCTGCCGTACGACGCGGACGGCGTCGACCGCCAGCCCGAGGGCGTCGTACGCACGCCGGAGCAGACCGTCGCCGAGGCGCAGGAGCTGCTGGACGCGGGGAAGCCGTTCCATGCGCATGAGGTGTTCGAGGACGCCTGGAAGGCGGGGCCGGAGGGAGAGCGGGCGCTGTGGCGGGGGCTGGCGCAGCTCGCGGTGGGGCTCACGCACTCGGCGCGGGGGAACGTGACGGGCGGGCCGCGGCTGCTGCGGCGGGGCGCCGGGGCCGTGGAGGAGTGGGCGTCCGGAGCCGGGGAGCGGACACCGTACGGGATGGATCTCGCGGGGCTGAGCGCATGGGCGCGGGAGCTGGCGGGGGGCGTGGAGGAGAGCGGGGAGGCCGTGGACGCGCGAGGGCGGGCGCCGAGGCTACGGGGCGGGGCGTAGGGGCCGGCCGGAGTCTGCGGGCCTCACCCCTGTCCGCCCGGACGCGGTGTCGGTGGTGTCAGTGGCGTGGGGCAGACTCGGGGTGTGCGAAAGATTCATGTCATCGGTATCGGCGCGGGCGACCCTGAGCAGCTGACGTTGCAGGCGGTCAGGGCGCTGCGGAGTGCGGACGTGTTCTTCATCCTCGACAAGGGCGAGGTGAAGTCGGACCTCACGCAGTTGCGCCGGGACATGCTGGACGCGCACATACCGGAGGGGACGTACCGGGTGGTCGAGGCCCGGGACCCCGAGCGGGACCGGTCCGCCGGCGGTACCGCGTACTCCCCCGCCGTCGGTGACTGGCGCAGTGCGCGCGCCGGGATCTACGAGCAGCTGATCGCCGAGGAGCTGGGCGAGGACGAGACCGGGGCGTTCCTGGTGTGGGGCGACCCCGCGCTGTACGACAGCACGCTCGGGATCCTGGAGGAGGTCCTGGACAAGGGCGCCGTGGCCTTCGAGTACGACGTCGTCCCCGGCATCAGCAGCGTCTCCGCACTGGTCGCCCGCCACCGGACGGGACTCAACCGGGTCGCCCGCCCCGTACAGATCACCACCGGCCGCCGCCTTGCAGAAGGCTTCCCCGACGGCGTGGACGACGTCGTCGTGATGCTCGACGCCCACCAGACCTTCCGGCAGTACGCCGACCAGGACATCGACATCTACTGGGGCGCCTACATCGGCACCCCGGACGAGATCCTCGCCTCGGGCCCGATCGCCGAGACCGCACCACGCATCGAGAGCCTGCGCGCGGAGGCACGGGAGCGCAAGGGTTGGATCATGGACACGTATTTGCTGCGCCGGAATCCGTAGGAGTAGTAGGTGCGGCGCGGCTGTCTGGCCTGGGACGTACCCACAGCGCTCACAGGCTGAAGCCGAGCCGCTCCAGCGCCCCCGCCACATCCGGCACCGGCTCCACGCCCTCCGGGAGTGGCGGGCGGCGTACGAGCACGACGGGTAGGGCGAGTTGGCGGGCGGCTGTGAGTTTGGCCGCGGTTGCCGTGCCGCCGCTGTCCTTCGTCACGAGGGTGTCGATGCGGTGGTCGCGTAGGAGGGCCGACTCATCGGCGAGCGTGAACGGGCCGCGGGACAGGAGCACTTCGGTGTGCGGGGGCATCGGTGGCTCGGGCGGGTCGACGGAGCGTACGACGAAACGCAGGTCCGTGAGGTGGGCGAAGACCGCGAGGCCCAGGCGGCCGGTGGTCAGGAAGACGCGGTGAGCGAGGCTGGGCAGGAGGGCCGCGGCCTCGTCGAGCGACGCGACCTCGTGCCAGCGGTCCCCGGGGCCGGGGCGCCAGCCGGGCCGGCGCAGGACCAGCGACGGTACGCCGGTCGCCGTGGCGGCGCGGACCGCGTTAGCGGTGATCGACTCGGCGAACGGGTGCGTGGCGTCGACGACGGTGTCCACGTGCTCGGCGCGCAGCCAGTCGGCCAGCCCCTCCGCGCCGCCGAAGCCCCCGACGCGTACGTCCCCCGCGACCGCGCCCGGCCGTGCCACGCGCCCCGCGAGCGAGGTGGTGACGCGGACGCCGGGGTGCGCCGCCAGCGCGGCGGCGAGCTCGCGGGCCTCGGTGGTGCCGCCGAGGATCAGCACGTGGCGGGGGGACATGGGGCGAGCGTACGTCGTGCCGTCCGCCGCGATGCCGGCGCCCTGAGCACCATGAACGGCGCATACAGCGCGAACACTATGAACACAACGATCAGACCCGTGGTTCCTCGCCCCGCCGCTCCCTAGCATCGCGGCGCACGGCTCGACGACGCGCCGACGAGGAACGAGGAGCAGCGTCTTGGACTGGACGAGAACCAACGCAGTGAACCGCAGGTCTGTCCCATCGACCTCCCACCGGCGTACGACGCTGACCGCCCTGCTGGCAGGCGCCCTCGCCGCCGGCTTCCTCGTCGGCGCGTCGAACGCGCGGGGAGAGACAGGCGGGACGGCGGGCCCGGCTCGCGCCGACTGTCCCGCGGCCGTCGCCGACAAGGCCACCTGCTACACCGGCCGGGATCCCAACGGCGCCTACTACGCGATAGCCGTGCCCAACGACTGGAACGGCTCCCTAGTCGTGCACGCCCACGGCGGCCCCGACCTCGGTGCGGAGTCCGACCCCGGCCGCAGTCTCGACGATCTGGGCCGCTGGTCGGTGATGGTGAAGGAGGGCTACGCCTGGGCGGGTTCGTCGTACCGCCGGGGCGGCTACGGGACGCGGATGGCCGCCGCGGACACGGAGAGCGTGCGCCGACTGTTCGTCGGTGAGTTCGGCAAGCCCCGGAGGACGTTCGTGCACGGCCAGTCGTGGGGCGGGAACGTCGCCGCGAAGGTCGTGGAGACCTACGGCGACCGGGGCGGGGCGTACGACGGGGCGCTGCTCACCAACGGCGTCCTCGGCGGAGGCTCGCGCGGCTACGACTACCGCGTCGACCTGCGCGTCGTCTACCAGTACTACTGTGGCAACCACCCGCGCCCGACCGAGCCGCAGTACCCGCTGTGGCAGGGCCTGCGCGCCGGCTCGACCATGACCAGCGCCGGGCTGCGCGCCCGGCTGCAGGAGTGCACGGGCTACGCGTCGGCGCCCGAGGAGCGCACCGCGCTCCAGCAGCGCAACCTCGACGACATCCTCGCCGTGACGCGGATCCCGGAGCGCACGCTGGAGTCGCACCTGAGGTTCGCGACCTTCACGTTCCGGGACATCGTGCACGACCGCCTCGGGGACCGGAACCCGTTCGGCAACCAGGGCGTCCGGTACTCCGGTTCGCATGACGACGAGGCGCTCAACGCCGGTGTCGAGCGTTTCGCCCCCGACCCCGCGGCCGTACGCGATCTGTCCTACGACAGCGATCTCACGGGCAAGGTCTCGATCCCGGTGCTGACGATGCACGCGATCGACGACCCGACCGCGTTCATCGAGCACGAGGCCGCCTACCGGGCCACGCTGCACGGGGCCCGGCGGGATGGGCACCTGGTGCAGACCTTCACGCGGGAGGCCGAGCACAGTGAGCTGAGCGACGCCGAGTACGCCAACTCCATTGCCGCCCTGGACAAGTGGGTGCGCAGCGGTCGCAAGCCGACGGCCGGGTCGGTCGCGGCGTCGTGCGCGGCGTTCGACCGCACCTACGGCACCGGCTGCTTCTACGACCCGGCGTTCCGCCCCGCCCTGTACGCCACGCGCGTCGAGCCGCGTCCGGGCGGCCTGCGGTGGCCCGCCATGACGTCGGCGCAGGAGCGGGCGTGGAGCAGGATCGAGGGTGTCGGGATCGCGCCCTGACCTGAACCAGCAGGATCGATGGCTATGGTCCTGGCATGGAATCCGTACGTGGCGTGGAGTCCCTGCGTGCTGTCCTGATCGACATCGACGGGGTCCTCACCGTCTCGTGGCAGCCGCTGCCGGGTGCCGTCGAGGCGCTGCGGGAGATCCGCGAGGCCGGGCTCGGTGTCGCGCTGGTCACGAACACGACCTCGCGGACCCGGGCGTCGATCGCGCGGACGCTGGCGGACGCCGGGTTCCCGGTGTCCGCCGAGGACATCCTGACCGCGCCCGCCGTCACCGCCGCGTATCTGGCGGAGCACTGTCCGGGGGCGCGGTGTGTGCTGCTGAACAGCGGGGACATCGCGGAGGACCTGGACGGAATCGCCATCGTCGGAGATGACGAGGACGGGAGCGAAGGCGACGGCTCGGGCGGCCGGTCCGTTCCGGACGTCGTGGTCGTCGGGGGCGCCGGGCCCGAGTTCGGCTATGCGGCGCTGAACCGGGCCTTCGGGCATCTGCAGCGCGGGGCGCGGCTGGTGGCCATGCACCGGAACCTTTACTGGCGTACCGATGACGGGTTGCAGCTGGACACCGGCGCGTTCCTGGTCGGTCTGGAGAAGGCGGCGCGGGTCGAGGCGGAGATCACGGGGAAGCCGTCGGCCGCGTTCTTCGAGGCGGCCCTCGCACATGTGGGGGTGGGCGCGGGCGAGGCGGTGATGGTCGGGGACGACGTCGAGTCCGATGTGCTGGCGGCGCAGCGGGCCGGGGTGCGGGGCGTGCTGGTCAGGACCGGGAAGTATCTGCCGGAAACGCACCGGGCCGCGAGCGGCACGCCCGACGATGTGATCGACTCCTTCGCCGATCTGCCCGCCCTGCTGAGGGAACTGCGGGGGTCAGCGCAGCAGTAGCTGGAGGCCGCCGACGACCGTCGCCGCGATCACCAGCTGCTCGAACAGCCGCTGGTTGATCCGGTTCACCGCCCATTTGCCGAGGAACGCACCCGGCACGACGAAGAGCACCAGCGCCGCGTCGAGCAGGAGCGAGGAGCCGTCGATCAGGCCGAGTCCGGCGCTGAAGGGCACCTTGGAGACGTTGACGATCAGGAAGAAGAAGGCGGACGTCCCGAGGAAGCCGAGCTTGCGGAAGCCGGCCGACAGGAGGTACATCGACATCACCGGGCCGCCCGCGTTGGCGACCATCGTGGTGAAGCCGCCGAGGACGCCGTACGAGCGGGCCTTGACCCGGCCGGCCCGGCTGGTGACCGAGTCCGGCTCCGCCTCCTGCTCGGCCGTACGGCGGCGCCACACCGTCACGCCCGCCATCATCAGCAGGATCGCGCCGATCGAGGTACGGACGATGCCGTCGTCGGCCCGGACGAGGAACAGCGTGCCGAAGACGACGCCGGCCGCGACCGCGGGGAACAGCCGCCACAGCGTGGGCCAGTGGGCGTGCCGTCGGTAGGTGAGGACGGCGAGGACGTCCCCGGCGATCAGGATCGGCAGCAGCACACCGGTGGAGGCGCGGGCGGGGAGTACGGCGGCGAAGATCGCGAGGCTGACCGTGTTGGCCCCGCTCACCGCCGTCTTCGAGAAGCCGACGAGCAGGGCCGCGAAGGCGAGCGCGGCGAACTCCCAGCCTGTTGTGTGCCAAAGCGTCATCGTGTCCATGCGGAGACCGATGGTATGTGCAGACAACAGGTACTGGTAAGGACCGTCTCGCCAGTTGGGAGATTGCTAGTGCCTCTCCACCAGCACCGCACTTCCCTGCCCGACACCGACACACATGGTCGCCAGCCCCCGCTCGGCCCCCGTCCGCCGCATCCGGTGCAGCAGCGTCGTGAGGATCCGCGCACCCGAGCAGCCCAGCGGATGCCCCAGCGCGATCGCGCCGCCGCTCGCGTTGACCAGCTCGGGTTCGATGCCGAGCTCGTCGACGCACGCGAGGGCCTGCGCCGCGAACGCCTCGTTGAACTCGGCCTCCTGGATGTCGCCGATCGTCCAGTCGGCGCGGGCCAGAACCTTGCGGGTGGCGGGGACCGGGCCGATGCCCATCACGTCGGGGTGGACGCCCGCCGAGCCGCCGGCGACATAGCGGCCCAGGGACTCCAGGCCGAGTTCGTTGAGGGCTTCCTCGCTGACGAGGAGCAGTGCTGCCGCGCCGTCGTTCATCGGTGAGGCGTTGCCCGCGGTGACCGTGCCGCCCTGCCGGAAGGCCGGCTTCAGCCGGGCCAGCTTCTCGTACGACGTGTCCTCGCGGATGCACTCGTCGCTGTCGACCAGCACGCCGTCCGGGCGCTCGACCGGCAGGAGTTCGTCGTCGAAGTGGCCGTTCTTGCGGGCCTCGGCGGCCCGTTGGTGGCTGCGCAGCGCGAAGTCGTCCTGCCGTTCGCGCGGGATGCCGTACCGCTCGGCGACCTCCTCGGCCGTCTCGCCCATGGACAGCAGGCCGTGCAGCTCCTTCATCGCCGGGTTGACCAGGCGCCAGCCGAGCCGGGTGTCGACGGTCTCGATGCGGTGGGGCAGCGCCTCGTCGGGGCGGGACAGGACGAATGGGGCGCGGCTCATCGACTCGGAGCCGCCGGCGAGCACGATGTCGGCCTCGCCCGCAGCGATGGTCCGGGCGGCCGACGTCACCGCCTCCAGGCCGGACGCGCACAGGCGGTTGACCGTGGCGCCGGGGACCGACTCGGGCAGCCCGGCGAGGAGCGCGGCCATCCGGGCCACGTTGCGGTTGTCCTCGCCTGCCTGGTTGGCGGCGCCCCAGTAGACGTCGTCGATGCGCGCCGGGTCGAGTGCGGGCACCTCGGCGACGAGGCCCCGGATCACGGTCGCGGCGAGGTCGTCGGGCCGCACCGACGACAGCGCTCCGCGCAGTTTGCCGATGGGGGTGCGGCGGGCGGCCGCGAAGTGGACGGGACGCACGACAGGACTCCTGACCGGGCCGTATGAATCGGCACTCTGTTAATTAGCACCGCTAGTTTTGGACTATAGACCGGGTTGCCGCCCGCTGGGAAGATCCCCTGGAAACCCGCCACCGACACAGCCGGAGGAGCCATGGCCGACGCCCGCGAGCACGTACTCGACGGCAGCCGGGGACCGATCGTCGTACGCGAGTGGCCGGGCCGCGACCGGCCCCGCTGCCTCGCCCTCGTGATCCACGGCTACGGCGAGCACGCCGGCCGGTACGCCGAGGTGGCGGACGTCCTGGTCAGGCACGGTGCGGCCGTGTTCGGGCCCGATCACGTCGGGCACGGCAGGTCGGCGGGTGAGCGTGTCGTGATCGAGGACTTCGAGGACGTGGTCGCCGATGTGCACGCGGTCGCCACGCTGGCCCGGGCCGCGTATCCGGATGTGCCGGTCGTCATGGTCGGGCACTCCATGGGCGGTCTGATCGCGGCCCGCTACGCCCAGCTCCACGGGGACGGGCTCGCCGCCCTGGTGCTGTCCGGGCCCGTGATCGGCGACTGGGAGCTGCCCCGCCGGCTGCTCGCCCTCGACGAGATCCCCGACACGCCCATCAGCCCGGCCGCGCTCTCCCGCGATCCCGGGGTGGGCGCGGCGTACGTGGCGGATCCGCTGGTCTGGCACGGCCCGATGAAGCGGCCGACGGTGGAGGCGTTCGCGCGGATGCTGGACACCGTGTCCAAGGGCGGCGACATCGGGGGCCTGCCGCTGCTGTGGCTGCACGGCGCCGACGACCGGCTGGTCCCGCTCGCCGGCAGCCGCGTCGGCATCGAGGAGCTGCGCGGGGGCGAGGCGCTCCATGCCGAGCACATCTATCCGGAAGCCCGGCACGAGGTGTTCAACGAGACGAACAAGGCGGACGTCTTCGCGGACCTGGTCCACTTCCTGGACGCTGTGTTCGCACGCTGAGACGCGATGCGTTTTGCACCGGTTCGCCCTGGGCACCCGCGCCCGCATGGGGCGGTACCAGCGTCGTGCCTGCGTCGCACCGCTCCGTACTGGCCACGACCACGCCAGAAATGGAGGAGCTCGGTATGACTGTCGTCAAGAGCACGCTTCCCGAACCGGCTCGCCGGGTCGCCGGGGAGGCCCTGCAGAGCACTCTCGTCGATCTTCTGGGACTCTCGCTGATCGGTAAGCAGGTGCACTGGAGCATCGTGGGCCCGCGGTTCCGGTCGATCCATCTGCAGCTCGACGAGGTCGTCTCGGTGGCCCGCTCGTTCTCCGACACGGTCGCCGAACGTTCCGCGGCACTCGGCCTGCCGCCCGACGGCCGGCCGGAGACCATCGCCGCGGCCTACACGCTGCCCGGCCCCAAGGAGGGCTGGGTGCGCGACAACGAGGTCGTCCAGCTCATCGTGGACTCCCTGGGGGCGGCCATAGAGCGGCTGCGCGCCCGAATCGACGCGACCGCGGAGCCGGACCCGGTGACGCAGGACCTGTTGATCGGCATCACGAGCGAGCTGGAGAAACAGCGCTGGATGTTCGACGCCGAGAACTGGCCGCGCGACGAGTGACCTCGCGATCCGCCCATCGCACACAGACGAACCCGGAAGGAAGGGGCACACCGTGACCGACGCCCTCGAACTCGACGTGCTGTGGCAGGAGTTCCACCGCGTCGTGAACATGACCTCGCAGGAGCTGGCCACCTGGCTGCGGGTCAGTGACGCGGACGAGGAGACCGAGCCGCTGCCGGACCAGGCGGGCACGCCGACCGGGCAGCACGTCCTCGCGATCCTCCAGAAGCGTCGCACGGACCTCACGGACGACGATGTCCAGATCATGTACGACGTCGTGGACACCGTCACCGAAGAGGCGGACATCGAGAATGAGCCCGAGCCCGAACAGACCCGCCGTCGGCATCAGCTGATGACCATCGGACACGACCCGCTGAGGCCATGAGCAACGACAAGCGGGTCGTACGGGAACTCGTCCGCGCGCACGGGCGGACGTTCGCCGAGGAGGCCGGCATCCCGCTGCGGAACACCCCGCAGCCGCTGTACCGGCTGCTGGTTCTCGCACACCTGCTCAGCGCCCGCATCCGCGGCTCGATCGCCGTCGACACCGCCCGCGCCCTGTATGACGCGGGGCTGCGCGATCCGCGCCGGATGGCCGGCGCGGACTGGCAGGAGCGGGTCGACGCGCTGGGCCGGGGCGGCTACCGGCGCTACGACGAGCGCACGGCCACCCAACTCGGCGAAGGCGCCGAGCTGTTGAACGACCGGTGGGGCGGCGACCTGCGGCGGCTGCGCAAGGAGGCGGACGGTGATGTCGCCGAACTGCGCAGCCTGCTGCGGGAGTTCCCCGGCATGGGCCCGGCCGGCGCCGACATCTTCCTGCGCGAGGCCCAGCGGGTCTGGCCGGAAGTGGCGCCCTACCTCGACGCCAAGGCGCTCTCGGGCGCCGAGCGGCTCGGTCTGCCCAAGGACCCGGAACGAGTGGCCGGCCTGGCCGGAAACACCGAACCGGCCGTGCTCGCCGCCGCGTTGGTACGGGCCTCGCTCGACAAGGAGGTGGCCGAAGACAGTCTCCGCCGGGCCGCATGATCGTGGAAGACTGCTCGCAGCACACGTTGTCGAGCACAGGAGGCCTACGTGACGGGGACCGAATCGGGAACCGAGTCGGGGACCCAGTCGGCCGTATCTCGTATCGACACGAGCAGACCGCACCCGGCCCGGGTGTACGACTGGTTCCTCGGCGGCAAGGACAACTACCCGGTCGACGAGGAGCTCGGGCGCCGGATCACCGCGATGCAGGGCGACGCTCCGCGGCACGCGCGGGCCAACCGCCGGTTCATGCAGCGGGCCACCCGTGCGGTCGTCGAGGAGACGGGAATCCGGCAGTTCCTCGACATCGGCTCCGGCATCCCGACCGAGCCCAACCTGCACCAGATCGCCCAGTCCGTCGTGCCGGACGCACGGGTGGTGTACGTCGACAACGACCCGATCGTGCTCGCTCACGCGCAGGCCCTGCTGCGCGGCACTCCCGAGGGTGCGACCGACTATGTGCAGGCCGACGCGCGCGAGCCGGAGCGGATTCTCGAACAGGCCGCCTCCGTCCTCGACCTCGACCGGCCCGTCGCCCTGTCCCTGATCGCGCTGCTGCACTTCATCGCGGACGACGACGGCGCCCACCGGCTCGTGGACACACTGGTCGGCGCGCTGGCACCGGGCAGCTGTCTGGTGCTGTCGGCGATGACGGCGGACTTCGAACCGGAGAACGTCCGCCGGGGCATCGAGGCCTACAACGCGAGCGGGGTGACGCTCGTGGCGCGTTCGCACGCCGAAATGGGCCGCCTCTTCAAGGGACTTGAGCTGCTGGAGCCGGGGATCGTCTCCCTGTCGGACTGGCGGCCGGGCGCGGGCGAGCTCGGGGCGAACGAAATCCCCGTGTCGCTGTACGGCGCGGTCGGCCTGAAGCCCTGACGACAGGAAGCCCCGACCCAGCCCCCGGCTCGAAGCCGCTCACCCGAGCAACCACCCTCCGTCCACCGCGAGTTCGACCGCGTTGACCGACCGGTTGCGCAGCAGGAAGTCCACCGCATCCACGACGTCCGCCATCGTGGCGAGCCGCGCCGTGGGCGTTCTGGCGCGCAGCCCCGCCAGCACCTCCCCGGGCTTGGCCAGCCAGTACGGGCTGTCCCCCACGACCCCGGGATGCACGGCGTTGACCCGTACCGGCGCCAACTCGACGGCGAGGGTGTTCACCAGGCCGCCCACGCCCGCGTTGACGGTCGCCACCGTCGTCGCGCCGACGTACGGGCGCTCCTTGGCCTGTCCGCCGAACAGCACGATCGCGCTGTCGTCGTGCAGCCGTGGGCGCAGGGCGTGCACGACCTCGGTGTAGCCGACGAGCTTGAGCGTGACGAGGCGCACGGCGGCGTCGATGTCGTACTCGGTGACCCGGTTGTCGTCCCGGGAGACGCCCGCGATCACCAGGTGGTCCAGACGCCCGACGCCGGCCAGTGCGGCGGCGATCTCCCGGGGCTGCGACAGATCCAGGGCGAGGCCCTGAGCAGCGCCGATGTCCTTGGCCACCGTGTCGGCGCGATGGGCGTCGCGACCGGTGAGGACCACCTCGTCACCCCGCTCAGCGCGGGAGCGGGCGAACTCGCGGCCGATCCCGGAGGTACCGCCCACGACGAGCACACTGCTCATGACCCCAGCGCCTCCCTCAGATACTCCCAGTCACGCGTGAAGCGGTAGGAGTGCCGCGGCGGCGGCTGCGGCGCCTGCGTCTCCAGCCAACGCAGCGGCCCCTCCCCCGCGTTGGCGAACCCGTGCACACAACCGGCGCCCGCCCACGCGAGGTCGCCGGGCCCGAGCCGGTACCGCTCGCCGTCGAAGGTGGCGTGCGCGACCCCCTCCAGAAACAGGTACGTCTCCTCGAAGGGGTGGTCGTGCGTGCCGGTCGCCCCGTCCGGGGCGTACTGCACCATGAACATGGTCGAGGCGACCGCGCCGAGATCGCTGTCGACCATCATCTTCACGGTGATCCCGCTGTACACGAGCAAGGCGGTGCGCATGCTCGCCGACACCGCGAGCAGGTCCTGGGCCTGCTTGCCGGGGTCCATCTGTGCGGGCTCGAAGTGGCCGAAGGACCGGGTGCGCGGGTCGCGGACGTCGATGTGTGCGGGGTCGCGGTCCGGCAGCGCGGGGACCGCCTGGGTGTCGTGGCCGTAGCGGGCCCGCGGCACCGGTGCGAGCATGTCGGCCCAGCGTCCGGCGGTGTCCCCGGCGCCGCGCCAGGCGTGCGGGACGCCGGTCGGGAGGAGGCCGTAGTCGCCCTCTGCCAGGAGGTACGACCCGTCGGGCGTATCGAGGATCACTGCCCCGTCGAGCACATGGAAGCTCTCCTCGTACGAGTGCACATGTGCGCCGACCCGGCCGTCGGGCCGTATCTCGCACAGGCCGAAGCCGGTGTGCACGCTGCCGTCACCCTCGCCGACCAACTCCCGCCGTCGGTGGCCGAGTTCGTCGTAGGGCGGCACCGGGACGTCGGCGGCCCGGCGCACCAGGTGTCGGGTCATGCGGCGCTCTTCTCCTCCTTCGCGGCCAGGAGCCGGTCGCGGGACTCCTGGACCAGTCGGCGGGCCCGGTCGACGTCGGCCACGAGCCGGCCGGCGCGCTTGTGGATCACGCCGTCGACGATGACCGTGTCGACGTTGGAGACGTCCGCCGACAGCGTCACCGCGGCAGCCGCGTCGTGCACCGGGGCGACGTTCAGCGCGGTGGCGTCGATCGCGACGACGTCGGCGCGCTTGCCGGGGGTCAGGGAGCCGGTGCGGTCCTCGACGCCCGCGACGTGGGCGCCGTTGCGTGTCGCGATCTCCAGCATCTGACGTGCCGTCAACATCGTTTCGGGGACGGGCAGGTTGGCCTTCCAGCAGTCGGCGTTGACGCGGGCGCGCTCGGCACCGAAGGCCGCGCGGATCTGGGTGAACATGTCGCCGGGCGCGGTGGTGACGACGTCGATGCTGAGAGAGGGCCGCAGTCCGTACTCGATGGCCTTCATCACGGGCGGCCAGCCGTGCCCCATCTGCTCCTCGACCTGCGGCGCGATCGACACCGTGCCGCCGCTGTCGGCGACCAGCTGCCACTCCTCCTCGCTGAAGTAGCAGCAGTGCACATAGGTGGTGTCGGGGCCGAGCAGCCCCAGGCCCTGGAGCTGCTTGATCATGCCGAAACGGCCCGCCAGGCGGCCCATCGCCACGTGCACGGTGATCGGGATGCCCAGCTCGCGGGCGAGGGCCCACTCGGCGGTGACGACGTCGTTGGTGCAGAATCCGGGGCCGCGGGTGGCCAGTCCCATGGTCAGCAGACCGTCGTCGGAGGAGAAGTAGGCGCTGCGGATGCGTCGTACGTCGTCGCCCGGGATCGCGATCTTGCTGTCGAACCAGTAGTCGGCGATTGAGGTGTTGGCGCTGCCGTACGCGTACTGCGCACGGATGCCGGTCTCCGTGAGCGCCTGGATCGCGGCGTCCGGATGCGCGGGTGTGTTGTTGATGTGGGACCAGTCGACGAGAGTCGTGATGCCGGCGTTGAGGCACTCCAGCGATCCCGCGAGGTTGGCCGCGTACACGTCCTCGGGGGTGTAGAGCGGTGCGAAGGAGTCGAGGATGTCGACGAAGTAGTCGTCCAGGGTGGAGTCGGGGGCGACATTGCGGATCGACGCCTCCCAGGTGTGACGGTGGGTGTCGACGAAGCCGGGGATCACGATACGGCCGGACATGTCGAGCACTTCCGCGTCAGCGCTGATGTCCGGTTCCACCGCCGTGATCTTCCCGTCCTCGATGAGGACGTCCCCCTGTGGGAGGTCCCCGACAGCGGGGTCCATCGACAGCACGTGACCGGCTCGCAGGAGTATCCGATCGGGCATCGCTCTTCCTCCCATGCGGTGTTTCGGACGGGACGTTCAATAGGCGGTGAGGGTCCTCACGGCCGTGACGACCTTGTCGACGGTGGGGATCACCCGCTCCTCCAGCGCGTCGGCGAACGGCAGCGGGACGCACTCCCCCGCCACTCGCCTCACCGGCGCGTCCAGCAGGCCGAACCCCTCGTCCGCGACGACGGAGACGACCGTCGCGCCCCAGCCGCCCTGATACGGGTTCTCCTCGACGGTGACGAGCCGCGAAGTCCGCCCGAGCGACGCGAGCACGGTGCTCATGTCCAGCGGCACCAGACAGCGCAGGTCGATGACCTCCGCCTCGATGCCCTCGCCGGACAGCAGGTCGGCGGCCTTGAGTGCGAGCGGCACCATCGAGGCGAGGGCGACGAGGGTGACGTCGGCGCCCTCGCGGACGACTGCGGCGCGGCCCAGCTCGACGACGTGGTCCGGCGGCGCGGGCGCGCCCTTGGCGGCGAGCAGCGCCTTGTGCTCGAAGAAGACGACCGGGTCGTCGCTGCGGATCGCGGCCGCCATCATGCCGATCACGTCGGCGGGGGTCGCCGGTGCGGCGATCTTCAGACCGGGCACGGTGAGCGCCCAGTTCTCGGTGGCCTGGGAGTGCTGCGCGCCGAAGCCGAGCCCGCCGCCGTTGGCGGTGCGCACCACGAGCGGGACGGTGACCTGGCCGCCCGTCATGTACCGCACCTTGGGGATCTCGTTGGCGAGGTAGTCCCAGCAACAGGCCAGGAAGTCGGAGAACATGATCTCGGCGACGGGCCGCATCCCGGTCATCGCGGCGCCCATGGCGGCCCCCACGATGGCCTGTTCGGAGATCGGTGTGTCCCACACCCGCTCGGGTCCGAACTCCTTGAACAGCCCGACGGTCGTCTTGAACACCCCGCCCGCCGCACCGATGTCCTCGCCCAGGCACACGACGGACGGATCGCGCCGCATCTCCCGCGCGATGCCCTCGGCGACCGCCTCCCGATAACTGATCACGTCCGCCACGCCGCGCCTCCGTCCGTCCATACGCCGGTGAGCGCCTCGTCCGGATCGGGCGCGGGCGCCGCCTTCGCGGCCTCGACGGCCTTCTGGACGAGGGAGGTTGCCCGGTCGTCCGCCTCGCCGATCACCGCCTCCGACACCCCCATCTCGACGAGCCGGCCCCGCGCCAGGTCCAACGGGTCGTGCTTCAGCCAGCGTTCGACCTCCTCGGCCGGACGGTAGGTGGCCGGATCGGAGCGGCTGTGCCCGAAGTGGCGGTAGGTCAGCGCCTCCAGCAGCGCGGGCCCGTCTCCTGCCCGGGCCCGAGCCGCGAACCGGGCCACCGCCTCCTCGACCGCGAGGACGTCATTGCCGTCCACCACCTCGCCCGGGATGCCGTACGCGGGCGCCCGGTCGGCGGCGGGCCGGGGCACCGCCGTCACGTCGGCGATCGGCGTGTACTCCATGTAGAGGTTGTTCTCGCAGACGAACAGCACCGGCAGCTTCCATACGGCGGCCAGGTTGAGTGCCTCGTGGAAGGCGCCGATGTTGGTGGCGCCGTCGCCGAAGAAGGCGACCGCGATCTGATCGGTGCCGCGCAGCCGGGCCGACCAGGCGGCACCGGCCGCCATCGGGAGGTGGGAGCCGACGATGGCGTACGAGCCCAGCATGCCCGTGGACGCCTTGGTGAGGTGCATGGAACCGCCCTTGGCCCCGCACAACCCCGTGGCCCGGCTCATGAGTTCGGCGAGGCACTCCTCGGGTGTGGCGCCGCGTGCCAGCGCGTGATGGTGTCCGCGGTAGGTGGCGAAGACGTAGTCGTCGGGGCGCAGGGCGGCGCTCGCGCCGACGGCGATGGCCTCGTGCCCGGCGGCGAGGTGGGTGGTGCCCTTGACCAGGCCCTGGAGGAAGAGGTCGTGGGCGGCCTTCTCCGTGCGGCGGATGACGGTCATCCGCTCGTAGGCGGCGAGGAGTTCGGCCGGTTCCATCAGCGCGCCCCGTCGTCACGGGATGTGCTGCGGGAGGAGTCGCGTGACGTGTTGAGGTGGGACTGCGACTCGCGCCGGGTGTTCAGCTCGCCGCCGACCGTCCAGTACTTGCGGCCCGCCACCAGCAGTTCCTCCGCCGGGAACTTGGTGATGACCTCGCAGCCGTCGGCGGTGACGACCACTTCCTCCTCGATGCGGGCGGCGGACCAGCCGTCGGCGGCGGGCCAGTAGGTCTCCAGCGCGAACACCATGCCCTCCTCGAGGACCTCGGGGTGGTCCAGGGACACCAGCCGGCTGAAGATCGGCTTCTCCCAGATCGACAGTCCGACGCCGTGGCCGTACTGGAGGGCGAACGCGGCGGTCTCGTCGGCGAAGCCGAACTCCTCGGCGCGCGGCCAGACCTGCACGATGTCGGCGGTGGTGGCGCCCGGGCGGACGAGGTCGATGGCCTGGTCCATGTACTCACGGCAGCGCACATAGGCGTCGCGCTGGGCGCGGGAGGCGCTGCCGACGGCGAAGGTGCGGTAGTAGCAGGTGCGGTAGCCGAGGTGGCTGTGCAGGATGTCGAAGAAAGCGGGGTCGCCGGGACGGATCAGGCGGTCGCTGTAGACGTGCGGGTGGGGTGAGCAGCGCTCGCCGGAGATCGCGTTGACGCCCTCGACGTACTCGCTGCCGAGGTCGTACAGCACCTTGCTCACCACCCCGACGCACTCGTTCTCGCGCACGCCGGGACGCAAGTAGCCGTACAGCTCCTCGTACGCGGCGTCGACCATCGCGCAGGCCTGGGTGAGCAGGGCGATCTCGTCCGGTGTCTTGATGCGGCGGGCCTCCAGGAAGACCTGCTGTCCGTCGACGACCTCGATGCCCTCGGCGCGCAGGGCCGTGAGGACCGGCATCTCGACGACGTCGATGCCGAGCGGCTCGTCGGCCAGACCGTGGGCGCGCAGCTCGGTGGCGATCTTCGCGGCGACGTCCGCTGCGATCCCGGCGTGCGGGTGGAAGGCGCCGCGCAGTGTGGAGATGCCGGCGCGGGCGCCGGTGGGCGGGCTGCCTTCCTTGCCGTCGCTGTAGTCGAGCCACGGGTTGTAGAGCTGGTGGTGCCGGGCCGCGGAGCCGAAGTCCCAGACGATCGGCTCGCCGCCGCGCACCAGCAGGGCGAAGCGGATCAGCTTGTCCATCGCCCAGGTGCCGATGTGCGTGGCCGTCATGTAGCGGATGTTGGCGAAGTCGAAGCTGAGCACCGCGCCGAGATCGGAGCGGTTCAGGGTCTCGCGCAGGCGGGCCAGCCGCTGTTTGCGCAGCCGGTCGAGGTCGACGCGCTCTTCCCAGTCAACGGCATTGGGTCCGAAAGTGCGGATCGCCATGGCGACCACCCCCGCTTGGGAGTCAACGACTGTACGCGGTGAGTGTCAAGTGTCACTGAACAACACTGGACACGAACCAGATGCCCGTAGCCGGTACGTCCCCATCATTGCGGTAGCGGTGCGGGGTCGTCGACTCGAAGCAGACGGCGTCGCCGGGACGCAGCGTGTACTCGTCGAAACCGAGGGTGAGGATCAGTTCACCCGAGGTCAGGCAGCCGTATTCGGTGCCGGTGTGGCGCATCAGGCCACCGGAGCTGGAGGAGGCCCCGCCGGGACGGTACGTCACGAGCAGGAAGTCGACATCGCTGCCGGGAACATGGCCGAGACGCTCCCACACGACGCCCGAGTCCAGTTCCAGCACCTCCCGCTCGTCCGGCGTGACCAGCGGGCCGATCCGGCGGCCGGGGTCGGCGGCGAAGGCGGCGAGGGCGTGCAGGACGGTGCCGGGGGCCGCCACCGCCGGGGAGGCCGTTGTCACCTCGCCCGCCTCGAAGAGGGCTTCGATGGAGATACCGAGGGCCGTGGTGATGGCGTAGAGGGTGCTGACCGACGGCTGGCTCTTGCCGTTCTCGATCTGCGAGATCAGGCTCGCCGACACCCCGACCTCCCGGGCGAGCGCCCGCAGGCTCGTCCCCCGCGCCAGGCGGGCCTGCCGGATGCGGGTGCCTACCGGCGGGACGGCGGCGGGGGGCATGGGGGCTCCTCTCACAGGGCAGGACTGTTCGCTCTCATTGAACAGTGAGCGGAGCATGCGCGGTACTGCAATGGCCCAAGGGAGGCCTCGGTGCGCTCCCGGGGCGGTCACTCGAACGGGCCGGTGCCGGTGGTGTGCCGAGGGCTCCGATGGTGCGCTGAGGACACTCGTCACGTTCTCAGGAGGCACCCCGATGACCCGTCGTACGTCCCTACTCGTCCGCGTCCTCTCCTCGGCCCTGGCGGCAGGCACGCTGTTGGCCACCGCCGCCTGCTCGGACGACGGCGACAAAGACGGCTCGCGGGCCTCCGGTGTCACCGCGTCCCCCGCCGCCAGGAAGCAGCCGACCGGCTCTCCCACCACGACGGGTTCTCCCACCACGACGGGTTCTCCCACCGGGGGCGCCGCCCTTACCGAGTCCGGGGCACAGACCGCGCTGATCACCGAGGCGGACATCGAGGACGACTGGACCCAGGTCAAGGACACCGAGGCCGAGAACTGGCACGACAGCCTGCTCATCGGCACGGTGGACGTCTCGGACTTCCTGACCGCCAAGGCCGACGCCGCCGACTGCCAGCGGCTCATGGACTCGCTCTACGACGACGACCTGCTGGGCAGGCCGTCGGGAGCGAACGCGCTGCGCGGCTTCACGCAGGACGATTCGCGGCTGCTGTACCAGGTCGCGTCCTACGACCGCAGCGACCCGCAGGACTCCTTGAACTGGATGGCGAAGCTGCCGAACGAGTGCGACCAGTTCACGATGACCGAGAACGGCGAGGAGCGCACCGTCCAGGTCATCGAGACCTCGCTGCCCAATGTGGGTGACGCCCGTGAGGGCCTGCGCGTGACGGTGCAGGGCACGACCGGCGGCGAGCAGGCCACGCTGACTCTGGACGTCGCCGCCGTACGTGTCGGCAACGACGCGATCACCGTCACGGCGGGCGGCCTCGACGGCAACGAGTCCGACTCCGTGGAGCAGGCGGTCAAGCTCGGCACCCAGCGTCTGAAGGACGTCCTGGCCGGGAAGTCGCCGGCCGCGAGCCCCAGCGAGATCGAGTAACTCACCCGGCGCCTCCCACCCGCCCGCCGCGCTCCTGCGACCCGACTCCGAACTGCCGCCTCCAACAGCCCTCCCGGCTCTGCCGATTCCCGGGACAGCGTGATCAACGGAGCGGCACAATGGCGGCGATGGCCGGTTTCGGTCGTGCGTGCGAGGAGAGGACGAGTCGTGAGTGATGGCCACACCCCGTCGGGCGGGTCGGCGAGGCTGAACACCGGTGTGGCGCACAACGCGCGCGTGTGGAACTACTGGATCGGCGGCAAGGACAACTACGAGGTCGACCAGCAGGTCGGCGAGCAGGTCGCGGGGATGTTCCCGATCATCCGGGACATCGCCCGCGCGGACCGCGACTTCCTCGGCCGGGCGGTGCGTTTCGTGGCCGAGGAGCAGGGCGTGCGGCAGTTCCTGGACATCGGAACCGGACTGCCGACGGCGGACAACACCCACGAGATCGCCCAGCGCGTCGCCCCCGACTCACGGATCGTGTACGTCGACAACGACCCGATCGTGCTCGTGCACGCCCGCACGCTGCTGACCGGCACCCACGAGGGCGTCACCGCCTACATCGACGCCGATGTGCACGACCCCGACGCCATCGTCGAACGCGCCTCGCAGACCCTGGACTTCACCCAACCGGTCGCGGTGATGATGCTGGGTATCCTCAACTTCGTCCTGGACTACGACAAGGCCCGCGAGATCGTACGGCGCCTCCTGGCCGCGGTTCCCTCCGGCAGCCATCTGGTCCTGACGCACCCGACGTTCGACTCCGAGCTCGGCGGCGAGGGCCAGATCCCGGCGATGAAGTTCTGGAACGAGAACGCCACGCCGCCGATCACGGCCCGCAGCGGCACGGACATCGCCGCCTTCTTCGAAGGGCTGGAGCTGCTGGAGCCGGGCATGGTGTCCTGCTCGCAGTGGCGCGCCCCCGACGCTCCCGCCGCGGTGCCGCAGTACGGCGCGGTCGCCGTGAAACCCTGACGCCCAGCAGGCACCACACGTGCCGACCGGAACGGATCGGACCGGCACGGACCGGAACGGACCGAACGGACCGGCCGAGCTCGTCGAGGAGACCGTATGACCACCCTTGCCGATCCCGTCCCGGGCGGGCGTCCGGGTGACGTCGAGCGGGCGGGCGCGCTGAGCGACGAGCTGTCCGGGCGGGGAGTGCACGGGATCGTCCTGGCCTACGTCGACACGGCGGGCATCGCCCGGGTGAAGACGATCCCGACGGCGAAGCTCGCCTCCGCGGCGGCCTGGGGCGTCGGGATGTCTCCGGTGTTCGACACCTTCCTGGCGGGCGACTCCATCGTCACCACGGACGTCCTCGGCTCCCCGGACGGCGACCTGCGCCTCTACCCCGACCTCGACCTGCTGGTGGAGTTGTCCGCGCAGCCCGGCTGGGCCTGGGCGCCGGTCGACCGGATCACCCAGGAGGGCGAGCGGCATCCCGCGTGCAGCCGTACGTTCCTGCGACGGACGGTCCTGGAGGCCGCCGAGCAGCACGACGTCATCTTCAAGGCGAGCATCGAGATCGAGTGGGCTGTCGCTCAACCCCCCGGTCCCGAGGGTGAGTTCGTGCCGGCGGTCTCAGGGCCGGCATACAGCGCCGCCCGCCAGGTCGAGTTGGGCGACTGCGCCGCCGATCTGCTGGCGGCGCTCGCGCGGCAGGGCGTGGAGGTCGACCAGTTCCATCCGGAGTACGCGGCGGGGCAGTTCGAGCTGTCGGTGGCCGCGCTCGATCCAGTGGCGGCGGCCGACCGCAGTGTGCTGGTGCGGCAGACCATCCGGGCGGTGGCGCGGCGCCACGGGCTCGCGGTGTCCTTCGCCCCGGCGGTCCTCGGACAGGGCGTCGGCAACGGCGGCCATGTCCACCTCTCCGCCTGGCGCGAGGGGGTCAATCTGCATGCGGGCGGTGACCGCCGCCACGGCATGCGGCCCGAGGCCGAGTCCTTCGCGGCCGGCATCCTCACCCACCTCCCCGCCCTCACGGCCGTGACCGCGCCGAGCCCGGCGAGCCATCTGCGGCTCAGGCCCTCGCAGTGGGCCGGGGTGTTCACCGCGTGGGGCCGGGAGACACGGGAGGCCGGGCTGCGTGTCGTCACCGGCATGGCAGGCCATCGCGCCGAGGCGGCCAACCTGGAGGTCAAGCCGGTGGACCTGGCCGCCAACCCGTACCTCGCCCTCGGCTGCCTGATCGCCGCCGGGCTGCACGGACTGACGTCCGGCGCGCGGCTGCCGCAGGAGATCACCGGCGATCCGGCACATCTGGGCGCTCAGGACGCGGCGGCCCGAGGTGTCCGCAGGCTGCCGACGTCGCTCGCGGAGGCTGTGGAGGAGTTCCGTACGGACGAGCCGCTGCGGGCCGCGCTGGGCCCGGTCCTCGCCGACGCCGTGACCGCCGTACGGCGGGGCGAGGTCGATGCCGTCGCCGGGCTGGACGACGACCAGGTCGCGGCGGCGTACCGCTGGAAGTACTGACGTGGGCGCCACAGGGCCGGTCCACGAGGCGCTCGCGGCGCTGCCGCTGGTGGACCACCACTGCCACGGGATCGTCACCGCCGACCTGGACCGGGACGGCTTCGAGTCCCTGCTCACCGAGGGTGAGCCCTGGCCCGCCATCTCCTCCTTCGACACCCCGGCCGGCGTGGCCGTACGCCGCCACTGCGCACCCCTGCTGGATCTGCCGCGGCACGCGCCCGCCGACGCGTATCTGGCCCGGCGTGCGGAGCTTGGCCGGCGCGAGGTGGACCGACGGCTGCTGGCCGCCGCCGGAACGGAGGTGTTCTGCGTCGACACGGGCTACACCCCGCAGCCACTCACCACGCCCAGGGAGCTGGCGGAGACCGCCGACGCGACCGCGTACGAGGTCGTACGGCTGGAGGCGGTCGCCGAGGCGGTGGCGGCACAGGGAGTGGAACCGGACGCCTACGCCACCGCCTTCCGTACGGCCGCCGAGGAGGCCGTACGGCGTCCGGGCGTGGTGGCCGTGAAGTCGGTGGCCGCCTACCGGACCGGCTTCGACCTGGACCCGGCGCGCCCCTCGGACGCCCTGGTCAGCGCGGCGGCCCGGCAGTGGCTGGAGAACGGCGGCCGGCTGGCCGACCCGGTCCTGGTACGCCATCTGCTGTGGACGGCGGTCGACCTGGGGCGCCCCCTCCAACTCCACACCGGGTTCGGCGACAACGAGATCCGGCTGCACCGCGTGAATCCGACGCACCTGACGGACTGGCTGCACCTGATCAAGGGCACGATTCCCGTGCTGCTCCTGCACTGCTGGCCCTACCAGCGCCAGGCCGCCTATCTGGCGGCTGTCTTCGAGGAGGTGTATCTCGACGTGGGCCTCACCCTGCACCACGTCGGCCCCGCGCGGTCCCGGGCGATCCTGGCGGAGGCGATGGAGATCACTCCGTTCCGCAAGCTGCTGTACAGCTCCGACGCGTATGGTCTGGCGGAGTTCTACCAGCTCGGCGCGCTGGCGTTCCGTCGCGGCCTGGGCGGACTGCTCCAGGACCGGGTGGACGCCGACGAACTGAGCCTGCCGGACGCGCTGCGGATCGCGGCGTGGGCAGCCGGCGACAACGCCCGCCGCCTCTACGGACTTCCCGCCCCCGACCCCGCCCACGAGCCCCGCCCGCATCGCGACTGAGCGTTCGCAATTCCCGGAAAGTATGATCAAGCAATGTCTGACATGACCGATACCACGCCCGGCTGGCTGTCCTCCGACGAGCTGGAAATGGCACGCGCGCGCATGCCGATCCTGTACGTCGAGGCCGTGCCGGTGCGGGTCGACGACAGCGGCGAGGTCACCAGCATCGGCCTGCTGCTGCGCATCGGACCGGACGGAACGGTCAGCCGGACCCTCGTCTCCGGCCGCGTGCTGCACCACGAGCGCGTTCGCGACGCCCTCCTGCGGCACCTGGAGAAGGACCTCGGCCCGGTGGCCCTCCCCCGGGTCCCGACCTCCCTCCAGCCCTTCACCGTCGCGGAGTACTTCCCGACGCACGGCGTCACGCCGTACCACGACCCGCGCCAGCACGCTGTCTCGCTCGCCTACGTCGTCCCGGTCACCGGCGACTGCCGCCCCCGCCAGGACGCGCTCGACCTGGTCTGGTTCAGCCCGCAGGAGGCACTGTCCCCGGCGGTGCAGAGCGAGATGCCGGGCGGTCACGGAGTGCTGCTGAAGCAGGCGCTGGCGCATGTGGGCTGCGTGATCTGACCCGGCGGGCGCCTACCGCAGAATCTCCGGCCGAAGCCAGTACCTGCGGAAATGAGTGTTGTGATGATCGACGTGATCATTGTGGGCGGCGGACCGACCGGCATGATGCTGGCCGCCGAGCTGCGGCTGCACGGCGTGCACGTCCTCGTGCTGGAGAAGGAGGCGGAGCCGACCAGGGTGGTCCGCTCGCTCGGGCTGCACATGCGCAGCATCGAGGTGATGGACCAGCGCGGTCTGCTGGAGCGGTTCCTCGCACACGGGCGGCAGTACCAGGTCGGCGGTTTCTTCGCCGGCATCGACAAGCCCTGGCCCGACGGGCTGGACACCGCGCATCCGTACACCCTCGGGATCCCGCAGACCATCACCGACCGTCTGCTGGCCGAGCACGCGACCGAGGCCGGCGCCGAGATCCGGCGCGGCAGCGAGCTGGTCGGGCTGAGCCAGGACGACGACGGTGTGACCGTCGAGCCGGACGACGGCACCCGGCTGCGTTCGCGCTACCTCGTCGGCTGTGACGGCGGCCGCAGCACGGTGCGCAAGCTGCTGGGCATCGGCTTCCCGGGCGAGCCCGCCACGGTGGAGACGCTGCTGGGCGAGATGGAGGTGGCCGTACCCCAGGAGACGCTGGTCTCCGTGATGACCGAAGTCCGCAAGACCCAGAAGCGGTTCGGCTTCATGCCTCTCGGGGACGGGGTGTACCGCGTCGTCGTGCCCGCCGACGGGCTGACCGAGGACCGGTCGGTCCCGCCGGCCTTCGAGGAGGTCCGGCAACAGCTGCGGGCGGTCGCCGGCACCGACTTCGGCGTGCACTCACCGCGCTGGCTGTCCCGCTTCGGCGACGCCACCCGGCAGGCCGAGCGCTACCGGTCCGGCCGTGTGCTGCTGGCCGGCGACGCGGCGCACATCCACCCGCCGACCGGTGGTCAGGGCCTCAACCTGGGCATCCAGGACGCGTTCAACCTCGGCTGGAAGCTGGCCGCCGAGCTGGGCGGCTGGGCACCGGACGGGCTGCTGGACAGCTACCACAGCGAACGGCACCCGGTGGCGGCCGACGTGCTGGACAACACCCGCGCACAGATGCACCTGATGTCCACCGAGCCGGGTCCGCAGTCGGTGCGCCGGCTGGTGTCGCAGCTGATGGACTTCGAGGACGTGAACCGCTATCTGATCGAGAAGATCACCGCGATCGGCGTCCACTACGACTTCGGCGAGGGCCACGCACTGCTCGGCCGACGGCTGCGGGACGTGAAGCTGGAGCAGGGCCGCCTCTACGAGCTGATGCGCGCCGGCCGCGGACTCCTGCTCGACCGGACGGGCCGGCTCTCGGTGGCGGGCTGGTCGGATCGGGTCGACCACGTCGTCGACGCCTGCGAGGAACTGGACGTGCCCGCGGTGCTGCTGCGGCCGGACGGCCATGTGGCCTGGGCCGGCGAAGATCAGCAGGAGCTGCTCGGCCATCTGCCGAGGTGGTTCGGGGCCGCCGCCGGCTGAGTGCCCGGCCGGCCACCGGGAAACCCAGCGAAAAAGGGCCCTCGCAGGCTCTCGCCTGCGAAGACCCTTCGCACCGTCGGGACGACAGGATTTGAACCTGCGACCCCTTGACCCCCAGTCAAGTGCGCTACCAAGCTGCGCCACGTCCCGGTGCCGTCTGACCTGGGGTTTCCCCCGGCCGAACGCGCATGGAAACAATACCGCACTCGGGTCGGTGGTCGCGCACTCGTTTCCGCGCGACCGGCCGCTTCAGATCCGCTCGGGGCACACGCCCTCGCCTGTCGCGGCCGGGGCCGGAGACGGAGCCGGCCCCACCGTCGTCGGGGTGTCGGCCCGCACCAGGTCACGGATCGGACGCACGGTGAGCAGGGCGGCCACGACGACCAGGCTCATGCCTCCGGCGACCAGGAGCACGTGGTCCGTGCCGATGGTCGCCGCGGCCGGGCCCGCGAGGGCCTGGCCGACCGGCATCATCGCCAGGGAGCCGGCCACGTCGTACGCGTGGATGCGGTTGAGGACGTCGGCCGGGACCTGCGTCTGGACGCTGGTCGCCCACATCACGCTCCAGAAGGCCATGCCCGCCCCGGCGACAGCGGCTCCGGCCGCCATGGCCGGAACGCCGAGGCCGGCGCCGACCGTCATGGGGAAGCCGGCGAAGGCGAAGAGCGCGATCGCGCCGGCGCGGAGCATGCGGTGCGGGCGCAGCCGCAGCGCGAGCAGGCCGCCCACGACGGTCCCCGCGCCGAGGGCGGAGTTGATCAGGCCGTAGGCACGCGGTCCGTGCTGCTGGACGACCTCCGTCGCCACGAGCGGGACCGTCGGGCCCCATACGGCGATCATGTAGACGCACCAGATGACGATGACGCCCCAGAGCCAGGTCCGGGATCTGAATTCCCGCCAGCCTTCCGCCAGATCCGCCCGGAAGGCTCTGGTTCCGCGGCCTGAGCGGTCGCCGGGCGGGCGGACCAGCGGGGGCAGGCGGAGCAGCAGGAGGCACAGGGCGCTCACCGCGTATGTGGTCGCGTGGGCCGCGAACACGCCGCCGGGTGACGCGAAACCGACGAGCACACCGGCGAGGGCGGGTCCGGCGAGTTGGGCCACGGCCTCGGCGACGCGTATGGCGCCGTTCGCACCCTGGACGTCGGCGGCGAGCCGGGGCACTGTGCCGGCGACGCCGGGCTGGAACACGGCGCCCGCCGCGCCGTTGACGAAGCCGATCGCGCAGATCTGCCACAGCACGACATGCCCGGTGAAGAACAGCACGGCGGCCAGGGACTGGGTGCCGAGGCGGACCAGGTCGGCGCCGATCATCAGCCTGCGGGTGCTGAAGCGGTCGGCGATGACCCCGCCGAAGACGATGAGCCCGGCGAACGCGGCGGACGTCGCGGCCAGGGCGAGGCCGACGGCTCCGGCGCCGTACCCGTGCTGCAGCAGGCCCGCGGCGAGGGCCACCGGCAGCATGGTGTCGCCGAGTTGGGCGACGGCCCGGGCGACGAAGAACAGGCCGAAGTCCCTCGACCACACCGGGTGTGATCCGGCCCGCCCTCTCATCCGCTTGCGCCTTCCGGTCATGACATGGAGCACGGACAGTGCCTCACTGGTCTCACTCTCCCGTCGGCGGCCCCAACTCGGGGTGCGCCTCCAGCAGGCTCGACGGTGCCGCCTGGCGCCAGGAGTCGGCGAGGATGTCGCGCAGTTCGTCCTCGTCGTCCAGGGCGGAGAGCCAAGCCCTCACCCAGGCGAACTGCGCCTCGTGGTCGGCGATCCAGAACTTGTCCGGCTCGGCCAGCACCAGTTCGTCGCGCTCCTCCTTGGGACAGCGCACGGCGATGGAGGTCTCGTCCTCGGGCAGCGTGGCGAACATCTTGCCCGCGACCCGGAACGTGGGCATGCTCCAGGCGATCTTCTCCGTCGTATCCGGCAGGGACAGGGCGATACGGCGTACGTCTTCGGCATCCGGCATGGCAGGCACGGTAGCGGCTGCCACTGACAACCACCTGGTGAGCGGGGTCGGTCCGACCTCCGGGAGGCCCTAGAAGCTGAAGGTCATGAACGCTCCGAGGCCTCGATCGGCAGCCGCGCCGAAGAACGCGACAAGCTCCTCGTAGGCCCCCTCCAGCCATTCCAGCTGCCCCTCGGGGTCGAACTTCCACATGTTGGGGTACGCATTCTCCTGCGCCATCCGGTCCGGGTCGTAGTGGCCCGCCAGCCGTTCCCACGGGGTCGCCCGCAGCTCCCGTGCCACGCTGCCGATCTGCTCCGCGTCCCACCCGAACAGGGTGCCGTCGTCCCGGATCTGGAACCCGTCCATCAGGAACTCCAGTCCCACCTCAGCCTGGTCGAACAGGAACTGGAGCCCGCCGAACGCCTTGTCCGGGCCTCCGTAGGGACGGTCCGGCATCGGGGAGTTCTCGCCGTACAGCTCAAAGATGTATTCGTCTGCCCAATTCGGGTCCTTCGCCGCCCTGTCCAGCTCCTCCGTCGTCGCGCTGATGAACGAAATACTGACGCCCATGACAGGCAATCCCCCTTGATGTACTGGTTGTTCGGCCGCTTTCGATACTGTTGATCGCCCTCGTGGTCGATCAACGACGGTGAGTGTTCCACGCAGCACTGACAACGGGGCGATCGGTCAGAGGTGCTTGAAGTAGATCGTCGTCGGCCGCAGCGCTCCGTCCGGGTCCGCCGCGTAGTCCGGGATCACCCCGGCCCGGGTCCAGCCGGCCGCGCGGTACAGCCGCTCGGCGAGGCTGTCGGTCTCGGTGTCCAGGTGGAGGAGGGTGATCCCGGCCCGGATCGCTGCCTCTTCCGCGGTCGTCAGGAGCCTGCGGCCGAGGCCCTGACCCCGCGCGTCCCGGTGCACCATCAGCTTGACCAGCTCGGCCCGGTGGCGGCTGTTGGGCTTGTCGGGGAAGGCCAGGCTGACCGTGCCCACGGTTCGCTCGCCCTCGCGTGCCACCCACGCCGCCCACTGCCCGGTGGCCACGGCGGCCGCGCGCTCCTTCCACCAGCCCATGGCAGCCGTACGGTCAAGGGGGGCCAGGAACCCGACGGACGCACCGTCCTCCACGGTGTCCACGAGCAGGTCGGCCAAGTCCTCCACCTGGCCCAGCAGTTGGCCTTCGTCCAGGCGCGTCACGATCACGGCAGCACCACCGCCAGCACGTACCGCACCGCTCCAGGCCCCGCGCACCGGAACCGCGTGGGCCCCCACACCCGTATCCGCAGACAGTCCCCGGCGTCGAGATGGTGCTCCGCCTCCTGAACCGTCACTTCGAGGGCCCCCTCCAGGACCCAGATGTGCTGCTCCAGTCCCGGTACGGGCGGGCGGTCGTACGCGATGTCGGCGCCCTCGGCGAGCCGGCCCTCGACGAGTTCGGCGCGCAATCCGGCGTGCGGCGGCGACACGGACCGTCGTACGAACCCGGAGGAACGGTCCTCCCACACCGGCTGCTCGGCCGCCCGCACCAGCAGCGCGGGCTCGGACTCGACCTCGCTGAGCAGCTGGGACATGGTCCGGCCGTAGACGTGGCACAGGCGGTTCAGCAGCGCGGCAGTGGGGCTGATCTCCGCCCGCTCGGCGCGGGACAGGGTGGAGCGGCTGATGCCGCTGCGCTCCGCCAACTCACCGAGCGACCAGCCGCGTTCGGCCCGCAACTCGGCCAGACGGGCACCGAGGCGGGCGTCGACCGCGTCCAAGGCGGTGTCCAGGACGGCCTGGGCTGCACCATCGCCGGAAGTCTCTCGTTTCATATCCGGGACGCTATCCCAGATATGAAACGGCGGTGTTACGGGAGCCTCACTCCCCCGCGACCTCCCCGAGCGCGTCCAGCACCGGCCTGATCAACGGGTGCTCCTCCGCGCCCCGGCGCACCGCCGCGAACACCCGACGCGTGGGCGCCACTCCGTCCACGGGCCGTACGACGACCCCCGTGAGGTCCATGCCGCGCAGCGCCGAGCGCGGTACGAGCGCGACGCCCGCGTCGGCCGAGGCGAGGGCGACGACCGCGCGGAAGTCGTCCGAGGAGTGTTCGAGGCGGGGCTGGAAGCCGGCGTTCTCGCAGGCCAGAACGACCACGTCGTGGCAGGGATTGCCGGGGTACTGGCCGATCCACGGGTCCTTCGCCAGCTCCGCGAGCGGGACCTCGGCCGCGTCGGCCAACCGGTGGCTCACCGGGACGACCGCGTCGAAGGGCTCGGCGTACAGCGGTACGTGCGCGAGGCGGGGGTCGTCGGCGGGCGGCGCCCCCCTGTACTCGACGGCCACCGCGATGTCGACCTGCCGGTCCAGCACCATCGGCAGGCTGGCGTCGCCCTCGGCGTCCTGGACGCGGATGCGGATGCCGGGGGCCGTCCCGGCGAGGCGGGCCACCGCGGGCGCGACGACCAGGGCGATGCCGGTCGCGAAGGAGGCGACCGTGACCGTGCCGGCCGCGCCCGAGCTGTACGCCGCGAGCTCGGCCTCCGCCCGCTCCAGCTGGGCCAGGACGGCGTTGGTGTGGCTGAGCAGGATCTCGCCGGCCGGGGTCAGCCGTACGCCCTTCGCGCCGCGCTCCACCAGACGGTGGCCGGTCTCCTGCTCCAGGGCCGCGAGCTGCTGGGAGACCGCGGAGGGCGTGAGATACAGCGCGGCGGCAGCCGCCGTCACGGTGCGGTGGTCGGCCACCGCACGGAGGATGTGGAGCCGCCGCGCTTCGATCATGAGATCGATTATCGCAAGGTCCGGAGTGGGCCGGACGTCAGCCTTCCAGTTCCGCCCGGGCGGCGACGAAGGCGTCCACGGCACGGTTGACGTCGTCCGTCGAGTGCGCGGCGGACAGCTGGACGCGGATGCGGGCCTGTCCCTGGGGCACGACCGGGTACGAGAAGCCGATCACGTACACGCGGCGTTCCAGCAGCAGCTCGGCCAGCCGGCCGGCCTTGGACGCGTCGCCGATCATCACGGGCGCGATGGCGTGGTCGCCGGGGAGGATCTCGAAGCCCTCCTCCGTCATCCGGCGCCGGAACAGCGCCGTGTTCTCGGTGAGCCGGACGCGCAGGTCGTCCGCGGACTCCAGCAGGTCGAGGACCTTGAGGGAGGCCGCCGCGATCACGGGGGCCAGGGTGTTGGAGAAGAGGTACGGGCGTGAGCGCTGGCGCAGCAGGGCGACGATCTCGGCGCGGGCCGCGACGTAGCCGCCGGACGCGCCGCCGAGGGCCTTGCCGAGGGTGCCGGTGATGATGTCGACGCGGTCCATGACGCCGTGCAGCTCGGGCGTGCCGCGGCCACCGGGGCCGACGAAGCCGACCGCGTGCGAGTCGTCGACCATGACCATCGCGTCGTAGCGGTCAGCGAGGTCGCAGATCTCGCGCAGCGGTGCCACATAGCCGTCCATGGAGAAGACGCCGTCGGTGACGATCAGCCGGCGCCGGGCGTCCGACGCGTCCTTCAACTGCCGCTCGAGGTCGGCCAGATCGCGGTTGGCGTACCGGAAGCGGCGGGCCTTGGACAGCCGGATGCCGTCGATGATCGACGCGTGGTTGAGGGCGTCGGAGATCACCGCGTCCTCCGGGCCGAGGATCGTCTCGAACACGCCGCCGTTGGCGTCGAAGCAGGAGGAGTACAGGATCGTGTCCTCCTGGCCGAGGAACGCGGAGAGCCGTGCCTCCAGTTCCTTGTGCACCTCCTGCGTGCCGCAGATGAAGCGCACCGACGCCATGCCGTAGCCCCAGCGGTCGAGGGCCTCGTGGGCGGCCGCGATCACCTCGGGGTGGTCGGCGAGGCCGAGGTAGTTGTTGGCGCAGAAGTTGAGGACCTCGCCGGGACGGCCGCCCGCGGCGACGTTCACGGTCGCGGACTGCGGGGTGTCGATGACGCGCTCGGGCTTGTGCAGGCCGGCGGCGCGGATCTCGTCGAGGGTGGCGCGCAGGTCGTCGCGCACGGAGTCGAACATGGGGAAAGCTCTCCTAAAATGCCGTCGCCGAAAGGGAGTTACGAGGTCCAGTCGAGGATGACCTTGCCGCCGCGGCCGCTCGCCGCGTCGGCGAACGCCGCCTCGAAGTCGCGATAGCCGTACCGGCCGGTGATCACGGGGGCCAGGTCGAGGCCGCCCTCCAGCAGAACGGACATGGCGTACCAGGTCTCGAACATCTCACGGCCGTAGATGCCCTTGATGGTGATCATCGAGGTGACGATGCGGGCCCAGTCGACCGGGAACTCCTGCGCGGGCAGGCCGAGCATGGCGATACGGCCGCCGTGCGTCATGTTGGCGATCATGTCGCGCATGGCCTCGGGCCGGCCGGACATCTCCAGGCCGATGTCGAAGCCCTCGCGCAGCCCGAGTTCGCGCTGTCCGTCGGCGATGCTCTCCTGCGCCACGTTCAGCGCGAGACTCACGCCCACCTTGCGGGCCAGCTCCAGCCGTTCCTCGCTCACGTCGGTGATCACGACATTGCGCGCACCCGCGTGCCGGGCCACGGCCGCCGCCATCAGGCCGATGGGGCCCGCACCGGTGATCAGGACGTCCTCACCGACCAGCGGGAACGACAGCGCGGTGTGCACGGCGTTGCCGAACGGGTCGAAGATCGCGGCCACGTCGAGGTCGACGGGTGCGCGGTGCACCCACACGTTGGTGGCGGGCAGGGCGACGTACTCGGCGAAGGCACCGTCGCGCCCGACGCCGAGGCCGACCGTGGCACGACACAGATGGCGGCGGCCGGCCAGGCAGTTGCGGCACTTGCCGCACACCAGATGGCCCTCACCGCTGACCCGGTCGCCGATGGCGATGTCGGTGACGTCACGGCCGGTCTCCACGACCTCGCCGACGAACTCGTGCCCGAGCACGAGCGGGGTGCGGATCGCCTGCTGCGCCCAGCCGTCCCAGGACCGGATGTGCAGATCGGTGCCGCAGATGCCGGTGCGCAGCACCTTGATCAGTACGTCGCCCGGTCCGACGGCCGGCTCCGGGACGTCCGCGAGCCACAGCCCGGGCTCCGCCTTCTCCTTGACCAGCGCCTTCACGCAACGGCTCCTGACGGTGAGTCCCGGTCTCGGACATGCCGACGGCACCCGCGGCCGGGGAAGGGGGTGGAATCGCCTAGCAATCTGCCGTACGGCGGCGCCACGGTCCATCGAGGATTTCTTAAGCAGCGTCACAGCTTTCCTTCACACCCGCCACTCGCGCCCCCTGACGCCCTCCGGGCGGTGACAATCGAGGTAGTGCCCCGGACCGCCGTCGCGGCCGGTCCCGGTGCTCACGCCCGTACTCGGCCGACTGACCTGGAGTCGCTCATGAACACCGCACGTGACCTCGCGATCGTCGCGCTGGACATGGCATCCGACCACCCCGTGGGGCAGGGCGAACTGTCGCTCGCGCTCGCGGCGGCCGAAGTGTTCGACCTCCTCGATGCCGGGGCTCTCGTCCTCGACGACGAACGCATCACGCCGAGCGCACAGGCCCCGACGGGCGACCGGCTGCTGGACGAGGCCGCCTCGTCACTCGTACGGCAGGAGCCGTACGAGTCGGTCGAGGACTGGCTGTGGCGCCGGGGGCGCGGACTGTCCTCGGCCTATGGCGCGGAACTGGAGAGCATGGGGCTCACGGCCCGGCCGCGGGGCCACCGGATCTCGCTGCGGGCCGGGCGATCGGTGCCGGTCGACTCGGCGGCCCGGCAGCAGGCCGAGGAGCGCTGGGCGTCGGGCGATCCCGTCCTCGCGGCCCTGGCTGCCGCCGCCGGGGTGCACGAGATGCCGGACGACGCCGCTGACGACCTCACCGACGAGACGGTCACGACCGTGCTGGCCGCCGTCGGCAACGCGGTCGTGGAGCTGGAGGCCGTACGGCAGCGGCGGGCGATCGAGGACGCCGCGTTCGACAACGTGTGGCGGGGTTTCTAGCCGCCGCTCCCGGACCTGGAGCAGTCACAGCAGCGGGAGCCCGTCGGCCTCCCGCCGCTCCAGCCGGGTGACCAGGTCCGCCGCCGACGCCTTGATGGTGTCCAGTCCGGCTCTCCCCCAGGGCCGCGGCTCCACGTCGACGACGCACACCGTACCGATCACCATCCCCGCGCCGTCGATGAGCGGGGCGCCCAGATAGGAGCGGATGCCGAACTCGTCCACGATCGGGTTCCCGGCGAATCGCGGGTAGTCGCGGACGTCCTCCAGGACCAGCGCCTTGCGTCGGACGACCACATGGGGGCAGAACCCATGGTCGCGCTCCATATGGCGGCCCAGCTGGGGCTTGCTCTCGTCGGCGCGGGCGAGGTTCAGGGCATGCCGCACATGCAGGCCGGCGAAGAACTGACGGTTCTCGCCGAGGAAGTTGACCATGGCGTACGGCGCCCCGGTGTGCTCGGCCAGATGGTCCGCGAAGACGTCAAGGGCCGGATCGGGGTGTTCCCCCAGGCCCATGCGAAGCAGCCGCTGCGCGCGGGCGGGGGCCTCCTTGTCCTCGGGGGTGAGCAGCAGGCGAGCGACCGGATGGGGTGGGCCGTAGCTCATGGGCGGATTCCGTCGCTGTGGGCGTACGTCATATGCGGCTCCGTGCTGGTGTGTGCGGCTGTCACATGTGGGCGCCGTGGCTCGGCGCGGGTGCCGGCGCGTGAGCGATGAGGTGCCGGACCAGGGTCAGCAGGGTCTGGACACCGGAGCTGGAGATCCGGGCGTCGCAACGGACGACGGGGACCTGCGGGTCGAGGTCGATCGCGGCTCGGACCTCCTCCGGGTCGTAACGGTAGCCGCCGTCGAACTCGTTGATCGCGACGATGAATCCGAGGCCCCGCTGTTCGAAGAAGTCGACGGCGGCAAAGCATTCCTCCAGTCGCCGGGTGTCGGCGAGGATGACCGCGCCGAGCGCACCCTCGGAGAGTTCGTCCCACATGAACCAGAACCGCTCCTGTCCGGGCGTGCCGAAGAGATACAGGACGTGTTCCGGATCGAGCGTGATGCGGCCGAAGTCCATGGCCACCGTCGTCTCGACCTTGTTCTCGATCCCTTCAAGGCTGTCGGTCGCGGCGCTGACCGTGGTGAGCAGCTCCTCCGTGCTGAGCGGCGCGATCTCGCTCACCGCGCCGACGAAGGTCGTCTTCCCTACCCCGAACCCTCCCGCCACCAAGATCTTCAGCGCGGTGGGGAAGGGGTCAGAGCTGTCGTCGTAGTCCATCGAGCACTGCCTCCAGAAGGGCCCGGTCAGTCGGGTTGTGGTGGAACTCGGGGGGCTTGGTGGTGACCGCCCCGCAGTCGACGAGGTCCGACAGCAGCACCTTGGTGACCACCGCCGGCAGCTTCAGATGGGCGGCGACCTCGGCGACCGACACCGGGCCGCGGCACAGGTCGAGCGCCTGCTCGTGCTCGGGGCCGAGGTAGCCGAGGGGGGTCGCCCCGGTGGCCATGACCTGCGACATGAGGTCGAGCGCGATGGTGGGCCGGGTACGGCCGTTGCTGACGGTGAAAGGGCGCACCAGCCGTCCGGCCGCGTCGTCGAGCCAGGGCCCGTCACCGGCCGCCGTCACGTTCAAGGCCTCAACGCCGAGGGTTCGACGGAGTGCTGCCGGGGAGCGGTGACCAGGTAGGGGCGGACGCTCTTGACGAGCATCGCCATCTCGTAGCCCAGCACGGCCGCGTCGGCCTCGCGGCCGGCCAGCACGGCGAGACAGGTGCCGGAGCCGGCCGTGGTCACGAAGAGCAGGGTCGAGTCGAGCTCGACGACGACCTGGCGCACCTCTCCGCCGTCACCGAAGCGGACGCCGGCGCTACGGCCGAGGGAGTACAGGCCGGACGCGAGGGCGGCCATGTGGTCCGCGCTGTCCGGGTCCAGGCCGTGAACCGACTTCACGAGCCCGTCGCAGGAGAGGAGGACCGCACTGGTGGTGTGCGGTACGCGCTGCACGAGGCCGCTCATCAGCCAGTCGAGATCGGACACATGGGCGGTCTGCGCTTCGCTCGCCATGATGGATCGACTCCTTGAGGTACGAAGGTCAGCGGGAGCGCTGGGGGTGGGGGTGGACTTCCAGGCGGACGTCGAACTGGTCATGAACGTGGTCATCCGGCTGGTGCGCTCCCGTCGTGCCAGGGGGTGTGGTCGGCGCCGGGCGCGGACCCGGGCTGCCTCTCGGTGGTGTGGGCCGGGTCCATGGGCGATACATCCATGGAGGGACGGGGGGTCATGGGTGTCATGTCTGCGTGCAGTCCATCCAGGCCCGGCGGGCGCAGGTGTGTGGACTGCGGGCGCCCCGCGTCGAGACTCGTGGGCTCCAGGTGGATCGGCACCGGACGCACGGACTCAAGGCGGGTGGGCTCGGGGGACGTGTGAGCCCCGGTTGTGGGGTCCGGGTCGGACGACGTCGTGTCGGAGGCCTGGTGCGGCGAGGGGGTGTAGGCGGCAGTGGTGCCCTGCGTGGCGGCGGTATGGGCCGACTCCATGTGCGGCGCCTCCACGTGTGCCGACTCCACGTGTGCCGACTCCATGTGGGCCGACTCCATGTGCTGCTGCGTCTCCGCGAGCCCGACCCCCCGTTGGAAGGCCGCCATCAGCCCCGGGTCGTGTCCGGCGAGTTGGTCGGACTCCTGGCGCGGTGTGGGGCCGTCACGCAGTTGCGGGGCGATGTGTTCCTGGGCGCGGCGTCGGGGCAGTTGGGGCTTGCCCATGGTGCCGCGGACGGGTCCGGTGCGGGGGGCCAGAGGCACGGCCGCGTTCTCCTCGACGCGGCCACGTTCGTCGGGCCTGATGCCGGGCAGGGCCTCCGCGGGGTTGGCCCGCTCCTCATGGGTGCCGCGTACGGGCAGGGGGGCCGGCCCGGTGCCGTTCGTTCCGGAGGCCGCGCCCATCCCGTCGGCGTGCGGCTGCTGCCGACGCGGAGCGCCCGTCGACGCCTCGGCCGCACCTCGCTGCCCGCCCTCCGACGCGGCCGACGCATGCTGCCCATACCGCTGCGGTGGCACCGGCGGCTCTGGCGGACGCGGCTGCTGCGGGCGTGCCGGCGACGGGGCATGCGGCGGTACGGCTGTGCCCGCCACTCCCTGCGGCTCCGGCGCCCGCTCCGCGACTCCGCGAGCCCCCGGTTCCGCCCCCAACAACCCCTGCGGCACGACGAGTACGGCCTGGACACCGCCGTAGATGTTGGTCTGCAGGCGCACATGGATGCCGTGCCGCTTGGCGAGCTGCGAGACGACGAACAGCCCGATGCGGCCGTCCGCCAGCAGGCTGGCGACGTTGACCTGGTCGGGGTCGGCGAGCAGGGCGTTCATCCGGTTCTGCTCGCCGACCGGCATGCCGAGCCCGCGGTCCTCGACCTCGACGGCCAGCCCCGAGGTCACGAGGTTGGCGCGGAGCAGCACTTGGGTGTGCGGGGCGGAGAACACCGTGGCGTTCTCGACCAGTTCGGCCAGCAGATGGATGACGTCGGCGACGGCGTGCCCGCGCAGGGTGCCGTCGATCGGCGGCACGAGCTTGACCCGCGAGTACTGCTCCACCTCGGCGATGGCGGAGCGCAGCACCTCGGTCATGGAGACCGGGTTGCTCCACTGCCGGCGGGAGACGGCTCCGCCGAGCACGGCGAGGTTCTCGGCGTGGCGGCGGATGCGGGTGGCGAGGTGGTCCACGTGGAAGAGGCCCTTGAGCAGATCGGGGTCCTCGATCTCGTTCTCCAGCTCGTCGAGGATGGAGATCTCGCGGTGCACGAGGGACTGAAGACGCCGGGCGAGGTTGACGAAGACCTCGAGCTTCTGTTCGCTGCCCGCCTGGCTGGAGAGCTGGGAGGCCTGGACGACGGCGGTGACGGCCCCGTCCTGGGCGCGGGCCAGATCGGCGGCGAGCAGTTCGAAGTCGTCGGCGCCGTCGGGCGGTCCGCTGCGCTGCCTGCGCTTCGGCGGTGCCTCGCCACGCCGCAGGGTCTCGACGAGGGCCCGCAGATCGGCCTCGCCGCGCGCGCTCCTGCGGCGCAGTGCGCCGATGCGGTCGTTCACGGACCTGGCGGTGCGGTTGGCGGCCACCGCGGCGATCAGGATGCCCGCCAGGGTCACCGAGACCGCTCCGGCGAGCACGCCCCACAGGGTGAGGCTCGGTCTTACTCCGGTGGACCGCACGACGAACAGCACGGCCGCGAGGGCGCTGAGGGTCACCGCGACCGGCGGAAGCACGGCCAGACGCAGCAGTTGGGGCCGTATGTGGGTCTCGGGCAGCGCGGTTGCGGTGCGGGCGGCCGGGCGCCCGTGCCGCCCGCCCTCACGGCGGTCAGCGCGTGCGGCCGGGGCGCGGAGATGAGACATCGGGGTCCTCGTACTGGTCCGTCGGTCGGGGCCTGGGATGCGCGCGGTCTGCGCGGCCCGGGGCGTGCGCCATCGCGATGTCGGTCGACAGAACCGACGAATTCGGCTCCGCGTCGCCCGACGGACACTGACAGTAGTCGCCTCCGCATCAAGTGCGGTGGGCAGTTGACAAAGTCACGCAGGCAGCGTCCCGCTCTGGTATGAGGTCTCGTACGACAGACCGATAACCGGCCCCACCGTTCGCCCACAAGCGGATACCGAACGATCGGACCTGGTCAGAAGTGGTCACGCTGAAAAGCCGGGCTGCGGGGCACTCCGTACGCCGCACGCCGCGCCGACATCCGATTCCCACGCCCTTGCCCGCGCCCGGCCCCCCTGGCCGGGACGATTCAGCACCCCGCGCGCCCGCCCGTCCACCCCCCAAAGCGTCACGGGCAGTAGCGGCGCGCAAAGCTCCGGGGGCGCCCCACCGCACTCACGCACGCCCCGCGCGAACCGTCCCGCAAGAGCGCACGGAGCCATTGACCGCCCGCGCCGTCTCACCAGACGCCACTGCAGCGCCCCGCACCGTGGCGGGCGCTTCAGAGCGGCAGGCGCTGCGACAGGGCGGCCGGCCTTGGACAGAAGCCGCGCTAGACGACCGCCGCCCCGTCCGACCCTGACGCGACCGCCGCCCCGTCCGACCCCGACGCGACCGCCGCCCCGTCCGACCCCGACGCGACCGCCGCCCCGTCCGGCCCTGACGCGACCGGCGGCCACGTCGGCCATCCCTCGGAGGGCGTCTCGGCCACCTCGCGCCACCACGGAGTCAGGGGCGGCATCGAGGCCGGTTCGAACGGCTCGCCACAGCGCGGCGCCGCCATCGTGACCCCGGCCTTGTGCGTGGCCCGCATCGTCCACTCCCCCGGCTCCGCCCATGCGTGCGGCGCCAGGTTGAAGGTGCCCCAGTGGATCGGCAGCATGACGCCCACGGTCGGGTCCCCGCCCTGAAGGTCGAGGTGGGCGCGGACGCCCTCGTCCGGCGTCATGTGGATGTCGGGCCAGAAGTCCGAGTAGGCGCCGATCTGGATCATCGTCGCGTCGAACGGGCCGTGCTCGGCGCCGATGTCCGTGAAGCCGTCGAAGTAGCCGGTGTCCCCGCTGTGGTAGATCCGGTGCTCGTCCGAGGCGACGACCCAGGACGCCCAGAGCGTGTGCTGCGTGTTGCGCAGCCCCCGGCCGCAGAAGTGGCGTGCGGGGGTGGCCGTCAGGCTGAGTCCGCCGACCTTGGTCGTCTCGTGCCAGTCAAGCTCACGCACCCGGTCGGCCGAGACGCCCCAGTGTTCGAGGTGGGCGCCGACGCCGAGCGGTACGGCGAAGAGCGTGTCCGTGCCGACCAGTGCCTTGATCGTGGGCAGGTCGAGGTGGTCGTAGTGGTCGTGGGAGATGACGACGACGTCGACAGGGCCGAGCTGGGCGAGCGGCAGTGGCACGGGGTGCAGCCGCTTGGGCCCGGCGAAGGGGAAGGGGGAGCAGCGCTCGCCCCACACGGGGTCGAAGAGCACCCGGTGGCCGTCGATCTCCGCGAGGACGCTGGAGTGCCCCATCCAGGTCAGGCGCAGCCCGTCGACGGGCGGTTTGGCCAGGTCGGCATAGGTGGTGGCGTGCACCGGCACCGTACCCTTGGGGACGCGGTGGGGCCGGGTGTCCCGGTCGAAGAAGACCTTGGCGAACTCCACCATCGAACCGGACGGTCTGGTCCGGGCGGCGCCCCCGGGGTTCTGGAAGACCCCGTCCCGGAAGTGCGGTGATCTGCGGATGCGCGCCATGCGCTCACCGCTCGGGTCCACCCCGAAGGCCTCGGGCCGCAGGGCACGCAGCCCGGAGCTCGGGAAACGGAAACCGGCCACGGTACCTCCAGGTGGAGTCGGTGAGAAATTCCATTATGGTCGGCCCCTCCGACAACCCCGGACGCCCCCGTCCCTAATCCCGGTCGCCCCACATTGACATGTCCTCACCCATCCTCGGATACTGACCCATCGTTCAGTAGCCGCGCGCGGCACGCGGCCCTCGCTCGCCCTCCCCTCCCCCACCCCGGAGACCTCATGACCACGCCCTTGCTGTCGCTCACCTGGACCGACCACGTCACCGGCCGCCAGGGCTTCCTGGTCATCGACCGGCTGGTGCGCGGCGTGTCCAGCGGCGGGCTGCGCATGCGGCCGGGCTGCACGCTCGACGAGGTCACCGGGCTCGCCCGCGGCATGAGCATGAAGGAAGCCCTGCACTACGACCCCGAGGCCCGGTACATCCCCCTGGGCGGCGCCAAGGGCGGCATCGACTGCGATCCGCGCGATCCGGAGGCGTACGGGGTTCTGGTGCGCTATCTGCGGACCATGCGGCCCTACATCGAGAACCTCTGGACCACGGGCGAGGACCTCGGGCTCTCCCAGGACGTGGTGGACCGGGCGGCCGCCGAGGCGGGGCTCGTGTCGTCCGTCCAGGCCGTGTATCCGCTGCTCGGCGACGAGACCGGAGCCCGTACGCGGCTCGCGGACGCGTTCGCGGTCGAGGTGGACGGCATCGGGCTCGACGAGCTGGTCGGCGGCTGCGGAGTCGCCGAGGCGGTGCTCACCGCCCTGGACCGGGCCGGTGTGCCGTACTGGAGGACGCGCGCGGCCGTGCAGGGGCTCGGGACCATGGGCGGGGCCACTGCGCGCTTCCTCACGCGCGCGGGGCTCACCGTCGTGGCCGTCGCCGACATCAAGGGCACGATCGCCAACCCGGCGGGCCTCGACATCGAGGCACTGCTGGCGGCACGGGACGCGTACGGCACGGTCGACCGCGCGGCGCTGCGGCCCGGCGACCGCGAACTGCCGGGCGACGCCTGGCTGTCGGCCGAGACGGAGGTGCTGGTCCCGGCAGCCGTCTCCTATGTGATCGACGCCGCCAACCAGGGGCGGATCACCGCTCGCTGGATCGCCGAGGCGGCCAACATGCCCGTACGGCCGGAGGCGGAGGAGCTGCTGGCCGCGCGGGGCGTCACCGTGTTGCCGGACGTCGTGGTCAACTCGGCCACGAACGCCTGGTGGTGGTGGACGCTGTTCGGCGACGTCGGCCCGGACGCGGACGAGGCGTTCGCCCACACGCGGCGTTCGATGCGCGCCCTGACCGACCTCACCCTGGCCCGCGCGGAGGCCGACGGGACGACACCTCGGGCCGCCGCGCACGCCATCGCTGAGGACCGGTTGCCGGTGATCGCCGAGCGGTTCGGCCAACTCCGGTGACGGCCAACGCCGGGGCCCGACTCGACCGCGGCCCGGGAGCTGCCGGCGGCAAGGCTTTAGGGTGGCCGGGTGGCAAGAGTGCGGTTGAGCGTGGCGGAGCGGCGTGAGGAGTTGCTGCGTGCCGCCGTGGAGCAGATAGAGGCGCGGGGCGTGGCGGCGGTCAGGATCGCCGACGTGGCCGCGGCGCTCGGGGTGAGCAACGCGCTGGTGCTCTATCACTTCGCCACGAAGGAGAAGCTGGTCGCCGCCGCGTTCACGCACGCGGCCCAGGACGACCTGGCCCGTCTGCGACGGGTCCTCGGACGTCGTACGACGGCGCTGCGCCGGCTGCGGGCGGCCGTGCGCTGGTACGCGCCGACCGGCCAGGCCAAGGGCTGGCGACTGTGGATCGAGGGCTGGGCGGCGGCGCTGCGCGAACCCGCGCTGCAGGAGGTCACGCGGGACCTCGACCGGCAGTGGAAGGCGGCCCTCGCCGAGGTCATCGCGGAGGGTGTGGCCGCGGACGAGTTCCGCTGCCCGGACCCGATGGGCGCGGCCCTGCGCCTGACGGCCCTCCTCGACGGGCTCGCCGTGCAGATGACGTCGTACCGCGGCGCGGTCTCACGCGCGCGTGCCCAGGAGTGGGTGGACGAGGCGCTCGCCCGGGAACTGGGGCTGGCGCGGGAGGCGTTGACGGCGTCGTCACGCTGACGCCGGCGTAGGTGTGGGCCGTACCGATCACACGTCGGTACGGCCCACCCCTGCCCGTCACCCGCGAACCGCATACGGGTCGCTTGCGAACCGCTCTCAAGCCACCGATTCGATCCGCATCTTGATGTCGTCCGGGGAAAGCGCGCCCTTGGCCGTGACATGGTCCCCCGACGACTCGCCCCGCAGGCGCCGCCCGATCCAGGGCACCAGGTACTCGCGGGCCCACTGGACGTCGTCGCGGCGGATGTCGAGCGTGCCGCGGGGCGGGAGCGGCGGCCAGGGCTGGTCCGGGTCCGCCGGGACCTCCAGGCCGAGTACCTGGCCCGCGCGGAGCGCCACACGCGTGTGCCCCTCGGGAGACAGGTGGAGCCGGTCGTGGTCCCAGGCCCGGCGGTCCTGAACGGTCTTCAGGGACCACAGGTCGAGCACCGGACAGCCGTACCGGTCGGCAATGGCCCGCACATGACCGTTGTACGTGGCGATCTTGCCGCGCAGATGCCTCAGCACGGGCACGCCACGGGTGTCGAAACCGGTCGTGACCATGACCGTGCCGACCTCGGAGGTGAGCCGGGCGATCGCCCGCTCGAAGCGCTCGGCGACCTCGTCGGGGTCGGTGCCGGGCCGGATGATGTCGTTGCCGCCCGCGCAGAACGAGACCAGGTCCGGGGCCAGTTCGACGGCCTTCGGAAGCTGGTCCTCGACTACCTGGTCGAGCAGTTTGCCGCGCACGGCGAGGTTCGTGTAGTTGAAGTCGCCCTCGGGTCGTCGGTCCGCGAGCAGGACCGCGAACCGGTCGGCCCAACCGACGAACGCCCCGTCGGGGCCGGTGTCGCCGACGCCCTCGGTGAAGCTGTCCCCCACCGCAACGTACGACCCGATCACTGATCTGCTGTCACTCTTCGAATCGTCTGCCACATCGGCCCATGATTCACCTTCGAATGTGACCTACGCGACCGTAGGACGGGGTTGACGAGCGGTGAGATAAGCCACTCCTAAAGTGTTCACCAAACGTGGAATAACCCTTTGATGAGGGGTGTTGTGGGCGCAACCGCCATACAGCCGTGTGCGCGCAGACCGAAGGCCGGACCCGGGGATCTGGGTCCGGCCTTCGGCAGCGTGTCAGGCAGGTGGTTCCGCGGCGGGCGTCAGCCGATGGAGACGCCCTTCGAGCGGAGGTAGGCGACCGGGTCCAGGTCCGAGCCGTAGTCCGGGGTGGTGCGGATCTCGAAGTGGAGGTGCGGGCCGGTGACGTTCCCGGTCGCGCCGGAGAGCCCGATCTGCTGGCCCCCCGTCACGGACTGGCCGCTGGAGACGGACAGCGAGGACAGGTGGGCGTACTGGGCGTAGTGGCCGTCGGCGAGCTGGATGACGACCTGGTTGCCGTACGCGCCGCCCCAGCCGGCCGAGACGACGGTGCCCGCACCGACGGCCTTCAGGGGGGTGCCGGTGGGGGCGGAGAAGTCGACACCGGTGTGGTAGCCGCTGGACCACATGCTGCCCGCCACCTTGTAGGCGGTGCCGAGGGTGGCGCCGTCGAGGGGGGCGGAGAAGCCGCTGGAGGCGCCGGCGTTCTCGGCGCTCTGCGCGGTCGTGGTGGTCTTCGACGCGGCGGACTTGGACGCCGAGGACTTCGAGGCGGTCGTGTCCGAGGACGACTTCGAAGGTGCGGAGGAGGAAGACGAGGGCGCGGACGAAGACTTGGGGGCGCTCTCGGCCTGCTTGCCGCCGATGGTGAGCTTCAGACCGGGGTGGATCAGCGCCGGGTCCGCGCCGACGGCCTCACGGTTGTCGGCGTAGAGCTTCTTCCAGCCACCGCTGACGTTCTGGTCGTCGGCGATCTTCGCAAGGTAGTCGCCGACCTGGACCGAATAGGTCCGCGCGTCCGCCTTCTTGTCGGTGGCCTTCTTCTCGGACTTCTTCTCGGCGGCCGGAGCGGACTGAACGGCCTTTTCCGAAACGGGCTGAGAGGGAGCGGCGTGGGCGCCGGTGGCCCCGATGAGCGGGAGAGCGAGAGCGGCGCCACCGGTTCCGGCGACGGCGATGGTGCGGGTGAAGCGCAGGGACTTCGGGCGGCGATGCTTACCCTTCGCGGGCATGGCGAATTCCTCTCCGGCGCCTGCGAGGTGAGCTGTCGGGTGCGGGCTGGAGATGCCCGGTCGCGTCGGGACGCGACTTGACCCCAAGCCGTTCCGGAGACCGGAACAGGCGGTTGTACCTGTGGGTCCCCCGCTCCTGCCGGGTACCGGTGAGTTAGCGCGGGATCCGGTCGGCGGCAGGATTAGGCGTCCGTCCGGATTGGTGTGGAACGTAAGCGAGAAAGACGCACGGGAACAAGTGAGGGGTTCCGTCCGAATGCGTTCCTGTTGATCCCTTGTGGGAATTACCGGTCACACTCCGTGAATTATGGGGACGTCGCCGGACTCAAAACCCCTCGAAAAGCATGTGAATTACGTGAACATGACGAGCGACGCACGGTCACGAATATGACGCTCCTCACGTGACACTTCTCCAGCTCCCTTTACTCCAGAGCGAGTTGGAATGAAGGCGCCAATTCGGACAGAACCCCTAGATACGACGCAGTCGGATAACCGTCGCATCAAGGTCGCCCCGCAAGCCGGTGCGAAGTCCGTGATGCACCAATACAGCCCCTCGGTGAACTTCGCCCGTTTCAAGGCATTCGTACGATGCTGTCGGGTCGAGGGCGCGCAGCCGCAGCGCCGGGGCGGGTTCGCCGTAGCTCTGGGCCTGGAGCCAGGCCAGGACGACCGTCTCGTCACCTAGCACGTACTGCACCGCACTCAGCCCGCCCTTCGGAGGCCGCAGCCGATACAGGTCGCCGCGCTGCACCAGGGGCCGGATCTCCTTGTAGAGCGTCACCCACTCCCGCGCCTCGGCGAGCTCCTCCTCGGTCCACCGGGTGAGGTCGCCGCCCACCCCGAGCACGCCGGCCATGGCGCTCACGAACCGGAAGCGCAGGGAGGCGGCCCGGTGGTTGAGCATGGCGTTCGGGCTGTCGGTCACCCAGGCGGCCATGGCCCTCGCCGGGTGGATCTGACTGAAGCCGTGCTGGATCGCGAGCCGGTCCAGAGGGTCGGTGTTGTCCGAGGTCCACACCTGGTCGGTACGGCTGAGCACGCCCAGGTCGATCCGTCCGCCGCCACCCGAGCAGGACTCGAAGGCGACGCCGGGGTGAGCGGCGCGCAGCCGGTCCAGCAGGCCGTACAAGGCGCGCACATGGTCGACCCACAGGCGCTGCGGGTATGCCTCACCGGGCCAGCCGGCGTCGGTGAAGCAGCGGTTGAAGTCCCACTTCACATAGTCGATCGGGGCACTGGAGAGGAGCCCGTCGAGCTGTTCCCAGAGGTAATCCTGGACGTCGTCGCGCGCGAGATTCAGTACGAGTTGATTACGGAGTTCCGTCCGCTTTCGTCCCGTTTGATGCTGAACCCATTCGGGATGGGCGCGATACAACTCACTGTCCGGATTGACCATTTCTGGTTCGACCCAGATGCCGAACTGCATGCCGAGTGCGTGCACATACTCGGCGAGCGGCTTGAGCCCGGACGGGAAGCGGTCGGGGTTGGGGGTCCAGTCGCCGAGCCCGGCGCGGTCGCTGGTGCGCTTCCCGAACCAGCCGTCGTCGACTACGAACAGCTCGACGCCGATGGCCGCGGCCCGCCGCGCGAGCAGGCTCTGCTGCTCCTCGGAGATGTCGAACTCCGTCGCTTCCCAGGAGTTGAACAGCACCGGCCGGTCCTGGTCCGCGTGCGGGATCACGAACGCGCGCTGGTACGCGTGCCAGGCGCGGCTGGCCCCGCCGAAGCCGCCGTCGCTCCACAGGCCGGCGAAGACGGGCGTCGTGAAGGACTCCCCCGCCGCGAGGCGCAGCAAGCCGGAGTCGTCGTATCCGGCACCGCCGGTGATCTGCACGCGCGCGTCGGGGAGTTGTGCCACGGTGATGCGCCAGGATCCCGACCAGCCGAGAGCGCAGCCGTAGACCTCGCCGCGCTCCTCGGTGGCGTCCGTGTCGAGCGCGACCCAGGGCAGATGCTGGTGCCCGGTGTGTCCGCGGCGGCTGCCGATGACCTTCTCACCGTAGGTGAGGGGACCCTGCGCAAGCCGGGACTCGGCACCCCAGCGGCCGTGCAGCTGGGACAACCGCCAGTCCTCCCGGTCGGGCAGCGTCCAGGCGGCCGAGTCGGCGCGCAGCAGCTCCAGGACGGGCCCCTGGTTGTCCAGGGTGACCCAGCGCTCCACGACGTCTGCGCGCATCCGGTAGTGCAGAGTGACGTCCAGCCCGCCGTCACGAAAGCGCAACCGCAGCTCGTCGCCCTCGGTCTCGTACCGCTCGAAACCCCACTCGGTGCCACGCCGCTCGTCGGTGCGCACGGACAGGGCGGGCCGTACGAAGCGGGGGCCGCCCTCAACCGGGTACTCCTCGCGGCCGTCGAGCGGGGACTCGAATGGCCAGTACTCCGGCAGCGGGCGCACAGCGAGGGCCTCGGCGTCGGCGAGGGCGATGCGTGGCCCCCAGTGGAGGTGCAGGAGCTCCTCGGCGTCCGTCAGATGGACGGCGTAACTGCTGGTCGGCCCGGAGAGGAGCCACGTACGGCCGTTGTCGGAGATCTCCAGCATCAAGCCCTCACAGATCTAAAACAGATACGAACAGGTGCCACCAAGTACCAACATCATCAAGGTTCGAGCGGCCCCGGGGCAACGCCTGTGGACAACTCATTGGCCCAGGAAGTCATGTCGTATCGTCGACAGCGCACCCCGTCGGCCGCATCGCCGAGCCGCGTCGACGGGCCGACTGGGAGGAGCCCCCGTGACGCAGCAGATCCCGTCGACCGAGCCCGAGCTGGCCGGAGTTCGCAACTTTCGCGATGTGGGCGGACTGCCGACGGTGGACGGACGGCGGGTGCGACACGGGGTCCTGTTCCGCAGCGGCCACCTCGCGCACGCGACCGAGGACGACGCGGCCTTCCTCGACACCCTGGGGCTGCACACGATCTTCGACTTCCGCAACGCGGCCGACCAGAAGCTGGAAGGCGCCGATGTGGAGCTGCGGGGCGTACGCAATGTGAACCTGCCGCTGTCGGACCCCGCGGACGGCGCCGAATTCTGGAAGATGGTCCGGGACGGCAACCTGGACCAGCTCCGCGAGATCCTGGCCGACGGCAAGGGCGCCGACCGGATGATCGCCTCCTACCGCATGATCATCAAGGAGCGCACCGCCGAGCACTCCCAGGTGCTGCACGCACTCGCTGAGGACAGTGTCCCCGCCCTGATGCACTGCGCGGCCGGCAAGGACCGCGCCGGCCTGTCCATCGCCGTGACGCTGCTCGCCCTCGGCGTCGAGCGCGAGGCGATCGTCGCCGACTATCTGGAGTCCAACGCCAAGCACCGCCGCTACAAGGTGCGCCGCAGCGGCAGCGACGCCGCGGCCTACTCGCCGGAGGTCATGGAGCTGCTCAGCCCACTGTTCGACGCGCGGGCCGAGTATCTGACGGCGGCCTTCGAGACGATCGACGAGGTGTGGGGCGGCGTCGACACCTACCTGGAGCAGGGCCTCGGGCTCACCCCGGAGACCCGGGAGCGGCTGCGGGAGCGTCTGCTCGACTGACGCCGGGCGGCCGGCGGCGCACGCCCTGTGCGAACACGCCGCGCGGCCTCCGACCCGGCTGCTGCTGGCTGGCTACTGCTGCCCGGCTACTGCCGCGCGCCCATCTCGAAGAGCAGGTAGATGAACGCCGCGAAGACGTGCCCCACCGCGATGTAGATGATGAGCCGCACCCACAGGGCTCGCGGGAACTTCTCCTCCATGTCGCTCATGGCATCTCTCCAGGGGTGGGGCCCAGGCACAGCGTGGCCGTGGGGCTCTGCAGCAGGGTGTGGACGAACAGGAGCTCGACCCCGTCCTGGTCGAGGGCGGCGATCCGGTGCGGGGTGAGCGAGTCGAAGTGCGCGCTGTCGCCGGGCGCGAGCCGGTGCGTGGCGTCCCCGAGGCGCAGCCGCAGCCGCCCCTTGAGGACGTGCAGCCACTCCTCGCCGGGATGCACGCGCACGATGTCGCCCTGCGAGCCGTACGGCACGTGGACGCGCAGGGCCTGCATCCCACGCCCTGACGCGCCCGCCTGCCAGTACGTCCAGCCGCCGGCCGCGGTCGGCTCCATGTCGGCGGCACGCACCACGGCGTCCCGGTCGGCGACCGTCTCGCCGAGCAGCTCGGAGACGGTCGTACCGTAGATGCGTGCGAGCGCGAGCAGCATCGGCAGCGAGGGCTGACGCTGCCCGGTCTCCAGGCGGGACAGGTGCGCGGGCGACAGGCCGGCCGAGCGGGACGCGGCCTCCAGTGTGAGGGAGGCACGGCGGCGCAGCGCGCGGAGCTGGGGCGCGACGGCCGGCAGGGCATCGACCAGCCCGGTCGCATCAGCCTCGGCGCCGGCCCCGGGGTCGGGCTCTGGCTGTGGCTCGGTCTCGGGAGAGCTCATGCTCTCCATTCGGCCCGAGAATTGCCTCTGCGGCAAATTTCTTGCCTCAGAGGCAAAAGCGCACGGGGTCCGGGATGTCAGCGGTTGGCGACCGCCTGCTTGATCAGGGTCTTGCCGAAGTCCCACATCAGCCCGCCCCCGCTGTGGGCATCATCCATCACGTCCGTGAAGGCGTCGACGAACCGGTCCACCTCGCGCTCGCCGATGATGAGCGGCGGGATCAGCTTGATCACCTCCAGGTGGTCCCCGGAGACCTGGGTGAGGATCCGGTGCCGCCGCAGCAGCGGTACGACGACCATCTGCGCGAACAGGCCCTTGCGCGCGGCCTGCAGCATGGTCCAGCGGCTCCGCAGCTTCAGCGAGTCGGGCCTGCCGAACTCGATGCCGATCATCAGGCCCCGCCCGCGGACGTCGGCGAGCAGTTCGTACTTGTCGGTCAGTGCCGCGAGCCGGGACCTCAGCTGCTCCCCGGTCGCCCGCGCATTCGCGACGATCTGCTCGTCCTCGATGACGGACAGCACGGCGAGCCCGGCGGCCATGGCCTGTGCGTTGGACCCGAAGCTCGCCGAGTGGACCAGCACGCGGTCCATGGACGAGTACACCTTCTTGAAGATCCAGTCCTTGCCGAGGGTGGCGCCCACCGGCACATATCCGCCGGAGAGCGCCTTGGCCACGCACACCAGGTCCGGCTCGACACCGTCCTCGTGCTGATAGGCGTAGAAGTCGCCGGTCCGGCCGAGCCCCGTCTGCACCTCGTCGGCGATGAGCAGTGCCTTGTGCTGGTGCAGCAGCTCCTGGGCGGCCCGCAGATAGCCCGGCGGGGCCTCGTGCACGCCCTTGCCCTGGATCGGCTCGACGATCAGGGCGGCCACGTCGCCCTTCTTCAACTCCCTTGCCAGGGCGTCGAGATCGCCGAGCGGTACGGCCGTGTCGGGCAGCAGCGGGGCGAAGCCGTCCCGGAACCCGGACTCGCCGTTGACCGACAGCGAGCCGGTGGTCAGCCCGTGGAAGGCGTGGTCGCAGTACAGGATGCGCGGCTTGCCGGTGACGAACCGCGCGAACTTCAGCGCGGTCTCCACCGCCTCCGTACCGCTGTTGCCGAAGAACACCCGGTCCAGATGCGGGCTGTGTGCGAGCAGCTTCTCGGCCAGCAGCCCGGGCAGCGGCTGGCAGTCGAACCGGGTCAGGTCGGCGAGCTGGGCGTCGAGGACGTCGTGCAGCGCCTTGCGGACGACGGGGTGGTGGCGCCCCAGGCCCATCACCCCGAACCCGGCGAGCATGTCCAGGTGGTCGTCGCCGTCCGCGTCCCAGAAGTACGCGCCCTCGGCCCGCTCGTACACCTTGTCGAAGCCGATGGTGTGCAGCATGCGCGGGAGCTGGTGGTTGAGGTACTTGGAGTGCAGCTCGTAGCGCTCGGCTCCGCGCTCGGCGAGGAGGTGGCCAAGGTCGAACTCCGTGGTCATTCGGCTTTCTCCTTGACTGCTTTCCCCTTGGCTGCCTTCTTCTTGACCGGTACGACGGCACGACCGTCATCACCGCCGACACCACTCCGATCGCTGCCGGTACGCCGGCCGTGGCCGCCCTCGGCCTCCTTGAGGGCGAGGCTCGCGCTGATCCGTCCGGCGACCTCCACGGGCGTGAGCCCGATGTCGGCGAGCACCTCGCCCCGCTTGGCGTGCGCGAGGAACTGCTCCGGGATGCCGAACCGCCTTACCGGCACGTCGACTTCGGCGTCGCCCAGCGCGAGCGCCACGGCGGAGCCGACTCCGGACGAGCGGCTGTTGTCCTCGACCACGGCCACCAACCGGTGCTCGGCGGCGAGCGGTGCGAGAGCGGGGTCGACCGGCTTGACCCAACGCGGGTCGACGACGGTGCAGTTGATGCCGCGTGCCTGGAGCAGTTCGGCGGCCTGGAGGCACACCGGCGCCATCACTCCGACGGCGACCAGGAGGACCTCCGGCTCGCCCGCGTCCCGGTGCAGCACGTCCAGACCGCCCACCCGGTCGACCGCCGGGATCGACGGTCCGACCGACTCCTTGGGGAACCGCACCAGCGTGGGCGCGTCGTCGACGGCCACCGCCTCCCGCAGCTGTGCCCGCAGCTGGTCGGCGTCGCGCGGTGCGGCGATCCGCAGCCCCGGCACGACCTGGAGGATCGACATGTCCCACATGCCGTTGTGGGACGCCCCGTCGGCGCCCGTGACGCCGGCCCGGTCCAGTACGAAGGTCACCCCGCACCCGTGCAGCGCGACGTCCATCAGCAGCTGGTCGAAGGCACGGTTCAGGAAGGTCGCGTAGACGGCGACGACCGGGTGCAGCCCGCCCGTCGCGAGCCCCGCCGCCGACACGGCCGCGTGCTGCTCGGCGATCCCGACGTCCCAGACCCGGTCCGGGAACCGCTCCGCGAACTTGCCGAGCCCGACGGGATGCAGCATGGCCGCCGTGATCGCCACGACGTCCTCGCGCTCCTCGCCGATCCGCACGATCTCGTCGCCGAACACCGACGTCCAGGACGGTCCGTTGGACGGCGCGAGCGGCTCGCAGGTCAGCGGGTCCATCACCCCGACGGTGTGGAAGTGGTCCTCCTCGTGGGCGAGGGCGGGTTCGTAGCCGCGCCCCTTCTCCGTGAGGCAGTGGATCAGCACGGGCCCGTGGAAGCGCTTGGCCCGCCGCAGCGCGGACTCGACGGCGCCGATGTCATGCCCGTCGATCGGGCCGACGTACTTCAGACCCAGGTCCTCGAACATGCCCTGCGGCGCGAAGGCGTCCTTGAAGCCCTTCTTCGCGCCGTGCAGCGACTCGTAGATCGTGTTGCCCACCAGCGGTGTCCGCAGCAGTACGTCCTTGCCCCAGGCCAGGACCCTCTCGTAGCTGTCGGTCGTGCGCAGGGTGGCCAGGTGGTTGGCAAGGCCTCCGATGGTGGGCGCGTACGAGCGCTCGTTGTCGTTGACGACTATGATCAGGGGCCGGTCCTTGGCGGCCGCGATGTTGTTGAGCGCCTCCCAGGCCATGCCGCCGGTCAGCGCCCCGTCGCCGATCACCGCGACGACGTGCCCCTTCTCACCCTGCACATCGCGCGCCTTGGCGAGGCCGTCGGCCCAGCCGAGCGCGGTGGAGGCGTGGCTGTTCTCGACGATGTCGTGCTCGGACTCCTCGCGTGACGGGTAGCCGGACAGGCCCCCCTTGCCGCGCAGCTTGGAAAAGTCCTGACGACCCGTCAAAAGCTTGTGTACGTAGCTCTGGTGACCGGTGTCCCAGACGATGCGGTCGACCGGCGACTCGAAGACCCGGTGGAGCGCGATGGAGAGTTCCACCACCCCCAGATTGGGCCCGAGATGTCCACCGGTCCTGGCGACCGCGTGCACCAGGAACTCCCTGATCTCGTCGGACAGGTCACCGAGTTCCGCCTCGGACAGCGCCTTCAGGTCACGTGGTCGCCGGATGCTCTCCAGAATCGTCACGCTCGGGCCCCCTCTCGGTCCGTGCCTTGCTTCAGCTCACAGTCACTTCTGGTTTCCCCGTGACGATGGAGGCGCCCGTGGCGTCCCCGTCCCGCTCCATCTGCTCGGCGATCTTCATCGCCTCTTCGATCAAGGTCTCTACGATCCTGGACTCGGGGACGGTCTTGATGACCTCGCCCTTGACGAAGATCTGGCCCTTGCCGTTGCCGGAGGCGACCCCCAGGTCCGCCTCCCGCGCCTCGCCGGGGCCGTTCACCACACACCCCATGACGGCGACCCGCAACGGCACTTCCATGCCCTCCAGGCCAGCCGTGACCTCGTCGGCCAGCTTGTAGACGTCGACCTGCGCACGCCCGCACGACGGGCAGGACACGATCTCCAGGCCGCGCTGCCTGAGGTTCAGGGACTCCAGGATCTGGATGCCCACCTTGACCTCCTCGACCGGCGGGGCCGAGAGGGACACGCGAATGGTGTCGCCGATGCCCTGGGACAGCAGCGCCCCGAAGGCCACGGCCGACTTGATCGTGCCCTGGAACGCCGGGCCCGCCTCCGTCACGCCGAGGTGCAGCGGATAGTCGGACCGCGCGGCGAGCTGCCGGTACGCCTCGACCATCACGACCGGGTCGTTGTGCTTGACCGAGATCTTGATGTCCCGGAAGTCGTGCTCCTCGAAGAGCGACGCCTCCCACAGCGCCGACTCGACCAGGGCCTCCGGCGTCGCCTTGCCGTACTTCTGCAGAAGCCGCCTGTCGAGCGACCCTGCGTTGACGCCGATGCGGATCGGCGTGCCGTGGTCCTTGGCCGCCCGCGCGATCTCCTTGACCTTGTCGTCGAACTGCTTGATGTTGCCGGGATTGACGCGTACGGCCGCACAGCCGGCCTCGATGGCCGCGAACACGTACTTCGGCTGGAAGTGGATGTCCGCGATCACCGGGATCTGGGACTTGCGGGCGATCGTGGCGAGCGCGTCCGCGTCGTCCTGCGTCGGACACGCCACGCGCACGATCTGGCAGCCGGAGGCCGTGAGCTCCGCGATCTGCTGGAGAGTGCCCCCGATGTCCGACGTACGCGTCGTCGTCATCGACTGCACCGACACCGGGGCACCGCCCCCGACCGCCACCGGACCGACCTGGATCTGCCGCGACACACGCCGCTCGGCGATCGGCCGGACCGGTACCTCGGGGACGCCCAAGGAGATGGCGGTCATGACGTCACTCCCGGTTTCCGGAGACCGTCTCGCGCATGGCGCGCAGCGACTCCTTGAGCGAGCCCATGGTGGCGAGGACGGCGGTGGGCTCGTAGCCGCAGTGCGCCATGCAGTTGGCGCAGCGCGGGTCCTTGCCGCGGCCGTACTTGTCCCAGTCGGTTTCCTCGATCAGCTCGCGGTACGTCGGGACGTAGCCGTCGCTCATCAGGTAGCAGGGGCGCTGCCAGCCGAACAGGGAGTAGTTCGGGATCGCCCACGCGGTGCACGGGAAGTCGACCTTGCCCTCGAGGAAGTCGAGGAACAGCGGCGAGTGGTTGAGCCGCCACTTCCTGCGGTTGCCGCCCGCGAAGGCCTTCTTGAACAGCTCGCGGGTCTGCTCGACGCCGAGGAAGTGCTCCTGGTCGGGGGCCTTCTCGTAGGCGTAGGCGGGCGAGATCATCATCTCGTCGACCTTGAGGTCGTCGTTGAGGAAGTTGAGCACCTCGATGATGGTCTGCGGGGTGTCGGTGTTGAAGAAGGTCGAGTTGGTGGTGACCCGGAAGCCGCGTCGCTTGGCCTCCTTGATCGCCTCCACGGCCTCGTCGAAGACGCCCTCCTTGGCCACGGACTCGTCGTGGCGCTCGCGCAGGCCGTCGATGTGCACGGCGAAGGCGAAATAGGGCGAGGGCTTGAACTTGTCCATCTTCTTGCGCATCAGCAGGGCGTTGGTGCACAGGAAGACGTACTTCCGCTTGGCCACCAGCTGCCGCACGATCTCGTCGATCTGCGGATGCATCAGCGGCTCACCGCCGGCGATGGACACCATCGGCGCACCGGATTCGAGCACGGCCCCCACGGCCTGGGCCACCGGCATGCGCTGCTTGAGCACTCCGGCCGGGTGCTGGATCTTGCCGCAGCCCTCGCACTTGAGGTTGCAGGCGAAGAGCGGTTCCAGCTCGACGATCAGCGGGAACTTGTCCCGCCGACGGAGCTTTTGTTCGGCCAAGTAAGTAGCGACCTTGATGGACTGACGCAGCGGCATGGCCATCTGGCTCACCTCCTGGGGAGCAGCAAAGAACGGTGCCATTCAAAGAATGCGGGTAGAACGGAACGAAGGACGCGGAAAGCTGATATTCCACCGCGCAACGTGCCGATCCGGACGAGTTCATGTTCTGGAGCGTCCACGACCACCCGGACGGCCGCAACCGGGCGCTCGCCCGCGCGCACGGCACTCAGGAGCGTGGCCGCCGATTCCATGTCGACCGCGATTGCGCCGGTCGAGAGCAGATCGGACCGCTCCTGACCACGGATGATGTGATCGGAGCCGGTGAGGGGTCCGGTGTGGACGGTGCGGCCCGGAATGGTCCGCGCGAGCTCTTTGACGAGTAGGTCGGTTCCGACGCACGGAATGGTTCCCCCCGGATCCCGGGTCTCCCCGGCGACGACCAGGTCGCCGGGGTGCATACCGGGGGCGAGCCCCGCGCAGAACCCCGTGGCGAGCACGGCGGCACCGCTGAGGGCCGGATCGGCCAGGATCCTGGTCACGGAGCGCTCGGCCGCCCGGGGTCCCATGCCGGTCCGCAGCACGGTGACGGGCCCGCCGCCACCGCCGCGGTCGCTCGTGCGCAGGGCGAACTGCTCGATGCCGAGCGCGCAGGCGATCAGCAGCGGGGCCGGGGCGGGCTGTGGGGTCATCAGCTCACCTTGACCTCGGCGAGAGATGCCTTGGGCTTCTCGGGGAAGGGCTCCCCGTGGACGTACCGGCCGAGTGCGGTGAGCGGGAAGACCTGCCGGTAGAGGTGATAGTTGATCGAGAAGTCCCAGGGGAAGCCGGTGCCGGTGAAGTACGGCTCGTCCCAGGAGCCGTCCTCCCGCTGGGTGGCGGCGAGCCACTCGATGCCGCGCTCGACGGCCTTGGAGTCCTTCTCCCCCGCCGCCAGCAGCGCCATCAGCGCCCACGCGGTCTGCGAGGCCGTGGACGCGCCCTTGCCGCTCCACTCCTTGACGTACTTGTAGGAGCGCAGGTCCTCGCCCCAGCCGCCGTCGTCGTTCTGGACGGACTCCAGCCAGCTCACCGCGCGGCGGATCGCCGGGTGCGCGCCCGGGAAGCCGGCCGCCACCAGGGCGGGTACGACGGATCCGGTGCCATAGACGTAGTTGACGCCCCAGCGCCCGAACCACGAGCCGTCCGGTTCCTGCTCGGCGAGCAGCCACTCGATGCCGCGCCGGGTGCGCGGGTCGTGGGCGAGGCCCTCGACGGCCAGCATCTCCACCACGTGGGCCGTGACGTCCGCCGATGGCGGGTCGATGACCTCGCCGAAGTCGCAGAACGGCAGCCGGTTGGGGAACGGGCTGGTGTTGTCGACGTCGAACGCGCCCCACGCCCCGTTCCTCGACTGCATCCCGAGGTTCCAGCGCACCCCGCGACCGATCGCCCGCTCCATCCGCTCCGGGTCGTGGTGCTTGACCCGGCGCAGCGCGAGGACCACCTCGGCGGTGTCGTCGATGTCGGGGTAGTTGTCGTTGTGGAACTCGAACGCCCAGCCGCCGGGGGGCAGTTGAGGACGCTTGACCGCCCAGTCGCCGGGCCGGACGATCTCCTCGCCCAGCATCCAGTCGGCGGCCTTGACGAGCTGCGGATGGTCGGCGGGCACCCCCGCGTCGGCCAGCGCGATGGTCGCGAGGCAGGTGTCCCAGACCGGCGACTGGCACGCCTCGATCATCCGGGCCCCGTCCTCGCGCCAGATGGCGAAACGGTCCAGCGATGCCAGCCCCTCGCGCATCACGGGGTGTTGGAGGTCGTAGCCGAGCAGGTGCAGGGCGATGACCGAGTACACCGCCGGCGGCTGGATGCCACCCCAGCAGCCGTCGTTCTCCTGTCGCTCGATGATCCAGCGGGCGGCGCTGTTCATGGCCGCTCTGCGCAGCTTGCGCGGTGCGACCTTGCGCAGCTGGTGCAGGGCCTTGTCGAGTCGCTGGAAGGCCCCGTCCCAACTGGCCGCCGGGGCAAGGGGCTTGGGCGGGTTGGGGTTCGCCGGGTCGGTGTGCAGTTCGTCGAGCGGGAAGGGCGCGGGGCGTACCGGGCGCTTCGCGGAGACGATCGTCAGCGGGACGATGGTCTGCCGGGCCCAGCAGCCGAAGTCGTAGATGTTGAGCGGTACCCACGTGGGGAAGTAGATGAGCTCCGGCGGGAGTTCCGGCAGGTCCTCCCACTTCCACCAGCCGAACAGAGCCAGCCAGATCCGGGTGAACACGCGGGAGGCGGCGATGCCGCCCTGCTCGCGGATCCAGGCGGAGGCCTTCGCCATGTGCGGGGCGTCGGGCGCGTCACCGGCCAGGCGGAGGGCGACGTACGCCTCGATGGTGGCGGAGAGTTCGCCGGGCGCGCCGTAGAAGGTGCCCCAGGTGCCGTCCTCGCGCTGTTCGCCCCGGATGAAGAGCGCGGCGGCCTGTGTGGTCTTCTCGTCGCGGATGCCCAGGAACTGACGGAGCAGCAGGTCCTCGGCGTCCATGGTGACGTTCGTCTCGAGGTCGCCCTTCCACCAGCCCTGGGCGTCCTGCTTCGCCAGCAGGAAGTCGGTGGCGCGCCGGGCGGCGCGTACGGCGGCTTCGTGGACCCCGGCCGCCGCGGGGAGTTCGCTGTCGGTGTCGCTGGCCGCGGCGGCCCGGGGTGGCAGTGCCCCGGTGCTTCCGTCGGTCGTCGCTGTCATGGCTTCCCCTTCGTGCAGTGCTCCTGGTAGTGCGTCTGCTGTGGGTCCGCCGTCGGCCGGTGCGCTCGTTCACGCTGCACCGGCCGGCGACTAAGCGAGGGTTATTCGACCGATACTGATCATCTCTTTTCGCCCGGTGGTGCTCATCTCTTTCGTACGACGACGAAGTCGGCGAGTGCCGTGAACTGGTCCCGCACCCGGTCGGGCATGTCGACGGCGTCGAGGGCCTCGACGGCGACGGCGTGCTGACGGCGTGCCTCGTCGGCGGTCCACTCACGGCCGCCCGCCTCCTCGATGAGGGCGGCGCGGGCGGCGAACTCCTCCTCGGAGAAGTTCTCGAAGTCGCTGCTCTTGGCGTCGGCGGCGAGGATCTCGCCGAGCCGCTCGGAGGCGGACCCGCCCGCCGCGAGCGCGGCCACGACCGGCAGGGACTTCTTGCGCTGGCGCAGGTCGCTCCAGGTCTGCTTGCCGGTGGAGACCGGGTCGCCCCAGATGCCGAGGAGGTCGTCGACGGCCTGGAAGGCGAGGCCCAGGTGGTAGCCGTACTTCTCCAGGGTGTCGGCGGTGCGGTCGTCCGCGCCACCGAGCACGGCGCCGATCGAGCTGGCGCAGGCGAGCAGGGCGCCGGTCTTGTTGCCCTCCATCTCCAGGCACTCCTCGACGCTGACGCGGTCGCGGTGCTCGTAGGAGATGTCCTGCGCCTGGCCGTCGATGAGGGCGCGGGTCGCGGTGGTCAGGCGGCGGGTGGCGCGGCCGGCCTCGACGGTGCCGAGCTCCAGCAGGACCTCGTTGGCGAGCGCGAACAGGGCATCGCCGACGAGGATGGCCTGCGCGGGGCCGTGCACCTTCCAGACGGTGTCGCGGTGGCGGCGCTGTTCGTCGCCGTCCATCAGGTCGTCATGCAGCAACGAGAAGTTGTGGACCAGTTCGACGGCGACGGCACCGGGGATGCCGACCTCGGGCGTGGTGCCCGTGACCTCGGCGGAGAGCACCGCGAGGGCGGGACGTACGGCCTTGCCGCCGTCGCCGGCCGTGGGCTTGCCGTCGGCGTCGATCCAACCGAAGTGGTAGGCGGAAACGGTGTCCATGGGAGGGGCCAGGCGGTCGATCGCCGCCCGCAGTACCGGCGTGGCCAGGGTCCTACCGCGCTCCAGGAGCGCGGTCACGTCGACCGCGGTCTCTCGAGCGGCCTTCGAGGCCGGGGGCACAGTGGGCACGTTCTCTCCTCTTGTTGCGGTACCGGGGGTGCGGGTGCCTGCCGCCGTGTGCTGGTTCAGCATCACGCCGCCTCCTCTACGTCGAAGAGGTGGCTGGGGCGGGGCCGGCCCAGGGCGCTCAGCGCGGCGCCGGCCGCACTCACGCCACTGCGGACCGCACTCTCCATGGTCGCGGGCCACCCTGTGGCGGTCCACGCTCCGGCCAGATACAGACCGGGTGCCTTGGTACGAGCGCCGGGCCGCAGCCGCCCGACGCCGGGGGTGGGAGCGAACGTCGCCGTGCGCTCCCTGGTCACGAAGAAGTCCTTCACCTGCGCGCCCCGCGTCCTGGGCAACAGCCGCTCCAGCTCCGGCAGATAGCGCTCGCGCAGTGCGGCGACGGGTGCGTCGATCTCGTCCTGCGCGGCCGACTGGGACAGGGCGAGGTACTGGCCGCCGCGCAGCCCGGAGGCAGCGGTGCGGTCGAACACCCATTGCACCGGGGTGCCGAGCGCCGCGAAGAACGGCCGGGTGAGCACCTGGCGGTCGTAGACGACATGCACGTTCAGGATCGGCGCGGTGCCGATCTCCAGCAGCCGTTCGGGGGCGTCGAGGGCGCCCTCGGGCAGCAGGTCGTGGGCCTCACGCTGGGCGACGGCGAGCACGACGGTGTCCGCCCGCAGCGTCTCGCCGGGAACCTGGACGCTCCAACGTCCGTTCTCGTCAGGGGAGATGGAGGTGACTCGTGTACGGACCTCGGTACGAACGCCCGCGGAGTCGAGCGCCTTGCGGGCCAGCCGGTCATGCAGGTCGCCCAGCGGGACGTGCGCCCATCCGATGTCGGCCGCGCCCGGGTCGGACAGCAGACCGGTCTTGAACACCATCGCGGCGAGCCCCAGCGAGGCGTCACCCGCGACCGCGTTGAGGGTGGCGACCCCGACCAGGTCCCACAGGGCCTCGACGGCACGCGCCGACTGACCGTGCGCGGTCAGCCAGCTGCCGAAGTCCTGGGTGTCCAGGGCCGGATCGGCGAGGTCGAGCCCCTTGAGCGCGAGCGCGGCCCGCCCGACCTTGGCGCGATCTGCGAGCGACAGATGCGGATACGTCACCAGGCTCCGGCCCAGGTGCAGGGGTACGGGCAGCGCGTCGCGCCGCAGCGTGCCCAGGCGCCGTCCCTCGGGCCGTTCGACGTCGATCACGGGCACGTCGAGCCGGTCCTGCAGCGGTGCCAGCGCCGTGCCCTCGATCCGGTCGAGGAACCAGCGGTAGGCGGTGCAGCAGCGCAGGTAGACGTGCTGGCCGTTGTCGACGACCAGGTCGCCGCGCTGGAAGGAGAAGGCCAGGCCACCGAGCCTCGGCCTGCCCTCGATCAGGGTGACGCGCACTCCGGCGTCGGCGAGGGCGAGCGCGGCGGTGATGCCGGCGAGCCCGCCGCCGACCACGACGGCGTCCTTCCCGGAGCCTGACGGGATGTCGGCGAGCGACGCTTGTGGCGGCGTGCCGTCGGTCATCGTGCACCCTCCCCTGCCCGGCCGCCGTGCAGGTGCTTGAACGCTGCACGGCCGGTCGTCTCAGTCAGGGACGCGGCCCGGCAGCGGAGGGTTGCCCGCCACTTTTCGCCGGTGGCATCACCTTGGACCGGAATGTCCATCAGGCACGCCTCCTGACGGCACGGCTGACGGTTCGGCGGGTCGCATGCCGGGCGTCCAGACCGGACAGGCCACGCACCGCGACGTAGGCCTTCTCGCGCCCGGGCAGGGAGACCCGGCCGCGCAGCACGGCCTCCGGGTCGCGCTCGATGCGGTCGAGCAGGCGCAGGTAGATGCCGGCCATCGCGGCGACGCAGGCGCCGCTGCGCCGGTCCAGCATGGGGAGCAGCCGGTAGCCCTCGGCGAAAAGAGCGCGGGCCCGACGCACTTCGAAGTGCACGAGGCCCGCGAAGTCGGAGCCCTCCGGTGGGGTCGGCCCGCTGAAGCCGGCCGAGCAGCCGAATTTCGCGAGGTCGTCGGAGGGCAGATAGGTGCGCCCGCCCTCGGCGTCCTCGCGGACGTCCCGCAGGATGTTGGTGAGCTGGAGGGCCAGCCCGAGCGTGTCGGCGTACTCAGGGGCGCGCTCGGCGCCGCGCGCGCCGGGTCCGGTGCCGAACACGCCGAGCGAGAGCCGTCCGATGGCGCCGGCCACGCAGCGGCAGTAGACCTTGAGGTCGTCCCAGGTCTCGTAGGTCTCGCCGCGTACGTCCATCAGGACGCCGTCGATGAGCTCGTCCAGGCCGCCGAGCGGGATCGGGAAGGCGCCGGCGGCGTGGGCGAGGGCGACGGCCACGGGGTCCGTGTCGTCCTCGGCGACCGCTCCGTCGCGGATCCGGGTCAGCAGCTTCCGGGTGTCCTCGAGCCTGGCGATCTTGACGTCGCCGCTCAGGGCGCCGTCGCCGATGTCGTCGACGCGGCGCGAGAACGCGTACAGCGCCGACATCGCGCGGCGCTTGGGCGTGGGCAGCAGCCTGATGCCGTAGGCGAAGTTCCGGGCCTGTTGACCCGTGACGGCCTCGCAGTAGCTGTAGGCGGCGAGTACCGGTGCGGACGCGTGTGGTGCAGACTCCACGGTCCGGATCACCCCTCTCCTCGCAGAGTCACGCCCGCCTCGCGCAGCAGCTGGAGCTTGCTGGCCTTGGGCGGGCCGGGAAGTACGTCGTATTCGGCGGCGGCGATCGCCCGGACCGCCGCCCTTCCCCCGGCCACGAAACCCGCCAGCAGCAGCTTGAGCCTGCCGTGGACGCTACCCACCAGGGGGGTGCCTTCATTCAGGAGGTTCAGGGCACGTTCGGCTTCGTATGCAACCAGTGCGCGCACCGATGCGCCTGCTGTTTTGGCCACCAGGTCGGTTTCCTGGACGTGGAAACGCTTCATGTCCTGCGCGGGGAGATAAATCCGGTCACGGCCGAGGTCCTCGGCGACGTCCTGGAGGTGCTCGACGATCTGCAGAGCGGTGCACACCGCGTCGGAACGGCGGATCCGCTCGGGCGTCCCGGTGCCGGTGACGGCGAGGACGAGCCGGCCGACGGGGTTGGCGGACAGTTCGCAGTAGGCAAGGAGATCGTCGTAGGTCTCGTACCGCCCGACGAGTTGGTCCTGGCGGTTGGCGGCGATCAGCCCCAGGAAGGGCTCGGGGGTCAGTGAGCAGCGGCGGACGGTGTGCTGCAGGCGGCGCAGCAGGGGGTGGCCGGGGGTGCCGTCGAAGACCCGGCGCAGGTCGGCCTCGAAGGCGTCGAGGAGCGCGAGGCGGTTCTCGGCCTCCTCGGGCGACACGCCGAGCAGACGGGCGTCGGCACCGCCGGGAGCGAGATCGCCGTCGCCGATGTCGTCCACGAGGCGGGCGAAGCCGTAGACGGCCATGAGGTCGGTCCGCCAGGCCCTGGGCAGGAAGAACGGCGCCACGGGGAAGTTCTCCGCGGCGGCCTTGTCGAGTGTGTCGCGCTCCGGGTCACCTGGGCGCGCGGATTTTCCCGTCACCGTGGACTGCCCGGCGCGGGGACGGCACATGCTGCGTGGAGCTGGGGAGTTTCCGTAGCCATTGCCGTCACATCTCCCGTTCTACACCGCAGACCCAATGCACACTATTTCGGACACGCCGCCCGGCTGTCCGCGCCGCAGCCCGGAGAGAGGGGTGTCGTGCCTTATCGCCCTACTTGCCGCGTTTCGGTACCGGTACAGCTTACGTTGTACAACGGTGCGGGGCCCGTGGGGGTGTCCTGCACATCACAACAACACACCGATTGGCGTCAAGCTTCCCAGGACCAGGCGAAGTTGACGTTTCCTTTGCAGACGCGGGGCCCCGCCGGGGCAGTTCCGGCGGGGCCCGGGGAAGCGTGCTGGGCCGCTCGGCCCATGTCCGGGTGGACTACTTGCCCGTGAACTTCTCGTACTCCTTGAGGACCTCGTCCGTCGGTCCGTCCATCCGGAGCTCGCCACGTTCCAGCCACAGGACGCGGTTGCAGGTGTCGCGGATCGACTTGTTGTTGTGACTGACGAGAAACACGGTGCCGGCTTCCTTGCGCAGCTCACGGATGCGCTCCTCGGAGCGCTTCTGGAACTTGCGGTCGCCGGTGGCCAGCGCCTCGTCGATCATGAGGACGTCGTGGTCCTTGGCGGCGGCGATGGAGAAGCGCAACCGGGCCGCCATGCCGGAGGAGTAGGTGCGCATCGGCAGGGTGATGAAGTCGCCCTTCTCGTTGATGCCCGAGAAGTCGACGATCTCCTGGTAGCGCTCCTTGATCTGCTCGCGGGTCATGCCCATGGCGAGCCCGCCCAATATGACGTTGCGCTCGCCGGTGAGGTCGTTCATCAGCGCCGCGTTCACGCCCAGCAGCGAGGGCTGGCCGTCGGTGTAGACCTTGCCCTTCTCGGGCGGGAGCAGGCCGGCGATGGCGCGCAGCAGGGTGGACTTGCCGGAGCCGTTGGAGCCGATCAGGCCGATGGCCTCGCCGCGGTAGGCGACGAAGGAGACGCCGCGGACCGCGTGCACCTTGCGCACGCCCCGCTCCTCGCCACGCTTGAGGATGCGGCTGAGCGCGGCGGTGGCGCTGCCCTTGCCGGTCTTGGCACCGTTGACGCGGTAGACGATGTGCAACTCGTCCGCGATGACGGTGGGGATGTGGGAATCCGTCCTCTGCTCAGCCACGGCCGTACCTCTCCTCCGCCTTCCAGAAGTACACGAAGCCGCCGACGGCCACCAGCACCGACCAGCCGAGTGCGACCGCCCAGACGTGGTCGGGCAGGTTCGAGGAGCCGTAGCCGTCGATGAGCGCGAAGCGCATCAGGTCCATGTAGACGGCGGCCGGGTTCCACTGCAGGACGGTCGCGATCCACTCCGGCTTGCCCTTGAGCATGATCGGGATGGAGAACATCACGCCGGACGCGTACATCCACGTACGCATCACGAACGGCATGAGCTGCGCCAGGTCCGGCGTCTTGGAGCCGGCCCGGGCCATGATCATCGCGAGGCCGGTGTTGAAGAGGAACTGCAGGACGAGCACCGGCACGATCAGCAGCCAGGACATCGCCGGGTAGCTGCCGAAGGCCAGGGCCACGGCGAACAGCACGATCATCGAGAACAGCAGCTGCTGGAGCTGCTGGAGCGCGAACGAGATCGGCAGTGAGGCGCGGGGGAAGTGCAGGGCGCGGACCAGGCCGAGGTTGCCGGAGATCGCGCGTACACCCGCCATCACCGAGCTCTGGGTGAAGGTGAAGACGAAGACGCCCGTGACCAGGAACGGGATGTACACCTCGCGGGACATGCCGCGGTCGGCCTGGAGGATCAGGCCGAAGATGAAGAAGTACACGGCCGCGTTCAGCAGCGGGGTGGCCACCTGCCAGAGCTGGCCGAGCTTCGCCTGGCTGTACTGGGCGGTCAGCTTCGCCCGCGAGAACGCGAGGATGAAGTGACGCCGGTCCCAGAGCTGGCGGACGTACTCGATCAGCGTGGGGCGGGCGCCGCTCACGGACAGCCCGTACTTGGCGGCCAGCTCGGCCGCCGTGAGTCCCTCGTCGGGCGACGGAGGCGCGCTCACCGCGACTGAGCCGTCGTGCGTTGTCTCACTCACCAGTTGAAACTTTCGTCTTCGAGATGCGCAGCCTGTGCGGGCATGGCATGAACCTGGGGCCGGGGTACGGTCCGGTGGCTGCTCTCAGGGTCGAGCTTGTCAGATGACGGGAGGTCGGCCCAGTCGGGTCAGCCGCCACACCGTACGCCACTTCATGGGCCTGCGGGGACCGCATGAAGTGGTCCAGCCTTCCCGGAATCCGCCGAACCATGCCCGCAGGGCGGGGCGGGAGGGGCGGCGGGCGAGGGTCAGCAGCATCCAGACGCCCAGATAGACCGGGACAAGGGGGGCGGGGAGGTTGCGGCGGGCGAGCCAGACGCGGTTGCGGGCGACCATGCGGTGGTAGACCGCGTGCCGCGAGGGCGCGGTCGTCGGGTGGTACAGCACCATGTCGGACCGGTAGTCGATCATCCAGCCCGCGTCGAGGGCCCGCCATGCCAGGTCGGTTTCCTCGTGGGCGTAGAAAAATTCGTCCGGCAGCCCGCCGACTTCGGCGAAGACCTGGGTACGGACGGCGTTGGCGCCGCCGAGGAACGTGGTGACCCGGGAGGAGCGCATCGGGTCGGAGGCGCGCAACCGGGGGACGTGGCGGCGCTGAGTGACGCCGTTGTCCGGGTCGGCGATGCGGAAGCTGATGATGCCGAGCTGCGCGTCGGCGGCGAAGGCCTCGCGGCAGAGCTCGGCGGTGTCGTGGTGGGCGAGAAGGCCGTCGTCGTCGAGGAACAGCAATATGTCGACATCACGACCGCCGGGGCCGAAGGCCTCGATGCCGACGTTGCGGCCGCCGGGGATGCCGAGGTTCTCGGGCAGCTCGATCGTCCGGACGCCCTCGGGGACGTCCGGGACCGGGGAGCCGTTGCCGACGACGACGACCTCGACCCGGTCGCCGTCCTGCTTGGCGACCGAGTCGAGCAGGGCGCGCAGTTCGTCGGGGCGGTTGCCCATCGTGATGATCACCGCGCCGACCTTCATGGGCGCGCTCACTTCAGCCTGCTCGACGCGAGGATGGACACGAGGTGCAGCACGGTCTGCAGCAGCGCGATGCCGGCCAGCACCGCGACGCCGAGCCGGGAGAAGAACAGGTCGCCGCGGATCTGGTCGACGATCGCCAGGACCAGGATCAGCAGGGACGCCTCGATGCCGAGGATCAGACGGTGGAACTTGAGGGCACCGGCGGCCTTGCGGGCCAGCGCCATGCCGGAGGAGCGCATCTCGGACGCGGCCTCCTGGACCGGCGGCTTGCCGGTCTGGTGCCGGGCGACGCCGACGAGGTCGGTCTCGGCCTTGATCAGGATGGCGCCGAGGGCGGCCAGGGTGCCGAGGAAGGCCCACAGCCAGTCGATACGGCCGCTGCCCCACAGGTCGGCCGCGCGCAGGCCGAAGCCGACGAGCACCGCCGCGTCGGTGAGGTAGGCGCCGACGCGGTCGAGGTAGACGCCGCCCAGGGAGTACTGCTTCTTCCAGCGCGCGATCTCGCCGTCGACGCAGTCCAGCAGCAGGTAGAGCTGGACCATGACCACGCCGAGCACGGCCCCCGGGATCCCCGGCACGAGAAGTGCCGGGGCCGCGAGGACGCCGCATACGGTCATCAGGTATGTGAGCTGGTTGGGCGTGACCCTGGTGTTCACCAGGTAGCGGTCGACCCGCAGGGACACCTCGCGCATGTAGAGGCGTCCCATCCAGTGCTCACCGCTGCGCCTGTCCTTCACCCCCGCGGGGTGAACGACGGGGCGGAGTTCAGCTACCGATGGCCTTGACATAGTCGGCGTAGATGTCCTTGATCTGGTCGGTTGTCAGGTCGAGGTGTTCGAGGATCGTGTAGCGGCCGGGCCTGGTCTGCGGAGCGAACTCCACGACGCGGACGAATTCGTCGTCCGTGAAGCCGATCTCCTCCGGCAGTACCGGCAGCCCGTGCCGACGCAGCACCTCGGCCATGTAGGCCGACTCCTCGTGGGCTCCGCGCAGGTACATCGCGAAGGCCGCGCCCAGTCCGCACTGCTCGCCGTGGGCGGCGGCACGCTTCGGGTACAGCAGGTCGAAGGCGTGGTTGATCTCGTGGCACGCGCCGGAGGACGGGCGGGAGTCGCCCGACACCGACATGGCGATACCGCTGAGCACCAGCGCCTCGGCCAGCACCTGGAGGAAGTCGGTGTCCCCGATGCCGCCGGGGTGGCGCAGCACCGCCTCGCCCGCCTGCCGGGCGATCGCCGCCGCGAGGCCGTCGATCTTCTCGCCCTTGACGCGGTTCGCCAGCTCCCAGTCCGCGATCGCGGAGATGTTGGAGATGGCGTCACCGATCCCGGCCCGCACGAAGCGCACCGGGGCGTCACGGATGACGTCCAGGTCGATGACGACCGCGATCGGGTTCGGCACACCGTAGGAGCCGCGCCCGGCGTCGTTGTCGAGGGTGGCGACCGGCGAGCACAGACCGTCGTGCGCCAGGTTCGTCGGTACGGCGACCAGGGGCAGGCCGACGCGCGCCGCGGCGAACTTGGCGCAGTCGATGATCTTGCCGCCGCCGAGCCCGACGACCGCGTCGTAGTGGCCGGCCCTTATGGCACCGGCCAGCTGGACCGCGTCGTCGAGGGTGCCGCCGCCGACCTCGTACCAGGTGGCGCCGGGCAGCGCGGGAGCGAGCCGCTCCTTGAGCCGGGCGCCGGAGCCGTTGCTGACCGCGATGGCCAGCTTGCCGGAGTGCGAGATGCGTTCGTCGGCGAGCACACAGGCCAGGTCGTCGAGGGCACCCGGGCGGATGTCCACGACCACCGGCGAGGGAATCAGCCGGGTCAGTACAGGCACGCGATCTCCCGTCCGCGGGCGAGATCGTCGTGGTTGTCGATCTCCACCCACTTGACGTCGCCGATCGGCGCCACGTCGATGCGGAAGCCGCGGTTCACGAGCTCCTGGTAGCCGTGCTCGTAGAACTGCTGCGGGTCCGTCTCCCACACCGCCTTGAGGGCGTCGGCCAGCTCGGGGGCGGCGTCGCCCTCGATGAGGGTCACGCCGATGTACTCACCGGTCGCCTCGGCGGGGTCCATCAGCTTGGTGATCTTCGTCATGCCCTTCGCGGGGTCGACGACGACCTTCATCTCCTCGTCGGCCAGGCTCTTCACCGTGTCCAGCGCGAGGATGATCTTCTTGCCGTCGCCACGGGCGGCAAGCAGCGTCTTCTCGACGGAGACCGGGTGCACGGTGTCGCCGTTGGCGAGGATCACGCCGTCCTTGAGGGCGTCACGACCGCACCACAGGGAGTAGGCGTTGTTCCACTCCTCAGCCTTGTCGTTGTCGATGAGGGTGAGCTTCAGACCGTACTTCTGCTCAAGGGCTTCCTTGCGCGCGTACACGGCCTCCTTGCGGTAGCCGACGATGACCGCGACCTCGGTCAGACCGATCTCGGCGAAGTTGCCGAGAGTCAGGTCGAGAACCGTGGGTTCGCCCTCTATGCCCGCGGGCCCCACCGGCACCAGAGCCTTGGGAAGGCTGTCGGTGTAGGGGCGCAGACGCCGTCCGGCGCCGGCCGCCAGCACGAGGCCGATCATGCGGGTTCTCCTTCATCGTGAACGGCGGGTGCCCCGGAGGACACCCAGAAGCGGATGCTCTCGACGAGCACCACGAGGGCCACGGCCACGGCGAGCACCGTGAGCGCGACACTGAACTGCGAGGCGGAGAGCACCGCGGCGAGGACGGTGACGAGCAGCGTCCGTCCTTCGTGCCCCCCGATGGCGCGCACCAGCCAGGCCGGGGGCGCTCCGGCGTTGCCGCGGATGCGGTACACCGTGTCGTAGTGATGGTAGGCGACAGCGGCCACCAGGCCGAAAGCCGCAGGAAGGGCTCCGTTTACCTCGGCTTTGGCTGCGAGCAGCAGAACGACGCCGTACTCGGCGGCCCGGAAGAAGGGCGGGACCAGCCAGTCGAGGGCGCCCTTGAGGGGGCGGGCGACGGCCAGGGCCGAGGTGACCGCGTAGACGACGGCGCCGACGACCGCCGAGGGCCCGCCGAAGCCGGGCTGCGCGGCCAGGCCGAGGAGGACGAGACCGCCGAGGAGGGCCACGGCGGGGGCGGCGATGCCGGGCAGCCGGCTCGCGGCGTTCTTGAAGACCCCGGCAAGGCTCTGCGCGAGCGGCCCCGAGTCCGCGAGGTCGGCCAGCGCCTGCGCGGCCCGGTCGGTGCGACGCGCCTTCCGCGTCAGCGACCGCAGCACCCGCCCCGCCGTGGTGTACGTCGCCGCGAAGGCACAGCCGACGAGCAGGACGTAGAAGGTGATCCGGGGCGTTGTGACGGCCGTGAGCACGGCGATCATCGCCCAGCGCTCGCCGATCGGCAGGACGATCATCCGGCGCACCCACACCGTCCAGCCGACGCTGTCGAGTTTGTCGGAGAGGGCGGCGGTGGGGCTGGTGTTCGCGGTGGCGTCGTGGTTGGCCTCGTTGAAGGAGAAGTCGACGACGTGCCGGCAGGTCTGCAGGATCATCGCGCCGAGGGCCAGGGCCCATACGTCGTCACCGCCGCGGGCGGCTCCCAGCGCGAGGCCGGCGTAGTAGGCGTACTCCTTGGCCCGGTCGAAGGTTGCGTCGAGCCAGGCGCCGAGCGTGGAGTACTGCAGGGAGTAGCGGGCGAGCTGGCCGTCGGTGCAGTCGAGGACGAAGGACGCGATCAGCAGGACGCCGGCCGCGACGAACCCGCCCCGGGTGCCGGTGGCCGCGCAGCCCGCCGCGATGAGCGCGGTGATGAGGGAGGCGGTGGTGACCTGGTTGGGGGTCAGGCCCCGGCGGGCGCACCAGCGGGCGATGTAGCGGGAGTACGGGCTGATGCAGAAGGTGGTGAAGAAGCCGTCGCGGGACTTCACGGCCGACTTCAGGCGTACGGCCTCGTCGTCGACGGCGGCGACGGCCTGCCGGGCCTCGTTGCGGGCCTGCGGGTCGGCCGGGACGGCGGCGACCAGGCTGCCGAGCTCAGGGCGGTGCACGTCGGTGCCGTCGTGGTCGAGGGCGGTGACGATGCGGTCGGCGAGGCTGTCGACGGCGACTGCCGTACCGCCGCCCGCGGAGTTCTCGCGAGCCATCGCCCGGGTCAGCGCCTGGCGTCCGGCCGACTGGGCCGTCACGGCGCCCGGGATCGCGGCGAGCGGGAAGCGGGGGTCGGTCAGGCCGAGGCGCAGCGCGTGCAGGTGGCCGACGAAGCGGGCGTCGACCACGGCGACCCGCTGGTCGCCGGGCACCTGGGCGAGCAGGGTCTCGGCGTCCGCGGTGTCGGCGGCGACCCGCACGTCGTAGCCGAGGGACCGCAGATCGCCCTCGAGCGACGATCCGGGCACCGGCTGACCGGTGAGGATGGCGGTCGACAAGCGAACTCACTCCCTGAATACCGGCATTCGCGCCGGTCATGTACATGGTGGCGGCGCCCCCGCAGGTGACGGCCGGGCGGCGTGTCGGCAGAGGCTATCGGATTAATAGAAGCCAACGTTCACCGGCCGTTTGGCGGAGCGATCAACGTGGTTTGCCCTGAGCTTTGCCGCGATCATCATCGGGGATCGCGGGGTCCGCCCACAAACTCGCGCCCGCAGACCGGGGCATCGGGGACATTGCATGCCCCGCCGGGGCCCGTCATAGGGTGGGCGACCATGACATGGCTGATCACAGGCGGAGCCGGCTACATCGGAGCACATGTGGCGCGGGCCATGACCGACGCCGGGGAGCGGGTCCTCGCACTGGACGACCTCTCGGCCGGGTATCCCGCACGGCTCCCCGCGGACGTCCCGCTCGTCGAGGGCTCGTCGCTGGACGGTGACCTGCTGAAGCGGGTGTTCGCGGAGCATGCGGTAACCGGTGTGGTGCATCTCGCGGCGCGCAAGCAGGTCGGCGAGTCCGTGGCACAGCCGACCCGCTACTACAGGGAGAACGTGGGCGGCCTCGCCACGCTCCTGGAGGCGGTCGCCGAGGCGGGGATCAAGCGGTTCCTGTTCTCGTCGTCCGCGGCGGTGTACGGCAACCCGGACGTGGACCTCATCACGGAGGGCACTCCGTGCGCTCCGGTGAACCCGTACGGCGAGACCAAGCTCACCGGGGAGTGGCTGGTGCGGGCGGCGGGCCGGGCGCACGGTATCTCGACGGTGTGCCTGCGCTACTTCAACGTCGCGGGCGCCGCGTCGCCGGAGCTGGCCGACACGGGTGTCTTCAACATCGTCCCCATGGTCTTCGACCGGCTCACCCGGGACGAGGCCCCGCGGATCTTCGGCGACGACTATCCGACGCCGGACGGCACCTGCGTCCGCGACTACATCCATGTCGCCGACCTCGCCGAGGCGCACCTGGCGGCGGCCCGGCGGCTCACCGAAGCGGACGCGGGCGGCGATCTGACGGTCAACATCGGTCGTGGCGAGGGCGTCTCCGTGCGCGAGCTGATCACCGTGATCGGAGAAGTCACCGGCGACGCACGCCCCGCCGTCGTCGAGGCCCGGCGCCCCGGGGACGCCCCGCGCGCGGTCGCGTCGGCCGCGCTGGCCGCCGAGGAGCTCGGCTGGACGGCTCGGCGCGGGGTACCCGAGATGGTCGAGTCGGCGTGGCAGGGGTGGCTGCTGCACCACGGCGGCCGAGCAGCCGGATGATCACGCAGTGCCCTGACCTGCGGATCGTTTCCGCAGGTCAGGGCACATGACAACGGTGTTCAGTGCCGCGTTGCCGGATACCCCCCACCCGTAGTTCACTGTGATCCCGGACGGAATCCGATCGGACATTCCGATCCTCGACGGACCACAGAAGGGCGGCTTTCTCATGGGGGCTGGGCACGATCACGGGCACGCGCATACGCACGCGCCGACGACCGGCACGGCGGCGGCCGCGTACCGCGGACGACTGCGCGTCGCGCTGTCGATCACCCTCGGCGTCATGGTGGTCCAGATCGTCGGCGGTGTGGCCGCCGACTCGCTCGCCCTGATCGCGGACGCGGCCCACATGGCGACGGACGCGGTGGGTCTGGCCATGGCCCTGCTCGCCATCCACTTCGCGAACCGCCCGCCGAGCGAGAAACGCACCTTCGGTCTCGCCCGCGCGGAGATCCTCGCGGCCCTGGCCAATTGTCTGCTCCTGCTGGGCGTCGGCGGCTACGTCCTGTACGAGGCGATCGAACGGTTCCTGACGCCGGCGGACACCAACGGCGGCCTGATGATCGTGTTCGGCGCGATCGGCCTGGTCGCGAACATGATCTCGCTCACGCTGCTGATGAAGGGCCAGAAGGAGAGCCTGAACGTGCGCGGCGCGTTCCTCGAAGTGGCCGCGGACGCGCTGGGCTCACTCGCGGTGCTGATCTCCGCGGCCGTGATCCTCACCACCGGCTGGCAGGCCGCCGACCCGATCGCCTCGCTCGTCATCGGCCTGATGATCGTGCCGCGCACCTTGAAGCTGCTGCGCGAGACCCTCGACGTCCTGCTGGAGTCGGCCCCCAAGGACGTCGACATGGCGGAGGTGCGGGCCCACATACTCGCCCTGGACGGCGTCGAGGACATCCACGATCTGCACGCCTGGACGATCACGTCCGGCATGCCGGTGCTGTCGGCGCATGTGGTGGTGCGCTCGGACGTACTGAACGCGATCGGCCACGAGAAGATGCTGCACGAGCTCCAGGGCTGCCTCGGCGACCACTTCGACGTGGAGCACTGCACCTTCCAGCTGGAGCCCATCGGGCACGCGGAGCACGAGGCCCGGCTCTGTCACTGAAACAACCGTACGGTCCGACAAGACGTCAGTACGGACGGAATGCAGCGATCCGGTGGTAGGCCGCGTCCTCATGCTCACAGCGCCCCCGGCGGCGGTTCCGTGCCCGCCGCGCCGGGCACGATCAACTGCCGGGAGTGCCGGATTCGTACGGCACACTTGGGGCGCAAGACCGAAGTGAAGGATGGGTATGCCGATCACACCTGCCACCGCGACGCACAGTCCGTCGAACGGCGCCGCAGACGCGATTTTGCTGGAACTGGTCGACGAGAACGGTGTGACGATCGGCACCGCCGAGAAGCTCGCCGCCCATCAGCCTCCCGGGCAGTTGCACCGCGCCTTCTCCGTGTTCCTCTTCGACGAGCAGGGCCGGCTGCTGCTGCAGCAGCGGGCACTCGGCAAGTACCACTCCCCCGGCGTCTGGTCCAACACCTGCTGCGGCCACCCCTACCCCGGCGAGGCGCCCTTCGCCGCCGCGGCGCGGCGCACCCACGAGGAACTCGGCGTCTCCCCGTCGCTGCTCGCCGAGGCGGGCACGGTCCGCTACAACCACCCGGACCCGGACTCGGGCCTGGTGGAGCAGGAGTACAACCACCTCTTCGTCGGACTCGTGCAGTCGCCGCTGCGGCCGGACCCGGAGGAGGTCGGCGAGACGGCCTTCGTGACGCCGGCCGAGCTGGCCGAGCGCCACGCGAAGGACACCTTCTCGTCCTGGTTCATGACCGTGCTCGACGCGGCCCGCCCCGCGGTCAAGGAGCTGACGGGCCCGTCGGCCGGTTGGTGACGAGGGCCGACGCGGGTCCGACGGGGCCTAGGGCACGCGCGCGGGTTTGAGCGGCACGGCGGCCCAGATCACCTTGCCGCCGCTCGCCGTGTGCTCGACGTCGCACACGCCGCCGGCCTCCCGGGTCACCTCGCGCACCAGGAGCAGGCCTCGGCCGCCGGTCTGGCCGTGGTCGGCCTCCAGGGCGGTCGGGCGGTAGGGGTGGTTGTCCTCCACGGACACCCGCAGCCACTCGGCACCGACGGCGACCTCCACGGCGAGCGTCGGCGACAGCAGCGCCGCGTGCCGGACGGCGTTCGTGACCAGCTCCGACACGATCAGCAGCACCCCCTGGACCAGATCGTCGGGGACCGGCACGCCCTGGCGGTACAGCAGGTCCCGAACGGCGTGCCGAGCCTGCGGGACCGAGGCGTCGACAGCCGGGGCGGTGAACCGCCAGACGCCCTCGTACGGCAGTGGATTCAGCGGCCGCTGGACGAGGGGCTCGTCCGCGCCGCCTGCTGGGCGTGGGCCGGACCCGCGCCCGTGGTTCTCCATCGTCCGGTCGCCACCCTCGCGCTCGATTGTCACCACACGTCGAGTGTTGGTAACGCACAGGTCCGGGCCGTAGTACTGAACAGAAGTCAGCAGGTATCGAGCGTTTCTGATCGTTGGCGTATGACACGGTCAGTTGTGGGACCACTCCGGCGCCGCTTGTGCCGACTTCACGAACTATTCGGGTTGTACGGGTTTGGCGCCCCCGACGTCCGGCTCGTTCCGCTCGTCCCTGGGCCGTGAGTCGGCCGAACGACCCTTCCTGATCGCCGTTCGGCGGGGGCGGATAGCATCCGCCGCATGGAGCCCCAGCTGCTGCACTGCGTCACCGACTCGGTGGCCACCGTCGTCATCCACCATCCGGCCAAGCGCAACGCCATGACGGCCGCGATGTGGCGGGCGCTGCCGCCGCTGCTCGGCACCCTGGCCGCCGATCCGGGCGTACGGGCGCTGGTGCTCACCGGTGAGGGCGGGACGTTCTGTGCGGGCGCCGACATCTCCACGCTCCAGGGCTCGCCGCAGGAGGCTCAGGGGCTGGCGGTGGCCGCCGAGGAGGCGCTGGCGGCCTTTCCGAAGCCGACGCTGGCGGCGGTCCGGGGGCACTGCGTGGGCGGCGGGTCGCAGCTGGCGGCGGCGTGCGATCTGCGGTTCGCCGAGGAGGGGTCGCTGTTCGGGGTGACACCGGCGAAGCTCGGGATCGTGTATCCGGCGTCCTCCACGCGCCGGTTGGCAGCGCTGGTGGGCCCGGCCGCCACCAAGTACCTGCTGTTCTCGGGCGAGTTGATCGGCACGGAGCGGGCCCTGCGTGCGGGCCTGGTGGACGAGGTGCTGCCCGAGGGCGAACTCGGCAAGCGGGTGGCGGAGTTCACCCGGATCCTCGCCTCCCGCTCGCAGCTGACGCAGGCCGCGGCGAAGGAGTTCGCGGACGGGCGCACCGACCGCGACGATCACTGGGCGGAGCAGGCGCGCGGAAGCGGCGACACCGCGGAGGGCGTCGCCGCGTTCCTGGAGCGCAGGCAGCCGCGCTTCACCTGGAACGTGCCTACACCAGGCTGAAGCGGCTGTTCGTACGGAACTCCTCGACGAGGTGCGCGGGCGCCTTCTGCGGCGAGCCGGCGTCGTAGGGCGGCTGCGGGTCGTACTCGGTGAGCAGCTGGACGGCCTGGGCGTGTTCGTCGCCGGCGATCTTCCCGATCAGGGTCAGGCCCATGTCGATGCCGGAGGAGACACCGGCCGCGGTGATGTACTTGCCGTCCGGTACGACCCGCTCGCCCGTGGGTTCGGCACCGTACTGCGGCAGGAAGTCCAGGGTGAGCCAGTGCGAGGTGGCGCGGCGGCCCTCCAGGAGGCCCGCGGCGCCGAGGAGCAGCGAGCCACTGCAGACGGAGGTCGTCCAGGTGCTGGTGGCGTCGGCGGTCCTGAGCCACTCCAGGAGGGCCTCGTTCTCGACCTCGGCGAACGTCCCGGGTCCGCCCGGTACGACGACGACATCGGGGTGCGGTACGTCGGCCAGGGCCTTGTCGGCGGTGAGGGCGAGGAACCCCGTGTCGGCACGCACCGGTCCCGCGGACTCGGCGACGAAGTCGACCCGGACGTCCGGGAGGCGGCTCAACGCCTCGTACGGTCCGACGATGTCGAGGGCGGTGAAGCGGTCGTACAGGACCATCGCGATCTGCATGGTTCGTCCTTTCGGAAGGAAACTCATCGGAAGGAAACTCAAGGGAGTCAGCCGGCGGGCACCGGGCGGAACCGGCGGCGGTACTCGATCGGGGCCGCCCCGAGCGTCTTGACGAAGGCGCGCCGCATGGCCTCGGGCGTGCCGTAGCCACTGGCCCGGGAGATCTCCTCGATGCCGTCGCTCGTGTCCTCCAGGAGGCGCCGGGCGTGTTCGAGCCGGACCCGGTCCACATAGCGGCCGGGGGTCATGCCGGTCTCGGACTGGAAGGCGCGGGCGAAATGGCGCGCGGAGAGGCTGGCGCGGGCGGCGAGCGTCTCGACGGTCAGGTCGGCGTCGGGGTGCTCGGTGATCCAGCGCTGGACCTCCCGGAGGGGCTCGCGCTGGGCGGTCTGGGCGGCGAGCTGGGCGCTGAACTGGGCCTGGTTTCCGGGCCGGCGCAGGAAGACCACCAGGTGGCGGGCGATTCCGAGGGCCACGTCCCGGCCCAGGTCCTCCTCGACCAGGGCCAGCGCGAGGTCGATGCCGGAGGTGACACCCGCGGAGGTGGCGACGCGTCCGTCCCGTACGTAGATGGGGTCCGGGTCCACCTCCACGGCCGGGTGGTCACGGGCGAGCTTGTCGCAGTACGCCCAGTGGGTCGTGGCGCGGCGGCCGTCCAGCAGACCGGCCGCGGCGAGCAGGATCGCGCCGGTGCAGACGGACACCAGGCGCTCGGCGCGGGGTCCGTGCTCGCGCAGCCAGTCGGTCAGCGCGGGCTGGGGACCGCGCGTGCCCTCACCGCCCGGGACGAGGAGTGTGTGCGGCTCGGAGACGTCGGTGAGGGACTCGTCCGGTACGACGGTCAGGTGGCTGGACGTGCGGACGGGGGCGCCGTCCAGGGAGGCCGTGCGGATGCGATAGGTGCCCGCGCGGTGCTTCTCGGCTCCCGCGAAGACCTCCAGCGGGCCGGTCACGTCGAGACTCTGTACGCCGTCGAAGAGGACGAAGAGAACGGTTCGCTGCGCCATGCCATCAATTCTTCGAGAGCGACCGCATGTCCGCAATGACGAGGACCCCTCCTTTCCTGCCACGCTGCGCATCCGCCCGAATCACGTACCAAGCGGTTGGTAACGTGCCGGGCATGACTACTTCCGCCCTGGAACCGCGTGCCGCCCGCCGCTGCCACAACATGCTCAACTCCCTGCACTCCACGTCCTACTTCGCCCCCGAGACGGGGAAGGAGCTGGGCGACCTCGGGATCACGCACCCCAGGGCCGTCAACTTCGCGGTCAGGGCGGCCGCGCTGGGCCCGGTCGGGGCGGGTGCGGTGACGGCGACGTTCTACAACTACAAATACGACCTGGTGGCCCGGCACGTACCGGCGGTCTGGGCGATCGCGTCCCCGCAGGACGTACTGGCGGCACGCGCGCGTGCGGTCGATGCGGCGCTGCGTCGGCTGCTGGGCGAGGAGACGGTGACGTCCCCGGAGATGGCGGAGGCCGCGCACCTGGCGCTCCAGGCCACCGAGGCCTGTTCCCGCAGCGCCCGGCCCCTGTACTCGGCGCACGCGGACCTGCCGGTCCCCGAGGAGACCCACCTGGCCTACTTCCACGCCACGACGCTGCTGCGCGAGCACCGGGGTGACGGGCACCTCGCCGTACTGATGTCCGAGGGGCTCGACGGCCTCGAAGCCGTGGTGACCCACACGGCGACCGGCAAGGGAATGACGCCGAAGTGGGTGTGCAGCACGCGCGGCTGGACCCGGGAGGACTGGGACGCGGCGTCCGACCGCCTGCGCGAGCGCGGCCTCCTGGACGACACGGGTGACCTCACCCCGGCGGGCGTCGCCCTGCGCGAACGCATCGAGTCCGAGACGGACCGCCTCGACCGGGCTCCGTACGAACACCTCGGCGCGGAGCGGGTCGCCCGCCTCACGGAGCTCGCCACGGGGTTCACCCGCGCGGTGGTGGCGGCGGGGGCGTTCCCCCAGGACCTCCTCGGCAAGTCCTGATCGCCTGCGCCGGCCGGGCTGGGACAACCGGCTGCACAAGGCATTCGGATCACGCTGCATAGCAGGGCCGAGCTGCGGTACTCGGGGTCTCCAACCACAAGGAAGGTGATCACGTGTTCCGTGCAATCGCAGACGTACTGCGCCAGATCGGTGGCGCCATCGCGACCGTCGTCACGCTGCCGTTCCGCGCTCTCGCTCGGCTCTTCGGCGGAGCTTCCAGCAGCACGCGCAGCCGCAGGGTCTGATTTCGTCCCGCCGCCCGGCCCGCGACCCGCCACGACCTGGCCGGGTCGCCGCCCTGATCCCCGGTTGTCGGTGCTACCTGCCACAATTGCCGCGCAACCTCAGTGAGAAGGCGGGACGGGATCGTGACGACACCCCTCGTAGGGTCCATCGAAGACAGGATCGCCGCGGAGCTCGGCGTACGAGAGCGGCAGGTCAAGGCTGCCGTGGAGCTGCTCGACGGCGGTTCGACGGTGCCCTTCATCGCCCGCTATCGCAAAGAAGCGACCGAGATGCTCGACGATGCGCAGCTGCGCACGCTCGAGGAGCGGCTGCGCTATCTGCGGGAGCTGGAGGAGCGGCGCACGGCGATCCTCGAGTCGGTGCGTGAGCAGGGCAAGCTGACCGAGGAGTTGGAGGCCCGGATCCGCGGCGCCGAGACGAAGGCGCGGCTCGAGGACATCTATCTGCCGTTCAAGCCGAAGCGCAGGACCAAGGCGCAGATCGCCCGCGAGGCCGGCCTTGAGCCCCTGGCTGAGGGTCTGCTCGGCGACCCGACGGTCGACCCCTTTGCCGCCGCGGCGGCGTTCGTGGACGCCGACAAGGGCGTGGCCGATCCGCAGGCCGCCCTGGACGGCGCCCGGGCGATCCTCACGGAGCGGTTCGCGGAGGACGCCGACCTGATCGGCGAGCTGCGCGAGCGCATGTGGGGCCGCGGCCGGCTGGCCGCCAAGGTGCGGGAGGGCAAGGAGGAGGCGGGCGCGAAGTTCGCGGACTACTTCGACTTCGCCGAGCCGTTCACCGAGCTGCCCTCGCACCGCGTCCTGGCGATGCTGCGCGGCGAGAAGGAGGAGGTCCTCGACCTCGTCCTGGAGCCGGAGGAGCACACCGAGGGGCCCTCGTCGTACGAGGGCATCGTCGCCCACAAGTTCGCGATCGCCGACCGCGGCCGCCCCGGCGACAAATGGCTGAAGGACACGGTCCGCTGGGCCTGGCGGACCCGCATCCTCGTCCACCTCGGCATCGACCTGCGGCTGCGCCTGCGCACGGCCGCCGAGGACGAGGCCGTGGGCGTGTTCGCGGCCAACCTCCGCGACCTGCTGCTCGCCGCCCCGGCGGGCACGCGCGCGACGCTGGGCCTGGACCCCGGCTTCCGTACGGGTGTGAAGGTCGCCGTCGTCGACGCCACCGGCAAGGTGGTGGCCACCGACGTGATCCATCCGCACGTCCCGGCGAACAAGTGGGACGAGGCGATCGCCAAGCTCGCGCGGCTGGCGAAGGAGCACGCGGTCGAACTGGTCGCGATCGGCAATGGCACGGCGTCGCGCGAGACGGACAAGCTCGCCGGTGAACTGATCACCAAGCACCCGGAGTTGCAGCTCACCAAGGTGATGGTGTCCGAGGCCGGCGCCTCGGTGTACTCGGCCTCCGCCTTCGCGTCCCAGGAACTGCCCGACATGGACGTGTCGCTGCGCGGCGCGGTCTCCATCGCGCGCAGGCTCCAGGACCCGCTCGCCGAGCTGGTGAAGATCGACCCGAAGTCGATCGGCGTCGGCCAGTACCAGCACGACCTGTCCGAGGTGAAGTTGTCGCGCTCGCTGGACGCGGTGGTGGAGGACTGTGTGAACGGCGTCGGCGTCGACGTCAACACCGCCTCCGCACCGCTGCTCTCGCGCGTCTCCGGCATCACCTCCGGACTCGCCGAGAACATCGTGTCCCACCGCGACGCGAACGGCCCGTTCAAGTCCCGCTCGCAACTGAAGAACGTGGCACGGCTGGGCCCGAAGGCGTACGAGCAGTGCGCGGGCTTCCTGCGCATCCGCGGCGGCGACGACCCGCTGGACGCGTCCAGCGTGCACCCCGAGGCGTACCCGGTGGTCCGGCGGATGGTGAAGACGTCGGGCCAGGAGGTCGCCGCACTCGTCGGCAACACGAGCGTGCTGCGGTCGCTGAAGCCGAACGACTACGTGGACGAGACGTTCGGTCTGCCGACCGTCACGGACATCCTGAAGGAGCTGGAGAAGCCCGGGCGCGACCCGCGTCCCGCCTTCAAGACGGCCACCTTCAAGGAGGGCGTCGAGAAGATCGCCGACCTGGCGTCCGGGATGGTCCTGGAGGGCGTCGTGACGAACGTGGCGGCCTTCGGGGCGTTCGTGGACGTCGGTGTCCACCAGGACGGGCTGGTGCACGTCTCCGCGATGTCGAAGACCTTCGTCAAGGACCCGAGGGACGTGGTCAAGCCCGGTGACATCGTCAAGGTGAAGGTCCTCGACGTCGACATCCCGCGCAAACGGATCTCCCTGACCCTGCGCCTCGACGACGAGACCGCTCCCCAGGCCCAGCAGGGCGGGGGCGGCGGTGAGCGCCGGCAGCGGGGCGGGCGGCCGCCCCAGCAGCGCCAGGGCCGCGGCGGCGGTGGCGGTGGCGGAGGTGGCTCGCGCCAGGCACCGCCTCCGGCGAACAGCGCCATGGCCGACGCCCTGCGCCGCGCGGGTCTGGTCGACCCGAAGGGCAAGCGCTGACACGACACGCAGGGCCCGGACTCTCCGCACGACACGGATGTGACACGGAGGGTCCGGGCCCGTTCGCCCGTAGGGTGACGGCATGCCGAAGTCGCGTGTCATCACCTGGGCGGTGTCGGGGAGCAAGGGCATCGAGACCGCGTGGGCCGAGCTCGGCGACGATGCCCTGCGAGCCCGCGGCCGAGCCGTCGGGACGACGCCGGAGCCGTACTGGATCTCGTACGAACTCGACACGGCGGACGGCTTCGTGACGCGTCGGCTGCGCGTCACCGCCGAGTCCGCGGGCGGCACCCGCACGCTCGACCTGCGGCACGACGGAGCGGGCCGGTGGACGGCCGACGGTGAGCATCTGCCCGACGTAGACGGCGCCCTCGACTGCGACCTGGGCCTGTGCCCGCTGACCAACACGATGCCGGTGCTGCGGCACGGGCTCCGTCTGACGCCCGGGGAACGGGAGTTCCTGATGGCGTGGGTGTCGGTGCCCGACCTGGCGGTCCTGCCGTCTCGGCAGGCCTACAGGCACCTGGGGCGCAACCGGGTTCGCTTCGCCTCCGGAGACTTCCGCAGCGACATCGAGTTCGACGACGACGGCTTGGTCGTCGACTACCCGGAGCTGGCCGGCCGACTCGCTCGATCCGGCGGCGGAGCCCGTCGCTAGCGCTCGGTCACCTTGCCGTCGGCGACCTCCAGGCGGCGCGTGACATGGACCGCGTCGAGCATGCGGCGGTCGTGGGTGACCAGGAGCAGCGTGCCCTCGTAGGCGTCCAGGGCCGATTCCAGTTGCTCGATGGCCGGCAGGTCGAGGTGGTTGGTCGGCTCGTCGAGGACCAGGAGGTTGACTCCCCGGCCCTGCAGCAGCGCCAGCGCGGCCCGGGTGCGTTCGCCCGGGGAGAGGGTGGCCGCGGAGCGCAGGACATGGTCCGCCTTCAGACCGAACTTGGCCAGGAGGGTGCGCACTTCCGCCGGTTCGGTGTCCGGGACCGCGGCGCAGAAGGCGTCCAGCAGGGACTCCTCGCCGTGGAAGAGCTTGCGGGCCTGGTCGACCTCGCCGATCAGGACGCCGGAGCCGAGCGCCGACTGTCCGGCGGTGAGGGGGATACGGCCCAGCAGGGCGCCCAGCAGCGTCGACTTGCCCGCGCCGTTGGCGCCGGTGACGGCCACCCGGTCCGCCCAGTCGATCTGCAGGGACACCGGGCCGAGGCTGAAGGCGCCGCGGCGCACCTCGGCGTCGCGCAGGGTCGCGACCACCGCGCCGGAACGCGGTGCGGAGGCGATCTCCATGCGCAGTTCCCACTCCTTGCGCGGTTCGTCGACGACATCCAGGCGCTCGATCATGCGCTGGGTCTGGCGGGCCTTCGCGGCCTGCTTCTCGCTGGCCTCGCTGCGGAACTTGCGGCCGATCTTGTCGTTGTCGTTGCTCGCCTTGCGCCGCGCGTTCTTCACGCCCTTGTCCATCCAGGCGCGCTGGGTCTGTGCCCGGTCCTGGAGGGCGGCCTTCTTGTCGGCGTACTCCTCGTAGTCGTCGCGGGCGTGGCGGCGGGCCACGTCGCGCTCCTCCAGGTAGGCCTCGTAGCCGCCGCCGTAGAGGTTGATCTGCTGCTGGGCGAGGTCGAGTTCGAGGATCTTGGTGACCGTGCGGGTGAGGAACTCGCGGTCGTGGCTGACGACCACGGTGCCGGCGCGCAGGCCGCCGACGAACCGCTCCAGGCGCTCCAGGCCGTCGAGGTCCAGGTCGTTGGTCGGCTCGTCGAGCAGGAAGACGTCGTAGCGGGACAGGAGCAGCGAGGCGAGGCCGGCGCGGGCGGCCTGGCCGCCGGACAGGGAGGTCATCGGCTGGTCCAGGTCCACGGCCAGTCCCAGCGAGTCGGCGGTCTCCTCGGCCCGCTCGTCGAGGTCGGCGCCGCCGAGACCGAGCCAGCGCTCCAGGCTCGTGGCGTACGCGTCGTCGGCGCCCGGTGCCCCGTCGACGAGGGCCTGAGTCGCCTCGTCCATGGCGCGCTGGGCCTCGGCGACTCCCGTGCGCCGGGCCAGGAACTCCCGTACGGTCTCGCCGGGGCGCCGCTCGGGCTCCTGCGGGAGGTGACCGACGGTCGCGGTCGGCGGGGACAGCCGCAGGTCGCCCTCCTCCGGTGCGGTCAGCCCGGCGAGCAGGCGCAGCAGCGTGGACTTGCCCGCGCCGTTGGCCCCGACCAGGCCGATCACATCTCCGGGCGCCACGACGAGGTCGAGCCCGCTGAACAGGGAACGGTCGCCGTGACCGGCGGCGAGGTTCTTGGCGACGAGGGTGGCACTCACAGAGCGCGATCCTAGTCGCCGCGCAGGGCCGCGAGCACCTTCGTCTCAGCGGACCGGCGCCTCCAAGGGCCCGTACGCCCTCACCGCGCCATCGCCTCCACCAGCACACCCCCCGAGGTCCGCGCCACCACGAACGCCTCCCCCTTCACCGCTTTCGCGTCCAGCGCGATGCGGTGGCGGCCCGGTTCCAGGACGCCGTCGAAGACCTCGTGGGTGTGGGTGCGGTAGAGGCGGTCGACGCGGTACGCGGTGAGCTGGACGCGGCAGGGCGAGGTGACCTCGACGCCCGCCTCGCCGTCGGCGGCCACCAGGCGGGTCAGGCGCCGCTGTTCGACCGGGCTGCGGTCCAGTGCGTGTTCGATCTGTGCGACCAGCAACGGCACGATCGGCGCGAGGCCGTCGACATACGCGACGTCGACTCCGGCCTCCGTGAAGACACGGCGTGCGGCGGCCCGCTGCTCCTCGCCGATGCCACGACCGAAGGCGACGGCGCCATAGGTGCGCAGTTCGTCGACGGCGACGCCGCTCACGTCATCGGTGATCTCGGCGCCGATGCCGATGGTGCGCAGGGCGGCGGCGAGCTTGGCCAGGAGGGCGACGCGGGCGCCGATGAGCAGGACCCGGCGGCGCGGTGCCTCGGAGTCGCCGTCGAGCAGGGAGCCCAGCGCCGAGCGGTACTCGGCGCAGTGGAAACGGAAGGGTCCGATGCCGTGGTAGCCGTTGAGCTCCAGGTCGGCGTGTTCGTCGGTCTGCCAGGCGAAGTCCCGCCAGATGTAGTCGTCGCCGTCCTTGTCGATGAGCGCGGTGACCGCTCCGCAGGCGAGGTCCTCGCATTCGGGGCAGCCGTAGATGACATAGCGGCCGCCCGGAAGCGGGGCCTCCGCCTCCAGCAGCAGGCTGCGGACCTGCGCGGTGAAGATGGCGGGCGGCACGTCGGAGGCGAGCGGGGAGACGGCGTCGAGGTCGGACAGCTGGAACAGCAGCGGGCGTCCGTCGACGATGAAGTCCACGAAGTCCCGGTGCACCTGGTAGTCACCGTTGGCGAGGACGCCACCGGCACGCATCGCCGGTGCCAGGCCGAAGGTCGCGTACTCGGCAGACATGCTGTGAGTATCCCCAGGGCGGGACCGATATGAGCGCGGCATGACATATTCCGCTTACGTCCCTGGATGACGGCGAACAGGCGACCGACCGGATGCGTGGCCCGCCTGGGCGAGGCACGCGGGAGGGGGCGGCCTTCCGGCTCGCCCCCTCCGCGCCTGCGTGCGTACCGCTCAGCCGTGGTCGTGGCCCAGCGGGTCGCCCTCCGTCTCGGTGCCGGCGCCCGGGCCGACCCTGATCTCGAAGTCTCCGTCGTACTTCTTGTGGCCCTCGATCACGGCGAGTTCGACGGCCTCCGAGCCCATCTCGGTTCGCACGATGATCGGGTCCCGGCGCAGGTCGCGCACGAGTGCGACGCACATGCCGATCATCACGAGGACGAACGGCGCGGCGGCCAGGATCGTGAGGTTCTGCAGGCCGGTGAGCGCGTCGCCCTGACCGCTGCCGACGAGCAGCATGATGGCCGCGACGGCTCCGGTCACCACACCCCAGAACACGACGACGAACCGGCCGGGTTCCAGTGCACCCTTCTGGGACAGCGTGCCCATCACGATGGACGCGGCGTCGGCACCCGAGACGAAGAAGATGCCGACCAGGATCATCACCAGCAGGCTGGTGACGGTCGCGATCGGGAACTCCTGCAGGACGGCGAAGAGTTGACCCTCCGGGGTCTCCTCACCGCCGAGTGCGCCACCCTCCTTCAGCTTCATCGCCGTACCGCCGAAGATCGCGAACCAGATCAGGCTGACGGTGCTGGGCACGAGGATGACGCCGCCGACGAACTGCCGGATGGTGCGCCCGCGGCTGATGCGCGCGATGAACATGCCCACGAAGGGCGTCCAGGAGATCCACCAGGCCCAGTAGAAGACGGTCCAGCTGCCGAGCCAGTCCGCGACTCCCTCGCCGCCGCTGGCCTCGGTGCGGCCGGCGAGCTGGGGCAGATCGCCCAGGTAGGCGAAGATCGAGGTGGGCAGCAGGTCGAGCACGATGATCGTGGGGCCCGCGACGAACACGAAGACCGCGAGGATCAGGGCGAGCACCATGTTGGTGTTGGACAGCCACTGGATGCCCCGCTCGATGCCGGAGACGGCCGAGAGGACGAAGGCCAGGGTCAGTACGGCGATGATGGCGACGAGCAGGCCCTCGCTCACGTCGTCCATCCAGTCCAGCTCCTGGAAGCCGGAGCCGATCTGGAGCGCGCCGAGGCCGAGGGAGGCCGCGGAGCCGAAGACGGTGGCGATGATCGCGAGGATGTCGATCACCCGTCCCCCGGCACCGTTGGCGTGCTTCTCACCGATCAGCGGGGTGAACACCGCGCTGATGGTCTGGCGCCGACGCTTGCGGAAGGTGCTGTAGGCGATGGCGAGGCCGACCACCGCGTAGATCGCCCAGGGGTGCAGCGTCCAGTGGAAGAGGGTCGTGGCCATCGCCGTCTCCATGCGCTCGGCGGAGTCGGCGGGGGTGGTGCCGGGCGGTGGCGCGTTGTAGTGCGAGAGCGGCTCGCTCACGCCGTAGAACATCAGTCCGATACCCATGCCCGCGCTGAACATCATCGCGACCCAGGACACCGTCTTGAACTCGGGTTCCTCGCCCTCGGCGCCGAGGTGGATGCGGCCGTAGCGGCTGATCGCCAGCCACAGGGCGAAGACCACGAAGCAGGAGGCGGCGAGCATGAAGGCCCAGCCGCCATTGTGGATCAGGCCGTTGAGCATCTTCGTGGACACGCTCTCCAGCGAGTCCGTGGCTGCCCAGCCCCAGATCACGAAGGCCAGGGTGATGACGGCGGTGACGCCGAACACCACTCGGTCGGTGCTGCGGTGGCCGGAGTCGTCCGCAGGGCCTTCCCGGCCACCTCTCTTCTTAAGATCGTCAGTCATCAGCGGCACCTTCCCCGGGAAACCGTGGATACGCCCTCTCCACGTCGTCTCCCAGGACCTACCACAGATTCCCCCGATCGCAGCCGTTTCAGCAGTCGGTGTCCGGCTCAGCAGCAGTCAGGCGATACGGAGCGCGCTCGTCCAGAAGTAGCGGGACAAGGCCGCGCAAGGACTGCCGAAGCGGGACAAACGCCCCGGTAGCGGTCGATTTCGCCTTCACTCCGTGCAGCGCGAGCTCGTCCTTGACCTGCGCGTACTGGTCGGTGGTGAGCCGGTATCCGCACGGCGGGTCGGCGATCACCTCGGCGGGTTCGGCCGGGTCGTTGTCGGCGCCGCCGATGTAGACGGGTCCGGTGTCGGCGAACCCCGCGAGCCTGGCCAGGCCGGTCGCCACCTCGACCTGCCCTCGACGGGCGTCGGTGAAGTCGAACAGGCCGTCCAGCGCGGCGACTTGGGAGTACACCCGGCGCCGGTTGTTGAGCGACGCGTCGGCCTTCTCCTCCTCGGTCAGCGGATCGACGCGGCTCTCGATCAGCAGCCCCAGCGAGTGCTTCACGCCGGACATGTTCCGCAGGATGCGTTCCTGCCCGTCACCGGCGACCTGTTTGATCGGCTCGCCCGTCACGGGGTCGGTCCAGATCCCGTACGTACCGGTCGAGTAACCGGCGCCGGACGCGGCGGGGCGCACGTACGACTCGGAGAGGGTCCGCGCCTCCTCGTGGACGCGGGCGTCCGTGTTGAGGTTGCGCGGCCACAGGTCGAACAGGTCCTTGTCGTAGTACGGGGGTGTGGCGCCGTACTCGTGCAGGTCGTAGATCACGTCGGGGCGCTGGTCGCGGACGACCGCGGCCATGGCGCGCCCCTCGGCGGTCTGGAGTGCGAGGTGGTCGCGGTTGACGTCCACGCCGTCGCTGTTGCCGCGGGTGTCGGCGGCCCGGCCGTCGGGGTTGGCCGTGGGCACCACCAGCAGGGTGGTGCGCTCCAGGAAGCGCCGGGTCTGCCGGTCCTTCGCGTAGGCCAGATCGCGGACGGTGGACAGACAGGCCTCGCGGCCGGAGGGTTCATCGCCGTGCTGGCTGCAGATCAGCAGCACCTTGTTCGGGGTGGGGCGGGTGCCGATCCGGACGAGCTGGAGCGGGCGGTCCTGCTTCGTCGTACCGATGCGGGTGACGGAGACCCTGTTGCTCGCCTTGTCGACGGCCGCGAGGAAGTCCTGCTCCTCGGGCTGACTGGTCCAGCGGGCGCCGTCCGACTTCTCGAAGCCGGTGCGGGGCGCGGAGTCGGCGGCGTGGGCCGGTATGGCGACGATGGATGCGGCGAGGGCCGCGGCGACCAGGGTGACGGCTCGGGTGCGGATCACTGGCCTCCCTCCGGGATGCGGTGAGTGGTGGTGCGCGGTGCGCTCAGGCCGTCGAGCGGCGCGGCCTCGGGAGCTGCAAGGACGGAACCCGCCGTGGCGCGTGCGAAGGCGTGGGCGCCACCGACCAGCGGGACGCGGGCCTTCGTACGGGAGAGATCCAGGGTGAGCGTCGGCTTGGTCGACGGAGGGTCGATCAGGTCCTTGTCCGTGCCCGCGACGATCAGGGCGAGGCGGTGGCCGGCCGGGACCACGTGGTCGGTGGCCGCCAGGTCGACGGTGATGGTGTACGCCTTGCCCGGGGTGAGCGGCGCGCCCTCCAGGTCGGAGGCGTGGTTGCCCAGGTCGGCCCAGCCGCGGCTGACGACGGTGTAATCGACGTCGGCCGTCTTGGCCTGCGTCTCCTTGAAGCAGGCGCTGTCGCCGGGGGTGCTCGCGCCCCAGCAGGTGCGGTCGGTGAGGGTGGTGATGCCTTCGCCTCTCGCCGCGTAGTCGCGGATGGTGTCGGGGCCGAGGTCCACGAGGACGGCGGAGAGGTGGGCCGTCGAGGTGGTCGGGGTCGCGGTGACGGTGACCTCGGACGAGCCGGACAGGCGCAGGTCGCGGGTGAGCGGCTTGGTGACGAAGCCCGCCTTGTCCGGGGTGGTCCGGTCGATGTTCGCGGCCCAGTCGGTCTCGCTGTGCTGCGGGTCGTCGGTGAAGGTCTCGGTGCCCTTGCCCTTTCGCAGGCCGAGGGTGCCGACGCCCGCCTCGGTGCCCTTGGCGGGGCGCAGGGTGGTCGGGTCGGTGCCGCGCGGCGGCCAGACCTTCGAGGTGGCCCACTGGTCGGGGTGGCGCTCGATATCGGCCATCGGCTCACGGTCGATGCCGTTGTCGTAGCCGAGGAGCTCGTGGTCGAACCAGCGGTGCAGGGTGTCGACCCACTCGGCGCGGCGGAAGTCGAAGGGGTCGACATGGCCGGTCTGGGAGAGCCAGATCTTGCGCTCGACGCCGTTCTTCGCCAGCGCGTCCCACCACTGGCCGACGTGCTTCATACGGACGTTGAGGTCCTGCATGCCGTGGATCAGGAAGACGCTCGCCCTGAACTTGCGCGCATCCTTCACGTAGTCACGCTCGGTCCACAGCGGCGTCCAGTCGCCGGTGCGCGGGGCCCCGTCGACGAGCTTCTGCTGGACGGCACCGCACTTGGCGCGGGCGTCGGGGCTGTTGACGTAGTCGGAGAGCCACTCGGGGCCGGAGTCGTACAGCGGGGCACCCTGCTGGAAGTAGTAGTCGTACCAGGAGGAGATGGCGCTGATCGGGACGATGGTCCGCAGGCCCTCGACGCCGGTTGCGGCGACGCCGTTGGCGATGGTGCCGTCCCAGCTCTTGCCGATCATGCCGGTGCGGCCGTTGGTCCAGGTCGCCTTGGCCTTGGTCGTGCCGGTGCGGGTCGTGTACGCCTTGCCGCGGCCGTTCAGCCAGTCGACGACGGCCTTCGCGGAGAGGACGTCGGAGCGGCCGCCGACGTCCACGCAGCCGTCGGAGCGGTTGGTGCCGGCGAGGTCGACGCCGACAAAGGCGTAGCCGCGGGGCACGAAGTAGTTGTCGTAGAACAGCGGCATCCCGACGACGTCGCCGTCGGCGTCGTACGTCTTCTTCTGGCTCTCGTTGCCACGTCCGCAGCACGAGTAGTACGGGCTGGCGTCCATGATGACGGGGATCCTGCGGCCCTGCGCCGCCGGCTCCCGGGGCCGGACGACGTCGACGGCGACGCGGTCGTTCTTCCCGTCGCGGTCGTCGTCGAGTCCGGTGTCCACCCATACGGCCTCGCGGATGGCGTTGTCGTACGAGTACACGGGCTTGCTCTCCCGCGGGGCGGCGTGCGCCGTCGCGGGTGAGAGGAACGTGGCCATCAGCGCGGCTGCGGCCACCGTCGCGAGCGGTCTCCAGATCATGAAGCGCATGCGTTTCGGCATGCGCGGACGGTACATCGGTCAACTCTCGTGCAGAAGGGGGCGACTGATGGCGTGTGAGGCCTTCGTGGCCGATAAACGTCTGCCGGGCGAGTGGATTCATGTCGGCCGAATGGCGATCGTGTGACAGCAGTGGTCATGGACACACTCGTGACACAGGTGGTGAATAGGCTCCGGACAGACTTCGGGCCCCTACGACTTGGAGCTTTCGTGCACCGCAGATTCATGGCGCCGGGCGCACTCGCGGCCGCCTCGCTGATGCTGGCGATCCCGGCCTCGGCGGCGAGCCACTCCCCCGGCGCTCCGGGCATCGGCGATCCCTACTACCCGGCCTACGGCAACGGCGGATACGACGTCTCCCACTACGACCTCCGGCTGAAGTACCAGCCGGCCACGGACGAGCTGGAGGGGACGGCGACCCTGCTGGCGAAGACCACACAGGATCTGTCCCGGTTCAATCTTGATTTCCTGCTGGACGTCAGCGAGGTCCGGGTCAACGGCGCGAAGGCGTCGTTCGCGACCTCGGGCGAGCACGAGCTGGAGATCACGCCGAAGAAGCCGCTGGCCAAGGGCACGGACGTCACGGTGGTCGTGCGCTACCGCGGCGTACCGTCGTCGAAGAAGGCGTACGGCTTCACCAGCTGGCACCGCACTGCGGACGGCGGAGTCGGGGCGAACGGGCCCGAGGCCGCGTGGTGGTGGTTCCCCAGCAACGACCACCCGCTCGACAAGGCGACGTACGACGTCTCGGTGCAGGTCCCGGACGGCACGCAGGCCATCTCCAACGGCACACTGCAGTCGACGAGTTCACGCCTGGGATGGACCCGCTACAACTGGCGCTCCGACAAACCGCAGGCGACATATCTCGCCACGCTCGCGGTCGGCAAGTTCGACGTGACGACGGGGACGAGCGAGAGCGGCATTCCGGTCATCAACGCCTACAGCAAGGACCTGGGCGCCAACTACGGCGCGGCGCGGGCGAGCATCGAGCGGACCGGGGAGATCGCCGACTGGCTGACCGGCTACTTCGGGCCGTATCCCTACAACGCCCTCGGCGGGTATGTGCCGAACACGAACACCGGGTACGCGCTGGAGACGCAGACCCGGCCGTTCTACAGCCCGTCGAACTTCGCGAACGGAACGAACACCTCTGTCGTCGTCCATGAGCTCGCCCACCAGTGGTACGGCGACCTGGTGTCCGTGAAGGACTGGAAGGACATCTGGATCAACGAGGGGTTCGCCCGCTACGCACAGTGGCTGTGGTCGGAGCACGAGGGTGAGGGCACGGCGCAGGAGATCGCCGACTACGTGTACGCCTCGCGTGCGGCCGACGATGCGTTCTGGTCGGTCAAGCCCGGGGATCCGGGGCCGGAGAAGCAGTTCCACATCGCCGTCTACGACCGGGGTGCGCTGACCCTGCAGGCGCTGCGCAACGAGATCGGGGACGAGGCGTTCTTCGCCATCCTCAAGGGCTGGACGCAGAAGTACGCCTACGGCAACGCGTCGGTGGCCGACTTCCAGCGGTACGCCGAGGAGGTGTCCGGGCAGCCGCTGGCAGCGCTCTTCGACACATGGCTGTTCGAGCCGTCGAAGCCGGCCGCGCCGACCGCACGCGCGGCGTCCATCGCCAGGTCGGGCGCGGATCCGGTACAGCCGAAGTCCTGGAAGAAGATCGCGGCGACGAACGGCGTGCACGAGCACTGACGTCGTCGGGCGTCCTATGAACCCTCGCATGCGGCTGCGCTCTCGATGAGTTCGTCCCTGCCCATCGGTGCCGTCCGCGTCGACGGCACCGTGCAGGCATGGGCGCCGGCCACCGCGCCGTACAGCGCACATCGGTGCGGTGGCTCGCCGGTGAGCCTGCCGTAGAGGAAGGCGGCGGCGAAGGCGTCACCGGCGCCGTTGGAGTCGATGACCGGGGCGGGGGGCCGGACCGGCGGGACGTGGCTCAGCTCGCCGTCGGTCAGCAGGTAGGCGCCCTCGGCTCCGGCCGTGGCCACGACCACCTCGGCCCTGCCCTTCTCGGCAATTCGGCGCATGGTCCGCTCGGGGTCGTCCAGGGCGGCCGTCGAGAGGAACACGACGTCCGCCGCGTGGGCGAACGACTCGTGGTACGGGTTCTCGCCGTCCCAGTTGTGGAGGTCGGTGGAGAGCGTGACACCGGCCTCGCGGAGGAGGGGCAGGGCGTGGGCGCACGGCTGGGTGATGGAGACGTGCGCATGGCGGCTCGCGTCGGCGAGAGACCGGACCGTCTGTTCCGGCAGGCGGTCCCCGGCGTGTCCGCGGCTCGTGTCGTAGAGGGACAGCCGTCTGCCGTCCGGGCCGACCAGGTTGACCGCGCGCTTGGTGCCGGCGGGCTGCGGGATCGCGGTGAGGGCGATGCCGTGTTCGCGGTGCAGGGCGCGGACGAGGTCGCCCTCGGGGTCCTCGCCGAGGAAGTCGACGTGGTGGGTGCGCAGGCCGAGGCTGCTCAGACCGACGGCCACGAAGTCCCCGGTCTGTCCGGCGCGGGTGCGGATCCCTGAGTCGATCATGTAGCTGTCGGCGTACGGGAGCGGCAGCTCGGGGACGTACACGATGGTGTCCACGCCGGCGCCGCCCAGCACGAGTACGTCGGTGTCTCGGCTCAACTCCGGCCCTCCATGGTCGTACCGCCCCCTTGGGGCGATCATGCCCACGCAACGGTGGCGTCACCCCGGACATACGTGATCTCCGGTATGACGCCACCGTAGAGGCCGCCTCTGACAACGGCCTTGGGACTACTTCGTGAGCTCGGTCAGCTCCTGGTCCTCCGCGCGGGCCGCCCTGCGGCGGATCGCGTACCAGCCTGCGACCAGCATCGCGGCGATCACCGGGATGAGGAGGAGGGTCTTGCGGCCGACCTCGGGGTCGTTCCACATCATGCCGAGGCAGGCGAGCAGGAAGACGATCGTGGCGATCTCCGTGACCGGGCTGCCGGGGAGGCGGAAGTGCGGTCGGTCCACCAGGCCCGCCTTGGCGCGGCGGACGAAGATCAGGTGGCAGATCATGATGATCACCCAGGTCGAGATGATGCCGAGGGAGGCGACGTTCAGCACGATCTCGAAGGCCTGGCTGGGCATGAGGTAGTTCAGGCCGACGCCCAGGACGCACACCGCGCAGGTGAGCAGGATGCCGCCGTAGGGCACCTGGCTGCGGTTCATGCGGGCCGTGAACTTCGGGGCCGAACCCGCCATCGCCATGGAGCGCAGGATGCGGCCCGTGGAGTAGAGGCCGGAGTTCAGGGAGGACATCGCCGCCGTCAGGACCACCAGGTTCATCACGTCGCCCGCGGCCGGGACGCCGATCTTCGACAGCACGGTGACGAACGGGCTCTGGTCGGCCGAGTACACCGAGCCGGGCAGGAGGAGGGCCAGCAGGACGACCGAGCCGACGTAGAAGACACCGACGCGCCACATGATCGAGTTCACCGCGCGCGGGACGACCTTCTCCGGCTCGGCGGTCTCGCCCGCCGCGACACCGACCAGCTCCAGGGCGGCGTACGCGAAGATCACGCCCTGCATGACCAGGACGACGGGCATCAAGCCGTGCGGGAAGACGCCGCCGTTGTCGGTGATCACGCTCAGGCCGGGCGTCGTACCACCCACCTCCTGCTGAGTGGCCAGCAGGAAGATGCCGACGAACATGAAGGCCACCAGCGTGGCGACCTTGATGATCGCGAACCAGAACTCCATCTCGCCGAAGATCTTCACCGAGATCAGGTTCACCGCGAGGACCACCGCCAGGGCGATCAGGGCCAGCACCCACTGCGGGATGTCGGTGAACAGGCTCCAGTAGTGCGTGTAGAGCGCGATCGCGGTGATGTCGGCGATGCCGGTCGTCGACCAGTTCAGGAAGTACATCCAGCCGGCGACGTAGGCGCCCTTCTCACCGAGGAACTCACGTGCGTACGACACGAAGGAGCCGGACGAGGGGCGGTAGAGCACGAGCTCGCCGAGGGCCCTCACCACGAAGAAGGCGAAGATGCCGCAGACCAGGTAGGCGATCGCCAGCGCCGGGCCCGCGTTGTGGAGGCGGCCGCCGGCGCCGAGGAAGAGGCCGGTGCCGATGGCCCCGCCGATGGCGATCATGTTGACGTGGCGGGCCTTGAGGTCCTTGCTGTAACCGGCGTCGCCCGCATCCGCGGGCACCTGGGCCGCGTCGGTGCGGGGTGCGGCCACTGCCGTATTCACGGCGTCCTTGCTCACGGGTGGTACCAATCTCTGGTGCGCCCGAGCGGATTGCGCTCGGGCGGCCGGACGTACGTATGGCCTGTGCGCTTGATAAGTGCACAGACCAAGGGGTCACCTTCCCCCAGGCAACCCGGCTCACGCGGTGGCGGACGTCACACAGCGTTACTTCTCACACGGCGGTCCCGCCCCGCCCCACGAGTCGCCGGAGGTGTCACAGCACCGGTGAGACAGCGATACTGCTGCACATGACGACCGGCACCGAGGAGACGACCCTCACGATCGACGAGCTGGCCGCGCGGGCGGGCATGACGGTCCGCACGGTGCGGTTCTACGGAACCAAAGGGCTGCTGCCGCCTCCGGTGCTGGGTCCGCGCAGGGTGGGCCACTACGGGCGCGAGCACCTGGCCCGGCTGGCGCTCATCGAGGAGTTGCAGCAGCAGGGCATGACGCTCGCGGCGATCGAGCGGTATGTGCAGCAGCTGCCGCCGGATCTGGACGCCCATGACCTCGCCATTCACCGGGCCGTGGTGGCCTCGTGGGCGCCGGAGGCGGTGGAGACGGTCTCGCGGGCGGAGCTGGAGCGGCGGGCGGGGCGGGCGCTCGGCGACGACGACGTAGAGCGGCTGGCCGCGATGGGTGTGGTGAAGCCGGACGGCGGCGGCGAGGGCGGTGCCGGCTATCGCGTCGACCTCGGGCTGCTGCGGCTGGGAGTCGGGCTGCTGGACGTACCGCTGTCGCAGGAGGCGATCCTCGCGGCGCGCAAGGTCCTCATCGAGCACTCGCGTGCCGCCGCGCACGAGTTGGCGCAGCTGTTCCGCGGGGAGGTCTCGGAACGCGCGGCACGGGACGTGAAGTCGCTGTCCGCGCACATGCAACCTCTGGTGGTGCAGGCTCTGTTGACGACCTTTCAGCGGTCGCTGCGCGAGGAGCTGCGGGACTGGCTGGGCGGCGTCTCAGGTGAAGGCCGATCCGCCTGACACGTCGAGTGTCTGCCCGGTCAGGAAGCCGCTGCCCTCGTCGACGACGTACAGCAGCGTCGAGACCAGGTCGGACGGCGTCTGCGCCCTCGGCACCACCTGCCGGTCGCGGACCAAGCCGGTCGCGATGGCGTTGACGGTGATGTCGTAGGGCGCGAGGGCGGTGGCGAGCGAGCGGGTGAAGCCGATCAGGCCCATCTTCGAGGCGACGTACGGGACCATCGTGGGCGGGGCGGTGAGCACGGCCGCCGAGGCGATGTTGACGACGCGGCCCCGGCCGGCCGCCTTCAGATACGGCAGCGCGGCGCGGGTCACCAGGAACGGTGCCTCCAGGTTGACGCGCATGATCCGGCGCCACTCCTCGACCGACGTCTCCTCGAAGGGGTTCGCGGGCTGGACGTCGGCACTGTTGACGACGACGTGCAGCGTGCCGAACCGGTCGATGACGCGCTCCAGTCCCCGGCGCACCTGAGCCTCGTCGGTGACGTCGGCCGTCAACTCCACGTAGTCCAGGATCTTTCCGGCGGTCTCCGGTTGCGGGACGAGGTCCAGACCGGCGACCCGGTAGCCGCGCCCGGCGAGCGCGACGGCGAACTCCTGCCCGAGGCCCTGCGCCGCTCCGGTCACCAGGGCGGTACGCGTCTCCATGAGGCGAGTGTGATGAGCCGTCAGGAACTGGGCAAGGGGGCCTGTGCTCCCCAACGGGCCCTGGGGCGGCGGGGCGAGGAACTCCCCGCCGCCCCCGGCGTCACGCGTCCCCGAAGCGCTCGCCCTTCCCCGCCTTCTCCACCAGCAGCGCCGGCGGCGTGAACCGGTCGCCGTACTGCTGCGCCAGCTCACGCGCGCGGGCCGTGAAACCGGCGACGCCGCCCTCGTAGCCGTTGATGTACTGCAGGACACCACCGGTCCAGCCGGGGAAGCCGATGCCGAAGATGGAGCCGATGTTGGCGTCGGCGACCGACGTCAGGACGCCTTCCTCCAGGAGCCGGACGGTGTCCAGGGCCTCGGAGAACAGCATGCGTTCCTGCATGTCCCGGAAGGGGATCTGCGCGCCCTCGCGGGTGAAGTGCTCGCGCAGGCCCGGCCACAGGCCCGCCCGCTTGCCGTCCGCGTCGTAGTCGTAGAAGCCCGCTCCCCCGCTGCGGCCCTCGCGGCCGAACTCGTCGACCATGCGGTCGATGACGGCTTCCGCGGGGTGGGACGCCCACACGCCGCCCGCCTCCTCCACGGCCCGCTTCGACTCGTTGCGGATCTTCCGCGGGAGGGTGAGCGTCAGCTCGTCCATCAGGGACAGGACCTTGGCCGGGTAACCCGCCTGGGCCGCCGCCTGCTCCACCGACGCGGGCTCGATGCCCTCGCCGACCATCGCCACGCCCTCGTTGATGAAGTGACCGATGACGCGGGAGGTGAAGAAGCCGCGGGAGTCGTTGACGACGATCGGCGTCTTGTTGATCTGCCGGACCAGGTCGAAGGCGCGGGCCAGCGCCTCGTCGCCCGTCCGCTCGCCCTTGATGATCTCGACGAGCGGCATCTTGTCGACGGGCGAGAAGAAGTGCAGTCCGACGAAGTCGGCCTGGCGGTCCACTCCCTCGGCCAGCACGGTGATCGGCAGGGTCGAGGTGTTGGAGCACAGCAGCGCGTCCGGCTCGACGATGCCCTGGATCTCCTGGAAGACCTTGTGCTTGAGCTCGGGGTTCTCGAAGACGGCCTCGATGACCGCGTCGCAGCCGGCCACGTCCTGCGGGTCGGCCGTCGGCGTGATGCGGGCCAGCAGCGCGTCGGCCTTCTCCTGCGTCGTACGGCCCCGGGAGACCGCCTTGGCGCACAGCTTCTCGGAGTAGCCCTTGCCCTTGACGGCGGCTTCCAGCGCCACGTCCTTGAGGACCACCTCGATGCCCGCGCGGGCGCACGAGTAGGCGATGCCCGCGCCCATCATCCCGGCGCCCAGCACGGCGACCTTGCGGACCTTGCGGGGCTCGATGCCCTCGGGCCGGTTGGCGCCGGAGTTGACGGCCTGGAGGTCGAAGAAGAACGCCTGGATCATGTTCTTCGACGTCTGGCCGGCCGCCAGCTCGACGAAGTAGCGCGCCTCGATGACCTGCGCGGTCTCGAAGTCGACCTGGGAGCCCTCGACGGCCGCCGCGAGGATGTTGCGCGGGGCCGGGTACGGGGCGCCGTTGGTCTGCTTGCGCAGGCCGGCCGGGAAGGCGGGCAGGTTCGCCGCGAACTTGGGGTTGGCGGGCGTGCCGCCGGGGATCTTGTAGCCCGGCCGGTCCCAGGGCTGCTGCGACTCGGGGTGGGCCTCGATGAAGGCGCGGGCCTTGGCGAGCAGTTCCTCCTGGGTGGCGGCCACGTCGTCGATCAGGCCGTTCTGCAGGGCCCGCTGCGGGTTGTACTGGGTGCCCTGGAGGAGGACCTTCAGCAGGGCGTCGGCGATGCCGAGGAGGCGGACGGTACGGACGACGCCGCCTCCGCCCGGGAGCAGGCCGAGGGTGACCTCGGGACAGCCGATCTTGGAGCCGGGCGCGTCGAGGGCGATGCGGTGGTGGCAGGCGAGCGCGATCTCGTAACCGCCGCCCAGGGCTGCGCCGTTCATCGCGGCGACGACCGGCTTGCCCAGGGTCTCGATGCGGCGCAGCTGGCGCTTGATCGCCATGCCGCCCTCGAAGAGGTCCTGCGCGGTGTCCGGGGTGACCCTGATCAGGTCGCGCAGGTCGCCGCCGGCGAAGAAGGTCTTCTTGGCGGAGGTGATGATGACACCGCGGATGGTGTCCTTCTCGGCCTCCAGCCGGTCGGTGATCACGGCGAGGGAGTCGCGGAACGCCTGGTTCATGGTGTTCGCGGACTGGTTCGGGTCGTCGAGGACCAGCGTGACGACGCCGGCGCGGTCCTGTTCCCAGCGGATGGTGGTGGACTCAGTGCTCATGTGGAGGTGCTCCGTGTGATCCGTCGGGAGGGGGTCAGATGCGCTCGACGATCGTGGCGATGCCCATACCGCCGCCCACGCACAGCGTGGCGATGCCGTACCGCTTGTCCTGGCGCTCCAGTTCGTCGACGAGCGAGCCGAGGATGATCGCGCCGGTCGCGCCGAGCGGGTGGCCGAGGGCGATCGCGCCGCCGTTGACGTTGACCTTGTCCAGGGACAGGCCCATGTCCTTCACGAAGCGCAGGACGACGGCCGCGAAGGCCTCGTTGATCTCGACGAGGTCGATGTCGTCGATGGTCAGCCCGGCCTTGGCGAGCGCCTTGCGGGTCGCGGGCGCGGGGCCGGTGAGCATGATGGTGGGCTCGGAGCCGGAGACGGCGGCGGAGACGATGCGGGCGCGCGGGGTGAGGCCGTATCGCTCGCCGACCTCCTTGTTGCCGATCGCGACGAGCGAGGCGCCGTCGACGATGCCGGAGGAGTTGCCCGCGTGGTGGACGTGGTCGATCTTCTCGACCCAGTGGTACTTCTGCAGGGCGACGGCGTCGAAGCCGCCCAGGTCGCCGATGTCCGCGAAGGACGCCTTCAGCTTGGCGAGGGAGTCGGCGGTGGTGCCGGGGCGCATGTGCTCGTCGTGGTCGAGGACGACGAGGCCGCTGCGGTCCTTCACCGGGACGACGGAGCGGTCGAAGCGGCCCTCCTTCCAGGCCGTCGCCGCCCGCTCCTGGGAGAGCGCCGCGTACTCGTCGACGTCGCGGCGCGAGAAGCCCTCGATGGTGGCGATCAGGTCGGCGCCGATGCCCTGCGGCACGAAGTTGACGGCGAGGTTGGTCATCGGGTCGTTGAACCAGGCGCCCCCGTCGGAGGCCATCGGCACCCGGGACATGGACTCGACGCCGCCCGCGAGGACGAGGTCCTCGAAGCCCGAACGGACCTTGGCGGCAGCCATGTTCACCGCCTCCAGGCCCGACGCACAAAAGCGGTTCTCCTGCACGCCCGCGACCGTGTCCGGCAGCCCGGCGGCGATCGCGGCGATGCGGGCGATGTCGGAGCCCTGGTCGCCGACCGGGCCGACGACGCCGAGCACGATGTCGTCGATCGCGGCAGGGTCCAGGGTCGGGAAGCGGTCGCGGAGCTCGTGGATGAGGCCGACGACCAGGTCGATCGGCTTGGTGCCGTGCAGGGCGCCGTTCGCCTTGCCGCGGCCGCGCGGGGTGCGGATCGCGTCGTACACGTACGCTTCGGTGCTCACTGGGAAGCCTTTCGGGGATGAGGGTCAGCCGAGCAGGAAAGAGCCTTAGCCCAGCAGGGAACGGCCGATGATCTCCTTCATGATCTCGGTCGTCCCGCCGTAGATGGTCTGGATACGGCCGTCGGTGAAGGCCCGGGCGACCGGGAATTCGCTCATGTAGCCGTAGCCGCCGTGCAGTTGCAGACAGCGGTCGGCGACCCGCTTCTGCAACTCGGTCGCCCACCACTTGGCCATGGAGGCGTGCACGGCGTCGAGCTCGCCGTTGTCGTGGTCCGCTATGCAGCGGTCGAGGAAGGTGCGGGTGACGGCACACTCGGTGGCCATCTCGGCGATCTCGAACCGGACGTGCTGCTTGGTGGCCAGCGGCCGGCCGAAGGCCTCGCGTTCCTTGACGTAGTCGGTGGTGATCTCCAGCAGGTGCTCGGCCGCGGCGATCGCGGACACCGCGATACTCAGCCGCTCCTGCGCGAGGTTCGTCATGAGATGGACGAAGGCGCCGTTGAGGGCGCCGAGGAGGTTCTCCTTGGGCACGCGGACGTCGTGGAAGAACAGTTCGGCCGTGTCCTGCGCCTTCTGGCCGATCTTGTCGAGGTTGCGGCCGCGCTCGAAGCCCTCCATGCCGCGCTCGACGACGAGCAGCGACAGCCCGTGCGCGCCGCCCTCGGGGGTCGTCTTCGCGACGACGATCACCAGGTCGGCGAGGATGCCGTTGGAGATGAACGTCTTGGAGCCGTTGAGGACCCAGTGGTCGCCGCGGTCCTCGGCGTGGGTACGGATGCCCTGGAGGTCGGAGCCGGCGCCGGGTTCGGTCATGGCGATGGCCGTGATCAGCGTGCCGTCGCAGAAGCCGGGCAGCCAGCGACGCTTCTGCTCGTCGGTGGCGAGCGATGTGAGGTAAGGGCCGATGATGTCGTTGTGCAGGCCGAGCGCGAGGCCCGGGGCGCCCGCGCGCGTGAACTCCTCGGCGAGGACGGCGCTGTAGCGGAAGTCGGGGGTGCCGCCGCCTCCGTACTCCTCGGGCACGGCGAAGCCGAGCAGGCCCTGCTTTCCGGCCGCGCGCCAGGCGTCCCGGGAGACGATGCCGTCCTTCTCCCACTGCTCGTAGTACGGCAACACCTCCCTGGCCAGGAAGCTGCGCACGGTCGCGCGGAACGCGTCGTGCTCGGGGGCGAAGATCTGCCGCTTCATTCGTGGCCCTTCATACCGGCGTCCTCCACATCGAGGCCCTTCATCAGGTCGGGTACGTCCCAGTCGCGTGCCACGTCCGCGGTGTCGGCGCCGGGCTGGGCGGGTCCGGTGCGTACGGCGGTGGGCGTCGCGGAGAAGCGGGGCGCGGGGGCGGGCTGGGTGATGCCGCCGTGGTCGGTGAAGGTGCCGCGGGCCGCCAGGTGCGGGTGGTGCGGGGCCTCGTGCAGGGACAGTACGGGCGCCACACAGGCGTCGGTCCCTTCGAACACGGCCGTCCACTCGTCCCGCGTTCGGGCCTTGAAGCGCGCCGCGACCGCCTCGCGCAGCTCGCCCCAGCGGGCCCAGTCCTTGCGCGCGCCGGCGTGTTCGGGGATCTCCAGAAGCGTCACGAACTCGTCGTAGAACTGCGGCTCCAGCGCGCCGACGGCCATGTACCGCCCGTCGGCGGTCTCGTAGGTGCCGTAGTACGGGCAGCCGCCGTCCAGGAGGTTCGCACCGCGCCGGTCCTGCCAGCCGCCGGCGGCGAGCATGCCGTGGATCATCGCGGCGAGGTGGGAGGTGCCGTCGACGATGGCGGCGTCGACGACCTGGCCGGAGCCGGTCGCGCACGCGTGGTGGAGGGCGGCGAGGACGCCGACGACGAGGTAGAGGGAGCCGCCGGCGTAGTCGCCGACCAGGTTGGCGGGCACCGCCGGAGGTTCGTCGGGGCTGCCGATCATGCCGAGGGTGCCGGTGAGCGCGATGTACGCGATGTCGTGGCCGGCGCGGTGGGCGAGCGGCCCCTCCTGCCCCCAGCCGGTCATGCGGCCGTAGACGAGGCGGGGGTTGCGGGCGTGGCAGGCCTCGGGGCCGACGCCGAGGCGCTCGGCGACGCCGGGGCGGTTGCCCTCGATCAGGATGTCGGCGCGGGCGGCGAGGTCGAGGACGCGGGCCGCGCCGTCGGCGGACTTCAGGTCGACGATCACGGAGCGCTTGTTGCGGTTGGTGATGTCGTACTCGGTGTTGATCGCGAGTCCCGTGCCGCCGGGCCGGTCCACGCGGACGACGTCGGCGCCCAGGTCGGCCAGGAGCATGGCGGCGAAGGGGCCGGGCCCGATGCCGGCCAGCTCGACCACGCGCACGCCGGTGAGCGGGCCGTGCCCGGGCGTCGGTGCCGTTGTCATCCTGCCCCCATTGGCGTGACACAACTGATGTAACACCAGTGATGCTAAGAACGTGTTCCAGCGGACACAAGACCTGACGAGCAAGCGCTTAGCCAATTTACCGGCGGGTCACCCTGCCGGTCACCGTCCTATCGCGTCAGTCGCGCCCGTCCAGCTCCGCTATCAGCCGTTTCGGCGCGATCACCCGGTAGCTCTCCTCCACCCAGTCGCACAGCAGCTCAGCCGCCGGGGCGCCCTTCTGCTCCAGCGGGATGCTCACCCAGCCCGCCTTGCCCAGGCCGTATCCGGCGGGCTCGGCACCCGGGCACGTGAGTGCGTGGGCGTGGGCCGACTCGTCCTTGAGCTTCACGGTGACGCCCATCGGATAGCTGCCGTCGGCGACGCCGAGGAAGACGAACACCTTCTTGTTGACCTTCGCGACCGTCTCGCCCCACGGGAACTCCTCGACGGCGCCCGGCATCCCGAGGGCGAACTCGCGTACTTTTTCCCACTTCTTCAGGGCAGTCCTGGGCACGGCCACCGCTAACCTCCGGGCTCGTCGTCGGGCTCCGCACCCCTCACGCTAGCCTCGGCCACCGACAACGGCGCGTGCTGCGAGACCGAGGGGTGTCATGACCAGGCTGGACAGGACGGATCGCCCGTACGACATCGTGCTCTTCGGAGCGACGGGATTCGTCGGGATTCTCACCGCGGAGTACCTGGCCGCGCATGCGCCCGAGGGGTTGCGCTGGGCGATCGCAGGTCGCAGCAAGGAGAAGCTGGAGCGGCTGCGCGACCGGCTGCCGGACGGCGGCAAGGGGGTCGGGCTGCTGGAGGCGGACGTCTCCGATCCGGCCTCGATGCGCAGTCTTGCCGAGCAGGCGCGCGTGGTGGCCACGACGGTGGGCCCCTATGTGACGTACGGCGAGGACCTCGTGGCGGCCTGCGCGGACACCGGCGCCGACTATCTCGATCTGTCGGGCGAGCCGGAGTTCGTGGACCGGACGTACGTCCGGCACGACGCACGCGCGCGTGAGACGGGTGCGCGGCTGGTGCACGCCTGCGGTTTCGACTCCGTCCCGCACGACCTGGGCGCGTACTTCACCGTCCAGCAACTGCCGGAGGGCGTGCCGCTGACGGTGGACGGGTTCGTGACCGTCGATGCGGCCTTCTCGGGCGGCACGTTCGCCTCCGCGCTCAACCAGTTCGCGCGCGGGCGTCAGATGCTGGCCGCCGCGCGTGATCGTGCCCGGCACGAGCCGCGGCTGATGGGGCGTCGGGCGCAGGCTCCGACGGGCACGCCGCGGTTCGCCAAGGAGGTCGGCGCGTGGGCGGTGCCGCTGCCGACGATCGACCCGCAGGTCGTCAAGCGGTCCGCGCGGGCCCTCGATCGCTACGGCCCCGACTTCCGCTACCGCCACTACGCCGCCGTACGGCATCTGCCGATTGCGCTCGGCGGTGTCGCGGCGATGGGCGGGCTCTTCACGGCCGCCCAACTGCCGCCCGCCCGGCGCTGGTTGTCGGACCGGCTCAAGCCGGGCGAGGGGCCCGGCCCGGAGAAGCGGGCGAAGAGCTGGTTCTCCGTTCGCTTCGTGGGAGAGGGCGGCGGCCGACGGGTCTACACCGAGGTGTCGGGCGGGGACCCGGGGTACGGCGAGACGGCGAAGATGTTCGCGGAGGGGGCCCTGTCCCTCGCCTTCGACGATCTGCCTCCGACGGCCGGGCAGGTCACGACAGCCGTGGCGATGGGAGACGCCCTGATCGAGCGGCTGCGGTCGGCGGGGATCACCTTCCGGGTGGCCGCCACCCGCTGAACCGATCCTGCAACCGTCCCCCACCCCTAGAGCGGCCACCCCGCGATCGTGTAGATCATCCCGACGATCCAGCCGAGCCCGGCCAGGGTGGCGAGTACCAGCGCGGCCGTCACGGCACGCTCGACGGGGCGGTCGGGGTCGGCGAGGGGCTTGGGGGAGCGGTGCGTTGCCATGGGGCTCAGCCTGCCGACCACCCCGTGAGGCTGACATCCGTACGGGTACTCAGACGATGTACTCAGCCCGCTGGCTCGATTGTCGTCAAACCTGGGGGGCTGCCCCCCGACCCCCGCTGTCGGCCTGAACGGCCTCGTCCTCAAACGCCGGACGGGCTGGAATACGCGGGCCGGCGTCGAGAGGCTGTGGCCTAAGCCCTCGTACCGCTCGCCTCCTTCAACACCCGTCGGCACAACGCATCCGCCCTCCGCGTCGTCTCCGGCAAGCGGTACTCGGGGGTCAGTGCGAGGGTGTGGGCGCAGGCGTTGGGGAGGGTGACGCGGTGGCCCACCGAGATGAAGACGGGCTTGACCGCGGTGCGGGTGCGGAGGGCTCGGCCGACCTCCTCGTCGCCTGCCAGGAGGGGCGCGGACGATCCGCGCGTGGGGGCGGGGGCGTCGTAAGTGAAGGTGAACGGGTTCTTCGCGACGCCGATCGTGGACAGGCCGGTGAGGACGCCGAGGTGGCTGGCGAGGCCGAAGCGGCGGGGGTGGGCGAGGCCGTAGCCGTCGCAGACGACCAGGCCGGGCGGGCAGGGCAGGGCGTCGAGGGCGGCCAGCACCGTGGGGGTCTCGCGGAAGGCGAGCAGGCCGGGGACGTACGGGAAGGAGATCCGGCCGACGGCAGTGGACTCGGCGACGACCTCGAGCGTCGCGGCGTCCAGCACGACGGCCGCTGCCGCCACCACGTCCCGCTCGTCGTCGTAGGCCACGTCGACGCCGGTCACGTGCCCGGATCCGGGCCGTGGCCCGGCCTCGTCGAGCACCACCCGTTCGCGCAGCTCGTCCTGGACGGCGCGGGCTTCTTCCTCGGTCGCGGGCCAGCCCGCCGGGATGGGTACGGTCGTCATGGTGGGCACGAGCGTACGGCGAGGGGGCACGCCGCCGTGGGCCCAGGGGTAGGCTCGCGATCATGTTCGTGCTTGAGCTGACGTACACCGCACCGATCGAGGCCGTCGACGCCGTGCTGGAGGCACACGTGGCGTGGCTCGACGAGCAGTACGCGAAGGGCCACTTCCTGGCGTCCGGGCGCAAGAACCCCCGCGACGGCGGGGTGATCCTCGCCGTCGCGGGGGACCGGGCCCTGATCGAGGAGATCGCCGCGACCGATCCGTTCGTGGTGGCCGGGGTCTGCGCCTACCGGATCACCGAGTTCTACGCGACCAGGACGGCGCCGGAACTCGAGCGGTACCGCGAGACGCCGGACTGAGCCTCACTTGTTGCCCAGCGCCTGCTTGAGCTGGGTCTTGTTCATGTCCGAACGGCCGCGGATGTTGCGCTGCTTGGCCTCCTCGTAGAGCTGGTCGTAGGTGGGCCCCTGGGAGCCCTTGCCCGACCGCTGCCCACCCCGCTTGCCGGAGGACATGTCCTGGGTGGACGTGCGGCTGGCGGTCTTCGACTCGCCGGACCGGGCGCGCTCCTTGTTCACCGTGCGCGCCGCGATCTCCTCGGCCCGCCCGGTGCTCTCGCCCCGGTCCTGGGCGCTCTGCTTGATGTGCTCGTACTGGCGTTCCCGCTTGGGGCTCGAACCGCGTGGCATGTCGGGTCACTCCTCTCGCAGTCCGCGCCCGAGTACCCACAATTCGCCGTCACCTCTCCAGCCGTGCGACCCGGCCCTTCTCCCCCGCCGCCCAGCACCCCAGGTCCGGCGTGCAGTCCACGGTGTCGTACGACCCGGTGTCGACGGTCCGCCAGGTGCGCCCGCCGTCGGCGGTCAGGTCGGTGCCGGTGGGGCCGACCGCGAGGGCGGCGCTGCGGCTGTGCGGGAGCCAGGCGACACCGGAGCGGTAGGCCTGCACCGGCAGCGCGGCGGGCTGCCAGCCGGCGCCCCCGTCGCCGGTGCGGGCGGCGGCCTGCGGGGATGCCTGCTCGGGGCGGTAGTCGCCGCCGACGGCGAGGCCGTGCGTGCGGTCGCGGAAGGCGAGGGCGAAGACGCCGCGCGCCGGATCGCCCGCCGGGATCGGCGAGTCGGCGGCCGTCCAGGTCAGCCCCCGGTCGCGGGAGTGCAGCACACGCGCGCGTGCGGCCCCGCCGGTGGCCAGCCAGACGTCCTTCGGCCCGGAGCTCACCAGGCACTGCCCGCTCGCCGCGAAGCCGGCCTCGCCCTCCTGGGCCGCGGGCATGCCGGCACTGGGCAGCACCTTCCATGAGCGGCCGCCGTCGCTGGTCGACAGGATGCGGAACCTGCCGTCCACCGGGTCGCTCATCGCCAGGCCGTGGCGGCGGTCGAAGAAGGTCATGCAGTCGTAGAAGGCCCGCGCGTCGGTGTTGCGGAAGGATTCGGTCCAGGTCGCGCCGCCGTCGTCCGTGCGGTACACGCGGGACGCCTCGCCCTCCCCGATGGCCAGCACCACCGCGCGGCGCCCGTCGAACGCCTCGATGTCCCGGAACTGCAACTCGGCGGCGCCGGGCGGCGAGACGTTCCGCCAGCTCGCGCCGCCGTCGCCGGTGCGCAGAACGGTGCCCCCGGTTCCGGCCAGCCACGCGGTGTTCCGGCTGACGGCGGACAGCCCCCGGAAACGCACCTCGGGCGTACCGCTGTCCTTGGCCTCCCAGTGCGGCGCCCGGCTCTGCGGCCCGTGCGCCTGTGCCGGTACGGCCGTCAGCGCGGCCAGCGCGGCCCCGCAGGCCACCCCCGCGGCCACTGTCCGAAACGTACGCCCAACCCGTCGCGTGCTCCCCGAACGCCTCATGGCGGGCGAAGCTAGCCGACCGCCACCGTGCCGTCCAGATGGCCACGCCCACCACACGGACCACGGGCGAGAGCAGACGACGACACACGACCACAGATGACTTTCCCGGCACTGCAGGGCGAACGCACCACTCCCGTGCATGAAGGCGGTGACAGAGGTCACTCGCCATTCGTGTGCACGGATTGGCTGATTCCGTCGTCTCTACCAGTGCCCGTCGCGTCCGCCCGGATGTTCGTCCAGCCGTCACAAGGGAGCAAGGCGTTGTCCACCGTAATCGAGCAGCCCGTAGAGGCCCGTCTCGTCGCCGCCGCGCCGCGGATGCCGAGCATTCCGGCCACCCTTCACTACGACCGCAGCGACCCGTTCGCCGTGCGCATGACCTTCCCGGCCCCGGCGACGCTGGAGGGCGTGGAGGTCTGCTGGACCTTCAGCCGCGAGCTGCTCGTGGCCGGCCTGGAGGCACCCGAGGGCCACGGCGACGTCCGCGTGCGGCCGTACGGCTACGACCGTACGGTCCTGGAGTTCCACGCCCCCGAGGGCACCGCCGTCGTGCACATCCGCTCCGGCGAGATCCGTCGCTTCCTGCAGTCCACGAGCGAACTGGTGCCGCTCGGTCTGGAGCACCTCCAGCTGGACCTGGACCACGACCTGGCGGAGCTGATGCGGGACGCCTGCTGAGGCGCACTCCCCCGGGCGTACCACTCCGAACGCGCCGCCTGGCCTGCGGCGCGTTAATTGCGTTGACACCCTCCCTGTCCCCTCCTACGGTTTACAGCGGTCCTGTTGCCGTCGATTGGAGAAGGACGTTGCTCGTCTGAGGTCCTGAGACACCGCGTCACACACCTGAAGTGTGTGTGCGCAGCGTGCGACCTCGGCATTCGAGCCGTCCTCCGGAACAGGGCTTTTCTCATACCCTCCCGAGGCCTCCCCGTCGGTCGCCGGTGTCTCGAAACGCGTTTGCCCTTGATCGCTTCGAGCATCCGCGGAGGCCCGTATGTCTACTTCCATCACCTGTACGTCCCTTTCCTTCACCTGGCCCGACGGCAGCCCCGTCTTCGAGGGCCTCGACGTCGCGTTCGGCCCCGGCCGGACCGGTCTCGTCGGCATCAACGGATCAGGGAAATCAACCCTGTTGAAGCTGATCGCCGGTGAGCTCACCCCGGCCGACGGCGCCGTACGCGTCGCGGGCGAGGTCGGCTACCTCCCGCAGAACGTCACCCTCGACACCGGCTTGAAGGTCGACGAGGCCCTCGGCATCGCGGACCGGCGGGCCGCACTGCACGCCATCGAGGCGGGCGACGTGGCCGAGCGGCACTTCGAGACCGTCGGCGACGACTGGGACGTCGAGGAGCGCGCCCTCGCCACCCTCGGTGAACTCGGGCTCGCACACATCGAGTTGGACCGCACGATCGGTGAGGTGTCGGGCGGCGAGTCGGTGCTGCTGCGGCTGGCCGCACTGCTGCTGCGCCGCCCGGACGTCCTGCTGCTGGACGAGCCCACCAACAACCTCGACCTGTACGCACGCAGGCGGCTGTACGCGGCCGTCGCGTCCTGGCCGGGGGTGATGGTGGTCGTCAGCCACGACCGCGAACTCCTGGAACTCGTGGACCAGATCGCCGATCTGCGCTCCGGCGAGGTCACCTGGTTCGGCGGCAACTACTCCGCCTACGAGGAGGCGCTCGCCACCGAACAGGAGGCGGCCGAGCGCATGGTGCGCGTGGCCGAGTCCGACCTGAAGAAGCAGAAGCGCGAACTCGTCGACGCCCAGGTCAAGTTGGCCCGCAGGAGGCGGTACGGACAGAAGATGTGGGACCAGAAGCGCGAGCCGAAGATCGTCATGGGGGCGCGCAAGCGGGCGGCGCAGGAGTCCGCCGGCAAGCACCGCATCATGCACGAGGAGAAGCTCGCCGAGGCGAAGGAGCGGCTCGACGACGCGGTGGACGCCGTACGGGACGACGACGAGATCCGCGTCGACCTGCCGTACACGGCCGTACCGCCGGGCCGCACCGTGCTCACGCTGATGGACCTGGAGCTCGCGTACGGCGCGCGTGTCGCCGGTGGCTTCGATCTGCGTGGACCGGAGCGGATCGCGCTGATCGGGCGCAACGGCTCGGGCAAGACGACGCTGCTGCGGACGATCGCCGGGGAGCTGGCGCCCGTCTCCGGCGTGGCGCAGGCCCATGTGCCCCTGCGGTTCCTGCCGCAGCGGCTCGACGTGCTGGACGGCGAGCTGAGCGTCGCCGAGAACGTGGCCCGGTTCGCGCCGGCCGCCACCAACAACCGGGTCCGGGCGCGGCTGGCCCGCTTCCTGTTCCGGGGCGCACGGGCCGACCAGAAGGCGGCGACGCTGTCCGGCGGCGAACGCTTCCGGGCGGCACTGGCCGCTCTGATGCTCGCAGAGCCCGCGCCGCAGCTGCTGATGCTGGACGAGCCGACGAACAACCTGGACATGGCGAGCGTTCGACAGCTCACCTCGGCCCTGGAGTCGTACGAGGGGGCGCTGATCGTGGCCAGTCACGACCTGCCGTTCCTGGAGTCGATCGGCATCACGCGCTGGCTGATGGTGGAGGACGGAGAACTGAAGGAAATCACGCCAGAAGCTGTCGGGTATCCCGCCTAGCTTCGACTGCATGGCCGACTTCATGCCCGATTTCATCACCATCACCGGAGCAAGGGAGAACAACCTCAAGGACGTCGCTCTCCGTATCCCGAAAGGCCGGCTGACCGTGTTCACCGGCGTTTCGGGGTCGGGGAAGTCGTCGATCGTCTTCGACACGATCGCGGTCGAGTCGCAGCGCCAGCTCAACGAGACCTTCACCTGGTTCGTGCGCAACCGGCTGCCCAAGTACGAGCGGCCGCACGCGGAGGCGCTGGAGGACCTCTCGCCCGCGATCGTCGTCGACCAGCGGCCGATCGGGGGCCACTCCCGGTCCACGGTCGGCACGATGACGGACATCTACTCGGTGATCCGGGTGCTGTTCTCCCGGCACGGCACGCCGAGCGCCGGGCCGGCGACCGCGTACTCGTTCAACGAGCCCTCGGGCATGTGCCCGGAGTGCGACGGCCTGGGCCGGACCGTACGGCCGGACTGGGACCGCATCCTCGACCCGGACCGCTCACTGGCCGACGGAGCGGTCCGCTTCCCGCCGTTCGCGGCGGGCACCTGGCAGGGGCAGGCGTACACCAACAGCGCCGAACTCGACCCGCACAAGCCCGTCAGGCGCTTCACCGCCGCCGAGCGGGAGTTCCTGATGCGCGGCCGCCCGGGCAGCAAGGTCACCGTCAACGGCACGGGCGGCACCTGGACCACCGAGTACGAGGGGCTGGCCACCCGCTTCGAGCGGCTGTACCTGAAGCGGGACCTGTCGGCGATGAGCCAGAAGACCCGCGACCTGGTGCGCGAGTTCCTGGCGGAGGGCACCTGCCCGGTCTGCAAGGGGGCCCGCCTGAATACGGCGGCGCTCTCGACCCGGATCAACGGCATGAACATCGCCGAGTGCGCGCGTATGCAGGTCAGCGACCTGATCGCGGCACTCAAGGACATCGACGACCCGGTCGCCGGACCGATCGCCCGGGCCGCCGTCACCGCCCTCGAACGCATCGACGCCATCGGCCTCGGCTACCTCAGCCTCGACCGCGAGACGTCCACGCTCTCCGGCGGCGAGGGACAGCGCCTGAAGACCGTACGGCACCTGGGCTCCAGCCTCACCGGCATGACGTACATCTTCGACGAGCCCAGCGTCGGCCTGCACCCGCGTGACGTCGGCCGCCTGGGCGACCTGCTGCTGCGGCTGCGCGACAAGGGCAACACCGTGCTGGTCGTCGAGCACGACCGGGACGTCATCGCGCTCGCCGATCACGTCGTCGACATGGGCCCGGCGGCCGGTGCGGGCGGCGGAGAGGTGGTGTTCGAGGGGCGTCCGGGCGACCTGGCCGGGTCGGGCACGGTGACCGGGCGGTGCCTGGGCCGCCGTACCGCGATCAAGGAGGACGTACGCACGGCGGACGGCGGGCTCTGGGTGAAGGGCGCCGGCCGGCACAACCTGCGGGACGTGACGGTGGAGTTCCCGACCGGGGTGCTCACGGTGGTGACCGGGGTCGCCGGGTCCGGAAAGAGCACGCTGGTCGGGGAGTTCACCGGCGCGCACGCCGACGCCGTGGTCGTGGACCAGTCGTCGATCGGGATCTCCGCACGATCGACGCCGGCGACGTATCTGGGAATCATGGACACCGTACGGAAGATCTTCGCCCGCGAGACGGGCGCCGAACCGGGGTTCTTCAGCTTCAACTCGACCGGCGCGTGCGGCACCTGTGAAGGCCGCGGGATCATCTACACCGACCTCGCCTTCATGGACCCGGTGACGACGACGTGCCACGACTGCGACGGGCGGCGCTTCAAGGACGAGGTGCTGCGGCTGACCGTGGAGGGCAACTCGATCGCGGATGTGCTGGGGATGACGGCCGACCAGGCGCTGGAGTTCTTCCAGGACTCGGGCGTACGGCGCCGGCTGCGGGCATTGCGGGACGTGGGGCTGACGTACCTCACGCTGGGCCAGCCGCTGTCCACGCTCTCCGGCGGCGAGCGGCAGCGCATCAAGCTGGCGACACGGCTGCACCGCAGCGGAGCGGTGTACGTCCTCGACGAACCGACGACCGGACTGCACATGTCGGACGTCGACGGGCTGCTCGGCCTGCTGGACCGGCTGGTCGACACGGGCAACACGGTGGTGGTCGTCGAGCACAACCTGGACGTCGTGGCGCACGCCGACTGGGTCATCGACCTGGGTCCGGACGGCGGCCGGGACGGCGGACGGGTGATCTTCGAGGGAACCCCGCAACAGCTCCGCAAAACGCACGGGTCCTTCACCGCGGAGCATCTCAGGAGGGCCACAGCCTGACCGCAGGGGTTTTGTGCGGGCCCAGGCGCCCTGCATCATGGCGGATCGGTGCCCCATGCATCATGGGCGCCGAACCCTGCCACCGATCCGGAGATCCCGTCGTGCCCAGCAAGAAGGCCCTCGTCCGCCGCCCCGGCCCCCGCCTCGCCGAAGGGCTGGTCACGCACATCGAGCGCGAGAAGATCGACGTCGATCTCGCGGTCGAGCAGTGGGAGGCGTACGTAGAGGCCCTGCGCACGCACGGCTGGGAGACGGTCGAGGTGGACCCGGCCGACGACTGCCCCGACTCGGTGTTCGTCGAGGACACCGTCGTCATGTACAAGAACGTCGCGCTGATCACCCGGCCCGGTGCCGAGTCCCGGCGCGACGAGACCCTCGGCGTCGAGGAGGCCGTGGCCTCGCTCGGCTGCTCCGTGAACTGGATCTGGGAGCCGGGCACGCTGGACGGCGGCGACGTGCTGAAGGTCGGCGACACGATCTACGTCGGCCGGGGCGGCCGTACCAACGCGGCCGGCGTCCAGCAGCTGCGGGCCGCGTTCGAACCGCTGGGGGCGCGGGTCGTCGCCGTGCCGGTGAGCAAAGTGCTGCACCTGAAGTCGGCGATCACGGCGCTGCCCGACGGAACGATTCTGGGCCGCATACCGCAGCTGGACGCCCCGTCCCTCTTCCCCCGCTTCCTGCCGGTGCCCGAGGAGTCCGGGGCGCACGTGGTGCTGCTCGGCGGCGAGAAGCTGCTGATGGCCGCCAGTGCGCCGAAGACGGCGGAACTGCTCGCCGACCTCGGCCACGAGCCCGTTCTGGTCGATATCGGCGAGTTCGAGAAGCTCGAAGGGTGTGTGACATGTCTCTCGGTACGGATGCGGGATCTGTACGCCTGACCGACTGAGTGCTGCACTCGTTCAGCCCCGAGACCTGCGGGTCCCGGGGCTGTTCGCACACCCGTGAACTCTCAACGGAACGGGGCTGATCAGCGGTCTTTACGCTGCCCTTAACCTACGGCTACGTAACCTACGGTTTCGTAGCCTACGATTCCGTAGGTTCCCGGCAACCGCTCGCCGGCCACCCTTCCCGTGTTGTGCGTCCCCCTGGAGTTCCCGTGACGATTACTTCCCCTCACCTTGGCAGCCCCGCCGTCTGGACCGACGCCCGCCTGCTGTACGCGTTGGAGGAAGTTGTCGAGAATGAACTCAACCGGCATCTGACGGTCGCCAAGGACTGGATGCCGCACGAGTACGTGCCGTGGACCGACGGCCGCAACTTCCCCGGCTTCTTCGAGGATGGCGACGCCTGGGACAAGGAGCAGTCCAAGGTCACCGAGATCGGCCGCATCGCCCTGATCGTGAACCTCCTCACCGAGGACAATCTCCCCAGCTACCACCACGAGATCGCCTCGCTCTTCGGCCGCGACGGCGCCTGGGGGACCTGGGTGCACCGCTGGACCGCCGAGGAGGGGCGGCACGGCATCGTGATGCGCGACTACCTGCTCACCTCGCGCGCGGTGGACCCGGACAAGCTGGAGCAGTTCCGGATGTCGCACATGAGCGAGGGCTTCGAGTCGGACAACCGGCACTCGATGCTGCACTCGGTCGCCTACGTCGCCTTCCAGGAGCTCGCGACCCGGATCTCGCACCGCAACACCGGCCACCAGTCGGGTGACCCGATCTGCGACCGCATGCTGGCGCGCATCGCGACCGACGAGAACCTGCACATGATCTTCTACCGGAACCTGCTGAAGGCCGCGTTCGACCTCGCCCCCGACCTCACGATGCAGGCCGTGCGGGACGTGGTGGTCAACTTCCGCATGCCCGGCCACGGCATCCCCGGCTTCGAGCGCGCCGCCGCGCAGATGGCCATCGGCGAGGTCTACAACATGCGCATCCACCACGACGACGTCCTCCAGCCCGTCCTGCGCTTCCTGAAGATCATGGAGATCGACGGCCTCGGCCCCGAGGGCCAGAAGGCCCAGGAGGAGCTGGGACTGTACATGGGCGGCCTGGACGCGGAGGCCGTCAAGTTCGACGAGAAGCTGGCGGCCCGCAAGGCCCGCATGGCGGCTCGCGCCGGGGCCTGACGGAACCTGACTGAGGCGGCGGGGAGCGCTGCGGGCCGGGCTGAGAGCACGGGCTCCTGAGCGGCCCCGCGCGCTGCGGTCCCCGGACCACGTCGGCGAGCTGAGGGCCGCGGCCGGGCCTTGGAGCGCGAGGACGGGCCGGGCGCGGTGCCGTGCCCGCTGCCCAGCTGCCACGTCGGTGACACCCTCGACCGGGCGGGATGTGCGCGCTCAGCGCCCCCAGGCTGCGCCTGATGCCGGCGGCAATGCCCTGGCCGACCGGTCGACACGGGTCGTCCGTCGCGCAGAGCACCGCCGCCGCACCCGGCCGACGGCCCGGCGCGATCACCCCGCTCAGCGTGACGCACGCCTGAGTTCCAGGCGTTCCTTCTCCGACAGGCCGCCCCAGACGCCGAAGCGTTCGTCGTTGTCGAGGGCCCACTCCAGGCAGGCGGAGCGGATCGGGCACATGCCGCAGATCCGCTTCGCCTCGCGTACGGAGCTGCCCGGCTCAGGGAAGAAGAAGTCCGCCCCGGTCTGCGCGCACAACGCCTCCTGCTGCCAGTCCAGGTCGGGCGAGGTGATCGTTGTGATCGTGTCGATGAGCATGCGCAGGATCGTGCCGGTCGGCGAAAAACGTTCGATCAACGCCCGATCAACGCCGCGCCTCAAGGCCCCCGGCCGACTCGATGGTCTCCCTCCGTGCGCGGCGATGCACGGCGGCGCGCGCGGAAACGGGTGAAAACCAAGAGGCCCCTCCTGGTCACCCGCGATGGCCGCAGCGGTCCCTCGACGAGCCGACGGCAGCGCTCCGGCAGCGATTGTCAGTGGGCGGTGCAAGACTCGGCAGAGCAGACAACGGGACCCTTCCGAGGAGGGCGATGATGCTCACCACCCGTTATGTCACCGGCGCGCCGAACTGGATCGACGTCGGCACCCCCGACATCGACGGCGCCAGTTCCTTCTACGGCGGCCTGTTCGGCTGGCGGTTCCAGCCGGGCGGGCCCGAGACCGGCGGCTACGGCCTCTTCCAACTCGACGGCAGGACCACGGCCGGCGGCATGCAGACCACCGAGGAGCAGGGCCCGCCGTCCTGGACGGTGTACTTCCAGACCCCGAACGCGGACGCCACGGCCAAGGCGGCCGAGCAGGCGCACGGCGCGGTACTGGTGCAGCCCATGGACGTGCTGGACATGGGCCGCATGGCCATCCTCGCCGACAAGGCAGGCGTGGGCTTCGGCCTCTGGCAGCCCGGCACCAACAAGGGCCTCGACGTCATGAACGAGCCCGGGACACTGTGCTGGCTGGAGCTGTACACCACGGACGTACCGGCCGCGGCAGGCTTCTACAACACCACGCTCGGCATGGAGACCTTCGCCCTCGACTACTACGGCGGCACCTACACGACGTTCAGCCCCGCGGGCCAAGGGGAGGACGCCATGTTCGGCGGGGTCGTCGACAAGGCCGACGACCCGGCGGAGGCGGACGGCCCGGCGCACTGGCTGCCGTACTTCGAGGTCACCGACACGGACGCCACGGTCGCCAGGGCGCAGGAACTGGGCGGCACCGTCCGCATGCCTGCCACGGACCTGCCGGACATCGGCCGAATCGCCAAGCTCACCGACCCGTACGGCGCCCGCTTCGCGGTGATCAAGAGCGCGGCGCCGAGCTGAGTCCGCCCGACCGCCTAAGCGGATGCGCGCCGGATCAGCGTCGTCGGCAGGACGACGTTGGACGGCGCGCCTCCCACCTGCTCACCGGTGCGGCGGTCGAGGCCGCGCAGCAGCAGCCGGGCCATCAGCCGGCCCATCTCCTCGATGTCCTGACGGACCGTCGTGAGCGGCGGTTCGGTCTGGTCCGCCACCGGCAGCATGTCGTCGAACCCGACCACGGCGACCTCTTCCGGCACCCGCCGCCCCGACTCGCGCAGCACCCGCAGCGCACCCGCCGCGGTGAGGTCGTTCGCGGCGAACACGGCGTCCAGGTCGGGGCAGCGTTCGAGCAGTTCACGCATCGCCCGTTCGCCGCCGGCCGGTGTGAAGTCACCCTCGACGATCAGCCGTGGATCGGCGTCGACCATGACATCCCGGTATCCGTCGAGCCGGTCCACCGCCGACGTCTGGTCGAGGGCGCCGGTGATGTGCGCGATGCGGTTGCGGCCGAGGCCGACGAGGTGCCGTACGGCGTCACGGGCGCCGCCGCGGTTGTCGGTGTCGACGTACACCACGCCACGCTGGTCGCCGCTCCACCCGGGCCGTCCGCCGAACACGGTGGGGATCCCGGCGTGCTGGATCAGTGCGGGCAGCGGGTCGTCGAGGTGCAGCGAGAAGACGAGCGCCCCGTCGACATGGCCGCCGGCGAGGTAGCGGCCGACGCGGGCGTGGTCGTCGCGGCCCTCCGTGAGGAGCAGCACCAGCTGGTTGTCGTGGGCCGTCAGTTCCTTGCTGATGCCGCGCAGTTGCCGCGCGAAAAAGGGGTCGGCGAAGACGCGGGTCTCGGGTTCGGCGACGACGACGGCGATGGCGTCATGGCGCCGGGTCACGAGGCTGCGGGCGGCCTGATTGGGTACGTACCCGAGTTCCTCCACCGCCGCGCGGACCCGCTCCACGAGCGGCTCCCGGACTCCGTCCCCGCCGTTGACGACCCGGGACACGGTGGCCCGCGAGACCCCGGCCCGGGCGGCCACGGCCTCCAGGGTGGGACGTGGGGCGGTTTCGGTCACTGCGGGGCTCCTCGTCGGCGGTTGCGGATCAGGATAGCCGTGGTTGCGGCGGAGGTGAGAGCGCTCTCGGACGACCGGGACCGATCGTGGAACACCGCGCGCTCACGCGGCACTCACGCCAGCAGGTCCACCCGCCGCCCGATGCCCTCCCGCTGCGCCGCCCCATACGCCACCCAGCTCAACGCCAGGTCCTGCCAGGGCAGCCCGACCGGGGCGTAGACGGTACGGCTCACGGCGCTCGCGCGTCCCGGATGCTCGCTTCGCAGTACGTCCCCCAGCGTGGCATCGGCGGCCGTCGCCGGAAGCCCGGCCGCCGCCAGGGCCCCCATGCTCGCGGCGAGTTCGCGGTGGTCCACGACCAGCAGCGCCGCCCGCAGCAGATCCGCGGCCAGCTCCTCCTTGCCGGGTTCGTCGGCCCCGAGGCTCGTGAAGTGCTGCCCCTCCCGTGTGTCCGCCAGCCGCAGCAGCGGTGACCGGGCCCAGGTGGCCATCAGTACGGTGTCGGCGGCCGCCGCGACGTCCTTCGGCGAGCCCACCACCCGGCCACCGTGCCGTGCGGCGAACTCGGCTGCCCGTTCGGCGTCCGTGTCATGGACGACGAGTTCGCTGTGCGGCCGCAGCACCGTCAGGCCCCGCACCATCAACTCGGCCTGGGCCCCGGCGCCGATCACGCCCAGGACCTCTCCCGAGGCGGAGCCGGAGCCGGCCAGCACATGCGTGCCCAACGCCGCCGCCAGCCCCGTACGCCAAGCCGTCACCGTGGCCGAGTCCAGCAGCGCAAGCAGCTCGCCGTCCTGCCCGCTGTGCAGGCAGATCACTCCGCGCAACGCCGGTTGCGAGCCCGGGAACTTGGCGTTGACCTTCACCGTGTACGCCTCGATCCCCGGCAGCAGGCCGGGGATCAGCGCGGTGGCCGTGCCGGGGAACGGCAGGTCGGTCCGCACCCGTTGCCCGGCGACGGGCACGGCGTCCGCGGTCCGGAACCCCTCCCGCAGGACGGCCAGACAGGCCTCCGGTTCCAGGACGGACTCCAGATCACCACGCGTCAGTACAAGTGTCACCCGTCCATCATGCGTCAGTGCTCATGCGCGGACCCGGAGGACCCTGAGGCCGGCTCATGACCGTGGTCATGCGGGTCGTACCCCGGGATCGACCCGTCCGTCTTCTTCACCAGGAACAGTCCCACCATCCCCATGTCCGAGTGGCTCTGGACATGGCAGTGGTACATCCACGCGCCCGCGCCGACCCCCTCCCCCGCGATCACCTGGAAGCCGAAGGAGTCCGCCGGGCCCACGATCTTGTTGTCGATGACCTGGCTGGGGTCGTCCGGGCCGGTGAGCATGCCCGTCCGGTTGTCCGCCCAGCGGTGACCGTGCATGTGGAAGGTGTGGTAGTACTCGCCGTGCGTGATCATCACGAACTCGACGCGATCGCCCACCGTGGCCTCGAAGTTGGGGCCGCTGTGCGCGGGCTTGTTGTTGATCAGCATGTCGTTGAAGACGATCGTGTGGGTCGCGTCGGGGAGGATGTCCCCCTTGCGCCGGACGATCACCGGCCCGTACAGGCCCTTGCGGATGCCGCCGGTGCCGTGCTCCGTGCCGACGACGTGGTCGTGGTAGTGCCAGTAACCGGCGCTGCCCGCCCGCCAGGTGCCGTCCTTGCGGCGGCCGGGGGCGTGGGTGCGCCAGGTGTAGGTGCGGGTGCCGCCGGGCTCGACGTCGCTCTTGTTGAGCTTCGTGCCGTCGCTGGTGATCTCGTAGTCGAGGCCGTGGACGTGCAGGCTCACCGGGACGTCCATCGTGTTCTCGAACTCGATGTGCGCGGTGTCGCCCTCGTTGAGCTCGATCAGCGGGCCGGGGATGGACGCCTTGCCCTTCTCGAAGCCGTAGCCCATCTGCCCGTCGGCGAGTTTCTCGGCGTACAGCTTGAGGTGCCTGACCTCGCCCCCGGCGGGGGCGGTCTTCGCCGGCGCGTCGGCGCTCGCGGCCTCGGGCACCTGCCCGAGAGACAACGATGTCGCGACGGTCGCACCGCCGAGCAGGACACGTCTGTTGAAGGTGCGCCTGTCGAAGCCGCGTCTGGTGAAGTTGCCTTCGCTCATGCCGAACTCCCCACGGCGTTACGGAATTTACGGGGGTGAACCGCTGAGACGGTACCGGTCGATCCCGCGTTTATCCACACTCAGGACAAAGTTGGCCCCAGTACGGCCGTAGGTATTGGCGAGTCGTTCAAAGGGGTCTAGCTTCCTTGTCGCTGTTGCTGTGACCGTGGAGGTGCCCATGCACTTGCGAGGGTTGAGCACGACAAGACGTACCTGGGTGGCCACTGTGACCGCCGGGATCGTCGCCGCCGGGCTGATGTCCGCTCCGGCTGCCGACGCACGCCCGGCCCCGGAGCCACCCCTGACAACGATGTCCATCAAGTCGCCACCAGGCGGCGCGAATGTACGAGTGCTCATCTTCTATGGGTCCGCGGCCGGCGGCGAAGAGTCGCCCGTGGTGAACGCCGGTATCGGGGCGATCGAGAAGATCGGCCTGTCGGGCCCGGCCGACCAGCGTTTCAAGGTCGAAGCCACGAACGACGCCTCGGTCTTCACCAATGAGACGAAGTTGGGCCGCTTCAACACGATCGTGTTCCTCACCGGAGGCGGCGACGTCCTGGACCCGGAGCAGGAGGCGGGCCTGGAGGCCTACATGGAAGCGGGCGGCGGTTTCGTCGGCGTCCATGACGCGGCCCGCGCCGAGCCTTACTCGGACTGGTTCACCGGCCTCGTCGGCGCCCGCCCGGCCGCCGGCGGCCCGACGAACGTGCAGCGGGCCGTAGTTGAGGTCGGTGACCGGCAGCACCCGGCCACCAAGGAACTGCCGGTGCAGTGGAAGCGGCCGGACAAGTGGCTGAACTGGGCGAAGAACCCGTCGGGCGCGGTGCACACGGTCGCCCGGGTCCGGGAGTCGACGTACCAGCCGGGCACCGGCGCCAACGGCTGGGACCACCCGGTGAGTTGGTGCCGCGACTACGACGGCGGCCGCTCCTTCTACACGGGTATGGGCGGCACGGCGTCGTCGTACGACGAGACCGACTTCCGTACCCATCTGCGCGGCGCCCTGCTGTGGACCACCCGGCTCACGCAGGCCGACTGCAAGGCCACGATCACGGGCAACTACAAGGCCGAGCGGCTCACCCAGCCCAACCAGCCCGGCCAGAACGACCAGATCGGCGAGCCGCACGGCCTGGTCACCGCGCCCGACGGCCGCGTGCTCTACATCGGCCGCGGCGGCGCCGACTCCTCCCAGCCGGTCGTCACCGACTGGAACAACCCGGAGATCGGCAAGGGCAAGGGCGAGATCCACGTCTACGACCCGAAGACCAAGAAGGTCACCCTGGCCGGGGCGCTCACGGTCTTCGGCAACAAGGGCGGCGGCGATGAGCTGATCAAGGTCGAGGAGGGACTTCTCGGCATCGAGCTCGATCCCCGCTTCGAGGACAACGGCTGGGTGTATCTGCACTACACCCCGCACTCCCAGCTGAACCGCGACACGCGAACGGCCGAGCGGCGCGTCTCCCGCTTCACGCTCGACCCCGCCACCGACAAGCTGGACCTGGGCAGTGAGAAGGTCCTGCTCAAGTGGCCGGTGCAGGTGCACAGTTGCTGCCACTCGGGCGGCGGGATGGCCTGGGACTCCAAGGGCAACCTGTACGTCGCGACCGGCGACAACAACTCCAGTGGCTTCAGCGGCGGTTACTCGGGCAACAACCCCGAGCCCAACTACAAGGGCGTGTCCTTCGCCGACGCGCGCCGCACCGCCGGCAACACCAACAACCTCAACGGCAAGATCCTGCGCATCCACCCGGAGCCGGACGGCACGTACACGCTGCCGGAGGGCAACCTGTTCACGGGCCGGGAGACCGGCGAGGGCGGCGGCAAGACGCGCGGCGAGATCTACGTGATGGGGGTCAGGAACCCCGCTCGCATCTCCGTCGACAAGCAGACGGACGTCCTGTACGCGGGCTGGGTCGGCCCCGACGCGGGTGCGCCCTCGACGACCTGGGGTCCGGCGAAGTACGACACCTTCGCGGTCATCACCAAGGCGAGCAACCGCGGCTGGCCGTACTGCATGGGCAACAAGCAGCCCTACCGTGACCGCAATCTGCCCGACCCGACGAAGCCGCTGGGCTGGTACGACTGCGACCACCCGAAGAACGAGTCGCCGAACAACGACGGCCTCGTCAACCTCCCGCCGGTCACCGGCAACAACATCTGGTACTCGCCCCAGGGCGGCGCGCCGGACTTCCCGCGTGACGCGAACGGCGTCCCGTCGTACAAGCAGGAGGAGGCCACCTACGCGCTGCCGTGGCTCAAGGGCGGCGGGCAGGCCGCGATGAACGGGCCGGTCTACCGGTACGACGCGGCGAGCGCGGGTGCCACCAAGTGGCCGTCCTACTGGGACGGCAAGTGGTTCGTCGGCGACTTCTACGACGCCGACCAGCCGCGCAACGCGGTGATCACCGACCCGAAGACACACGGTGACGGCGGTCTGCCGGTGCACTCGGAGTCGCTGAAGAAGATCGTGCCGATCGGCAACGACGGCATCAAGAACCTCATGGACTGGAAGTTCGGCCCGGACGGCGTGCTGTACGTGCTCGACTACGGCCGCGGCTTCTTCACCTCGGACGCCAAGTCGGCGCTGTGGCGGGTCACTTACACGGGCGGCGCTCCGACTCCGGCCCCCGACCAGCTGGCGAGGGGAGCCCAGTGATGATGCGAAGCAGTCCACCTCGGCGAAGAGTCTGGGCGGCCCTGTTGGCCGTGCTGCTGGTGATGCTGGGGCTGCAGTCCGTCCCGGCCGTCGGGCGGCCCGAGTCCCCGACCGTGAACGCCGCCGCGGCCCAGACGCTCACCTGGACGGCCGGCGACGACATCACGAAGTACGCGTCGGCCCCCGCGACGGCGGTCGCAGGCACGACGACGATCGTCTTCGAGAACAGCACGGCGACCGGCAACACCACCGGGATGCCGCACACGTTGACGTTCGACACGTCCGACCCCGAGTACAACAACGACGTCCAGCTCAACATCCTCGCCAACCCCAACGACGACCAGGGCGGCAAGCACACCGCCGAGGTCACGCTCACCCCCGGCCGCTACCGCTACTACTGCACGATCCCCGGTCACGGGCAGATGCAGGGCATCCTCGTGGTGACCGAGGGCAGCGGCGAGGACACGACCGCACCGCAGGCGTCGGCGCACGTCAGCGGGACGCAGAACGCGCAGGGGCAGTACGTCGGTTCGGCGAGCGTGGCCGTCCACGCCACCGACGAGGAGGACGGCTCCGGACTCGACCGCACCGAGTACGCGGTCGGCGACGCGGGCGCCTGGCAGCCGTACACGGCCCCGGTCGTCGTCGACCAGGTCGGCGACCACAAGATCCGCTACCGGGCCTTCGACAAGGCGGGGAACGTCTCGGCGGAGAAGAGCGCCGAGTTCACGGTCGTCCCGCCGCCCACCGACGACACGACGGCACCGGAGACCTCGGCGACCGTCAGCGGTGAGCAGAACCCCGACGGCACGTACATCGACATGGCGACCGTCACCGTCACGGCCTCCGACACCGGTTCCGGCGTCAACACCATCGAGTACGCGATCGGCGACGGCGCCTGGCAGCCGTACACCGCGCCCGTGATGGTGCACGAGGTCGGCGCTCATACGGTGCGCTACCGGGCCACCGACAAGGCGGGGAACGCCGCCGCGGAGAAGAGTGTGCAGTTCACGGTCGTGGCGGCGCCCCAGCCGGACACGACCGCGCCGGTGACGGGTGTGACCGTCGACGGGACGAAGAACTCCGACGGGGCCTACATCGGCAACGCCAAGGTGACCGTCACGGCGACCGACGAGCACCACGGCTCGGGTGTCGACCGGATCGAGTACTCGATCGACGGCGGGCCCTACCTCGCGTACGGGGCGCCGGTGGTCGTCGACCGCGCGGGCACGCACACCCTCGGCTACCGGGCGACGGACAAGGCGGGTAACACCTCCACCGCCCGCACGGTGACCTTCACCGTGGTGGCAGGCCAGGTCCCCGCCCCCAACTGCCCGGAGTTCGACGAGCGGTTGACGGTGATCGTCGGCACGGTCGACTCGGGTGTCCCGAACCGGCTCACCAACAGCCGTTGCCGGATCAACGAGTTGATCGAGGACGAGAAGGAGTGGTCGTCCCACGCGCTGTTCCTCAAGCACGTGACGACGGTCCTGGACAAGCTCCTCAAGGAGGGGGTCATCGACCAGCGCGAGTACAACGCCGTCCGCAAGGCGGCCCGGCAGTCCGGGATCGGCAAGCCCGGCCAGACCGAGGGCTACCGCACGATCCTCGACGGCAGCGCGGGATCCTTCGCCAAGTGGCAGCAGGTGGGCGGTGGTTCGTTCGCGCAGAACGCCGACGGTTCGATCACGAGCGGCACCAGCAAGGACGGCCTGGGCATGCTGTGGTTCCCCGAGCGGAAGTACGGTGACTTCTCGCTCAAGCTCCAGTGGCGCGACGACGCTCCGGGCACCGGCAACGCCAACTCCGGTGTGTTCGTCCGCTTCCCGTGGGTCCACGACCACTCCGAGGAGCCGCGGCCGGAGTGGGTCGCCATCAAGTACGGGCACGAGGTGCAGGTGCTCGACCGGCCCGACGGCGACATGTACAAGACCGGTTCGATCTACGGCTTCGACCGGGTGGGGCTGGCCGGTGCCGGCGTCACCCAGAAGGGGACGTGGAACGACTACGAGATCCGGGTGGTCGACCAGCACTACTCGGTCTACCGCAACGGCGTGCTGATCAACGAGTTCGACAACACCGGCGGCCAGGACTTCGTCCCGCCGCGCTCGGACGACCCGGGCACGGACGGGCGCAGGTTCGCCTCCGGCTACATCGGGCTCCAGGTGCACGGCACCACGGATGTGGTCTCGTACCGGGACATCCGGATCAAGGAGCTGTAGATCAAGAAGGTGTAGATCAACAAGCTGTGGTTCAAGGAGCTGTGGGCTCCGAGGGAGGCGCCTCCGACGGGGGCGCCTCCTTCTTCGCCCGGCTCGGCTGCACCCGCTTCGGTTCCCCCGGCATCTTCGGATACTCGGGCGGGTACGGCAGATCGCCGAGTCCGTGGTCGCGTTCGTCCTTGTTGGCCAGCTCCAGCAGCGCGTCCAGCGAGAAGCGGTGGTCGTCCATGTCCGCGTGCACGTCGCCGAGTTCGGCGAAGCGCGCGGGCATGGTCACGAGGTCGAAGTCCTGGGGGTGCGCCTGGCCGACCTCTTCCCAGTGCAGGGGCGCCGATACCGGGGCGTGCGGGCGGGGCCGTACGGAATAGGCGGAGGCGATCGTGCGGTCGCGGGCCGTCTGGTTGTAGTCGATGAAGATGCGCTCGCCCCGCTCCTCCTTCCACCACTTGATCGTCACGTGCTCCGGCATCCGGCGCTCCATCTCCCGCCCGACCGCGATGGCGGCGCGCCGGACCTGGGTGAAGGTCCAGCGCGGCTCGATGGGCACGAAGACGTGCAGGCCGCGCCCGCCGGAGGTCTTGGGCCAGCCGCGCAGGCCACCGAACTCGTCGAGTACGGCGCGCAGTTCATGCGCGGCGCGGGCGGCGTCGTCGAAGTCGGTGCCGGGCTGCGGGTCGAGGTCGATGCGCAGTTCGTCGGGGCTGTCGACGTCGTCGCGGCGGACCGGCCAGGGGTGGAAGGTGAGCGTGCCGTACTGGGCGGCCCACACGACCGCGGCCTCCTCGGTGGGGCACATCTCGTCGGCGCTGCGGCCGCTGGGGAAGGTGATGTGGGCGGTGGGGATCCAGTCGGGCATGCTCTTGGGCGCCCGCTTCTGGTAGAACCACTCGCCGGTCACCCCGTCCGGGTAGCGCTCCAGGGTGGTGGGCCGGTTGCGCAGGGCGCGCAGGATGCCGGGGCCGACGGCGATGTAGTAGCGGGCGAGGTCCAGCTTGGTGAAGCCGCGCTCCGGGAAGAAGATCTTGCCCGGGTTGGACAGGCGCACGGTCCGGCCGCCCGCTTCCAGCTCCACCGCTTCGCCCATGCGAGACACGGTAGGCGCACCGCGCATGCCGCGCACACCGGGCGGCGGCAGCCGGATGCGAGCAGAATCGTCCCCATGGACCTGCCGGTGATGCCGCCCGTGAAGCCGATGCTCGCCAAGTCGGTGGCGAAGATCCCGCCGGGCATGCAGTACGAGGCGAAGTGGGACGGTTTCCGGGCGATCGTGTTCCGCGACCGGGACGAGGTGGAGCTCGGCAGCCGCACCGGTAAGCCGCTGACCAGGTACTTTCCCGAGCTGGTGGCGGCGCTGAAGGAGCGGCTGCCGGAGCGGTGCGTGCTGGACGGGGAGATCGTCATCGCGCGCGAGGGGCGGCTGGACTTCGACGCGCTCACCGAGCGCATCCACCCGGCCGACTCCCGGGTGCGGACGCTGGCCGAGCGGACACCGGCGTCGTTCGTGGCCTTCGACCTGCTGGCGCTGGCGGACCAGTCGCTGCTCGAGGTGCCGCTCGCGGACCGGCGGGCGATGCTCACGATGGCGTTGTCCGGGGTGACGGCGCCGGTGCACGTGGCGCCGGCGACGACCGACGTCGACACGGCCCAGGGGTGGTTCGAGCAGTACGAGGGGGCGGGCCTGGACGGGGTCATCGCGAAGCCCCTCACGCTGCGCTATCTCCAGAACGAGCGGGCCATGTTCAAGATCAAGCACGAGCGGACGGCGGACGTCGTCGTCGCGGGCTACCGCCTCCACAAGAGCGGCCCGGTCGTGGGCTCCCTGCTGCTCGGCCTCCACAACGACCAGGGCGTCCTCCAGCACGTGGGCGTGTCGGCCGCGTTCTCCATGACGCGGCGTGCCGAGCTGGTCGAGGAGCTGGAGCCGCTGCGCATGGCGGATGCCACGGGGCATCCCTGGGCGGCCTGGGCCGACGAGGCGGCCCACGAGTCGGCGCGGCTGCCGGGCGCGCCGAGCCGCTGGTCGGGCAAGAAGGATCTGTCCTGGGTGCCGCTCAGGCCGGAGTGGGTGGCCGAGGTGGCGTACGACCACATGGAGAACGGGGTCCGCTTCCGGCACACGGCCCGCTTCCGCCGCTGGCGCCCGGACCGCACGCCCGAGAGCTGCACGTACACGCAGCTGGAGGAGCCGGTGAGCTACGACCTGGCGGAGATCTTCGCGCCGCAGGCCTGACGAGCGGCGCGAATCGGAATCACGGCTGCATCAGCACCTTGACCGCGCCGTCCTGCTTGCGCTGGAACATCTCGTACGCGTGCGGGGCCTCGCTCAGTGGCACGCGATGGGTGGCGAAGTCGTCGACGCCGAGCGGGTCCTCGTCCGTCAGGTACGGCAGGATGTCGTCGCTCCAGCGGCGCACGTTGGCCTGGCCCATCCGGATCTGGACCTGCTTGTCGAACAGGGTGAGCAGCGGTATCGGGTCCGCGGTGCCGCCGTACACGCCGGACAGGGAGATGGTGCCGCCGCGCCGCACCAGGTCGATGGCCGTGTAGAGGGCGGCGAGCCGGTCGATGCTGAAGCGTTCGGCGAGCGGGCCGCTCACCTTGCGGGGCAGCATCGCGGAGGCCTGCTGGGCCAGCCGGGCGGCGGCGCTGCCGTGGGCCTCGGTGCCGACCGCGTCGATGACGGCGTCGGGGCCGCGGCCGTCGGTCTCGTCGCGGATGGCTGCGACCAGCTCCTTCTCGTCGTGGAAGCTCCTGAGGTCGAAGGTCTCGACTCCGCGCTCGCGTGCCCTGCGCAGCCGCTCGGGCACCAGGTCGACGCCGAACACCCGCTCGGCGCCCTGGACCTGGGCGACCCGGCAGGCCATGTCGCCGATGGGGCCGAGGCCGAGCACGGCGACGCTGCCGCCCTTCGGGACCTCGGCGTAGCGGACCGCCTGCCAGGCGGTGGGCAGTACGTCGGACAGGTAGACGAACCGGTCGTCGGGCGGGCCCTCCGGGACCTTGATCGGACCGAACTGCGCCTGCGGGACGCGCAGATACTCGGCCTGGGCGCCGGGCACCGCGCCGTACAGGCGGGTGTAGCCGAACAGGGCGGCGCCCATGCCCTCGCCGGTGACCTGGGTGGTCTCGCACTGGGTCGGCAGGCCGGTCAGGCACATCCAGCAGTTGCCGCAGGCGATCTGGAACGGCACCACGACCCGGTCCCCCGCCTGCAGGTCCGGGACCCCGGCGCCGACCTCCTCGACGATGCCCATCGGTTCGTGGCCGAGGATGTCGCCCGGCGTCATGAACGGCGTGAGCACCTCGTACAGGTGCAGGTCGGAGCCGCACAGCCCGGTGGACGTGATGCGGATGACCGCGTCCGTCGGCTCCTGGATGGTCGGATCGGGCACGTTCTCCACGCGCACGTCACGCTTGCCCTGCCAGGTCACTGCCCTCATCGCCCGCGCTCCCTCCGTCACATGTGCGCGTTCGCTTCTGCGGTCCGGGCCGGGTACCCCTGCACTCCCCCGCCGAACCGTTCGGGCGGGCCGGTGCCCCGCCCGCGAGCCGGCTGTGCGCGGCGTACGCCGACCGGCTGGCCGCGCCAGGGCCGATCGGCGGATTGGTGCGGGCAGTCCCAGCTGATCGGGTATGTCACCTATGAACAGATAAGCGCACTATTAATGACACACAGGCTGGGTGGGTGGGTGCGGGTGGCAACGGTGGGCAGACAACGAGGGGCGCGCTCCAGACGCGCCACGACCATCGCGGGGCTGCTGGCCGCCGCGATGGCGGCTTCGCTGGCGTCGGCGTGCACGACGTCCGGCGGACCGGGCGACGACAGCCGCGGACGGCCGCATGCGTCGACGCCGAGCGAGGGCGAGAGCCGGGCGAAGAGCCCATCGGTACTCGCCGTGAAGATCGACAATGCCCGCGCCGCCCGCCCCCATACGGGCCTGAGCGCCGCGGACATCGTGTACGTCGAGCCGGTCGAGGGCGGGCTGAGCCGCCTGATGGCGGTGTACGCGACGAAGCTGCCGAAGGCCGTCGGGCCGGTGCGCAGCGCACGCGAGTCCGACCTGGAGCTGCTGGCGCAGTTCAACAAGCCGACGCTCGCCTTCTCCGGGGCGCAGGGCAAGCTCATGCCGCTGATCGACAAGGCCTCCGTGCAGGCGGCGCCGCCCGAGAAGGCGGACGGCGCGTACTTCCGCGGCAAGGGCCGGCCCGCGCCGCACAACCTCTTCCTGCGGCCCCAGCGGCTGATGCCCGCCGCGCCGGGCAAGGACGCCCTGACGACCGGCTTCCGCTTCGGCGCCGCCCCGGCGGGCGGCAAGGCCACGGCCTCGCAGACGGTGCGGTACACACTGGCCAAGTACACGTTCACCTGGTCCAGCAGCCAGAACCGCTGGCTGGTCGCCATGGACGGCAAGGCCGCCACGACGTCGGACGGCAAGCGGGTGGCGGCAGCCACGGTCGTCGTGCAGTACGTGAAGGTGCGCAAGTCCGAGTTCCACGACAAGCTCGGCCACTACACGCCGTACACCGAGACGGTCGGCTCGGGCAAGGCGCGGGTGCTGCGCGACGGGCGCGCCTACGAGGTCAACTGGAAGCGCCCCAAGGCCACGGACGGCACGACGTTCACGACCGGCGCCGGCAAGCGGATGACCTTCCGGGACGGCCAGGTGTGGGTGGTGTTCGCGCAGGCGCCCTGAGCGTCCGAAGGTGCACAGGTGCGGGATCAGGGGTGTGCGACGAGGGGTTCCGCCGGATTGCGGAGCCCCTCGGCCGCGTCCGCGACGCGGCGGATCAGGTCGAAGAAGAGTGCCTGCTCGTCCGCGGAGAGCGGGGCAAGGAAGACCTGGTTCATCCGGGCCGTGCGCACGGTCAGCTTCTTGTGCGTGCGCACCCCCTCCTCGGTGAGGCGCAGCAGGAAGCGCCGGCCGTCCTGGGGGTCGCGGACCTTGTCGAGCAGCCCCCGGCGGCCGAGCCGGCTGATCACCTCGGCGATCGTGGACCGGTCGAGCCCGACCCGCTCCCCCACCGTCCGCTGGTCCAGGCCCGGCTCGGCGACGAGCGTGTTGAGGACGGCGAACTGGGGCGAGGTGATCTCCTCGGAGACCATGGTGTTCCAGAGCAGGTAGTGCGCCTGCTGGAGCCGCCGGGCCAGATGCCCGGGGTGGGTGGTGAGGTCCACGGCGGCCATGCGTGCTCCCCTGGTCGTAATCGTCGGTGCACTGAACAATACCGGACCTTCGCTCGACTGTCCTCGGGCTGCCAAGCCCATGACGTTCGCATTTACCGAGCTCTTGACGGCTTCCCCCTCCGGTGGCAGCGTGAGAGACAACCTCGCAGAAATACTCAGTGCGCTGACTAACTCGGGTGCTGAGCGCTCGGAAGAGATGGGGCTTCTCGGATGGACAAGGTGGTCGCCACGGCCCTGGGGGCGGTGGCCGATGTGGGTGACGGCGCGTCGCTCGCGGTGGGTGGTTTCGGGCTGAGCGGTGTGCCGAACGTGCTGATCCAGGCGCTGTACGAGCGCGGGGTGGGCGGCCTGTCGGTGGTCTCCAACAACTGCGGGGCGATGGAGTCGGGGCTTGCGGTGCTGCTGTCGGCGGGCCGGATCGCCCGGGTGACCGGCTCGTACATCGGCGCGAACAAGGAGTTCGCCCGCCAGTACCTGGGCGGTGAGCTGGAGGTCGAGATGATCCCGCAGGGCACGCTGGCCGAGCGGCTGCGGGCCGGCGGGGCGGGCATCCCCGCGTTCTACACACCCGCCGGGGTGGGCACGCAGGTCGCCGACGGCGGGCTGCCCTGGCGCTACGACGGCTCCGGCGGGGTCGCGCTCGCCTCGCCGCCGAAGGAAGTGCGGGAGTTCGACGGCACCGAGTACGTCCTGGAGCGCGGTATCCGCACCGACTTCGCGCTGGTGCGGGCGTGGAAGGGCGACCGGCACGGGAACCTGGTGTTCAACAAGTCCTCCCGGAACTTCAACCCGCTGGCCGCGATGGCCGGGCGGGTGACGATCGCCGAGGTGGAGGAACTCGTGGAGCCGGGCGAGATCGATCCGGACGCGGTGCATCTGCCGGGCATCTTCGTCCAGCGGGTCGTGGCGCTCACCCCTGAGCAGGCGACCGACAAGCAGATCGAACGGCGCACGGTTTCCGCCCCCCTGACAGACGGGACGGTGAGCTAGCCATGGCGTGGACGCGGGAAGAGATGGCCGCTCGGGCCGCTCGCGAGCTTCAGGACGGCCAGTACGTCAACCTCGGCATCGGACTGCCGACCCTGATCCCGAACTATCTGCCGCCCGGCGTCGAGGTGATCCTCGAGTCCGAGAACGGCATCCTCGGCACCGGCCCCTACCCGGCCGAGGACCAGGTCGACCCGGATCTGATCAACGCCGGCAAGGAGACCGTCACGGTCCTGCCGGGCGCGTCCTACTTCGACTCGGCACTGTCGTTCTCGATGATCCGCGGCGGGCACATAGATGTCGCCGTGCTCGGCGCCATGCAGGTCTCCGCCACCGGTGACCTGGCGAACTGGGCGATCCCCGGCAAGATGATCACCGGGATCGGCGGGGCGATGGACCTCGTGCACGGGGCCCGCACCGTCATCGTGGTGATGACCCACACCGCCAAGGACGGCAGCCCCAAGATCCTCGCCGAGTGCGCCCTGCCGCTCACGGGCAAGGGCTGCGTGAACCGGATCATCACCGACCTCGGCGTGCTGGACGTGACAGCGGACGGTCTCCTGCTCGTCGAGACCGCGCCGGGTGTCACCGTCGACGAGATCATCGCCGGCACCGACGCAAAACTCACCGTCGCGGAGAGTCTGCTGTGAACACCGTCTACCTCGTCGACGCGGTCCGCACCCCGATCGGCCGCTACAACGGCGCCCTCGCATCCGTCCGCCCGGACGACCTGGCCGCCCACGCCATCCGTGAACTCATGGGCCGTACGCCCGACTTGGACCCGTCCCGGATCGAGGACGTGTACTTCGGCAACGCCAACGGCGCCGGAGAGGAGAACCGCAACGTCGGCCGCATGGCCGCACTCCTGGCCGGCCTGCCCACCTCCGTGCCCGGCGTGACGGTCAACCGGCTGTGCGCGTCGGGCCTCGAAGCGGTCATCCAGGCGGCCCGCGCCATCGCGGTCGGGGACGCCTCGATCGTCGTGGCCGGCGGTGTGGAGTCGATGACCCGGGCGCCGTACGTGCTGCCCAAGTCCGACAAGCCCTTCCCGGCCGCCCACACCGAGCTGTTCTCGACCACCCTGGGCTGGCGCATGGTCAACCCGCGGATGGCACCGCAGTGGACGATCCCGCTGGGCGAGTCGGCCGAGCTGATCGCCGAGAAGCACAAGATCAGCCGGGAGAAGCAGGACGAGTTCGCCCTGCACAGCCATCAGAAGGCTGCCCGGGCGCGGTCCGAGGGCCTCTTCGACGCCGAGCTCGCGCCGGTGAGCATGCCGCAGCGCAAGGGCGACCCGGTCGTCTTCGGCGCCGACGAATCCGTACGGCCGGATGCGTCCCTCGCGGCGATGGCGAAGCTCAAGCCGTCCTTCCGCACCTCCGAGGGGACCGTCACCGCGGGCAACGCCTCCCCGCTGAACGACGGCGCCGCCGCGCTGCTCCTCGTCGACGAGGAGGGCCTGCGGGCCACCGGCCGTGAGCCGCTCGCCCGGATCTCCGCGACCGGCGTCAACGCCCTGGACCCGGACTACTTCGGGCTCGCCCCCGTCGAGGCCGTCAACCGCGCGCTCGCCAAGGCGGGCAGGGGGTTCGGCGACCTGTCCGTGCTGGAGCTGAACGAGGCCTTCGCCGCCCAGGTGCTGGGCTGCGTCGCCGAGTGGCCCGACTTCGACCCGGCGATCCTCAACCCGCAGGGCGGCGCCATCGCCCTCGGCCATCCGCTCGGCGCGTCCGGCGCCCGCCTCGCCGGCACCGTCGCCCACCAGCTCGCCCGCAAGGGCAGTGGAGTCGGCGTCGCCACCCTCTGCATCGGCGTGGGCCAAGGCCTCGCCCTAGTCCTCGAACGTTGACGAAACGCAGGATCGATCCCCATGACCCTCACCCAGCACGACATCGACCGGGAGATCGCGGCCGAGCACGCCGCGTACGAGAAGCGGATCGCCGACGGAGCCCCCGTCGAGCACCACCCGCGCCGCGACTACACCCCCTACCGCTCCTCCGTCCTGCGCCATCCCAAGCAGCCGCCGGTCACGATCGACGTCAGCAAGGACCCGGAGCTGGTGGAACTGCACTCCCCCGCCTTCGGCGAGCGGGACATCACCGAGATCGACAACGACCTGACCCGGCAGCACACGGGTGAGCCGATCGGCGAGCGCATCACCGTCGAGGGCCGGCTCCTCGATCGCGACGGCCGTCCGATCCGCGGCCAGCTCATCGAGATCTGGCAGGCCAACTCGGCCGGCCGCTACGCCCACCAGCGCGAGCAGCACGACGCCCCGCTGGACCCGAACTTCACGGGCGTCGGCCGCACCCTGACCGACGACAGCGGCTGCTACCGCTTCACCACCGTCCAGCCGGGCCCCTACCCGTGGCGTCAGCACGTCAACGCCTGGCGGCCGGCCCACATCCACTTCTCGCTGTTCGGCACGGCGTTCACGCAGCGGCTGGTGACGCAGATGTACTTCCCGAGCGACCCGCTGTTCCCGTACGACCCGATCATCCAGTCGGTGACGGACGACGCGGCCCGCCAGCGGCTGGTCGCCACCTACGACCACGGCCTGTCGGTGCCGGAGTTCTCGATGGGCTACCACTGGGACATCGTCCTCGACGGACCGAACGCCACCTGGATCGAAGAGGGACGCTGACCTGCCATGACGAAGATCGACACGAGCCGTCCCGAGACCGTGCTCCCGACCCCGTCGCACACCGTCGGCCCCTTCTACGGCCACGCCCTGCCCTTCCCCGGCGGCGGCGACATCGCCCCGATCGGCCACCCGGACACGATCGTCCTCGAGGGCTACATCACCGACGGCGAGGGCAATCCGCTGCCGGACGCCTTCGTGGAGCTGTGGGGCGCCGACCCGGACGGGAACATCCCGCAGGTCGACGGCTCGATCCGGCGCGACCCGGCGAGCGGCGGGTATCTGGGCCGCAACGGCGTCGAGTTCACGGGCTGGGGCCGCATCCAGACCGACGCCAACGGGCACTGGACCGCGCGGACGCTGCGGCCGGGCTCCCGTGGGCACAGCGCCCCGTACCTCAGCGTGTGCCTCTTCGCGCGCGGCCTGCTGGTGCACCTGTACACCCGGATCTACCTGCCGGGCGACGCGGCGGCTCTCGCCGCCGATGCGTTGCTCTCCCGGGTACCGGAGGCGCGGCGCGACACGCTGATCGCACGAGAGCAGC